>JAZBPT010000315.1:0-2472 GCA_036351755.1 Wenzhouxiangella sp. | reverse complement strand
GTCCGCCAGCGCCTCAAGCCCACCATCGCGCCCCTGACGGCCGCCATCGGCGGCGCGCTGGCGGCCGGCTCCCTGCAGGCGGCAACGATCACCGTCGACACGCTCGACGACAGCATCCCCAGCGAACAGTGCAGCTTGCGGGGAGCCTTGTATGCCGCCACGACGAACTCGTCGTCCTACGGCGGTGGCTGCCCCGCTGGTGACAGCGGCCAGGACACCATCGTCTTTGCATCGGGCCTGAGCGGCACAATCAACCTCGATTTCGCCTCCGGTATCTATTACGACGGCACGACCCTGCCGATCGGCGAGTCGGTCATCATCGACGGCGAGGAACGCATCACGATCCAGGGCAGCGGCGCGGCGCCCGTGATGTACCAGAAATACCAGGCCAGTGGTTTCCACGCCGAGGAGGTGGAACTCCGGGGCCTGACCATTACCGGCGGCGGCGGGGACTACGGCGGCGCCATCCGCTCGCACGGCCTGGAGCTGGCGCTCTCCAACTGCACCCTGACCGGCAATTCCGCCACCGAGGGAGGAGGAGCGATCTGGCACAGCTCTCCAGCCGATGGCAGCTCGTGGTTGACTATCGCCGCTTCGGAAATCTCCGGTAATGAAGTTACCGCTAACGGTGCTCGCGGTGGCGCCATCGCCGTGGACAGGTCTTCTCACTCCCTGGTTATTACGTCAACGACCCTGAACGAAAACGAATCTCAGGGCAGCGGCGGCGCCATCGACTGGCGCGCTTCGAACGGCACGGTCGGTTTCTACAATAACTCCAGCTTCTCGAATAACACTGCCATATACGGCGACGGCGGTGCGGTCAACATCATATCTGAAGGTGCATACGGCGCCAGCGTATTTTTCCGCGACACGGACTTCTACGGCAATCTCGCCACAGGTTATGGCGGCGGCGCGGCCGTCAGCGACAGCGGCAGCGGCGTCAACGGCTTCGGACAGTTCCGCCTGAGGGGCTCCAATTTCGAGCAGAACACGGCCGGCGAAAGCGGTGGTGGCTTGTGGCTGTCGCGCGGCGATGGTTCCGGAACCGCGGGCACGCCGGAAAACTACGTGGATTTCGAAACCAACTCCTTCAACGGCCGTCCGACGGCTTTCATCGGCAACACAGCGGCCTACTCCGGCGGTGGCGCCGAAATCATCGTCGGCGACGCCACGCCGGTCAATTTCATCGGCGTCGATTTCACCGGCAACTCAGCCAATGACGGAAACGGCGGGGGAGCCCTTATCACTACCGGCAACGCCGGCCTGTCCATGAGCCAGGTCACCGTGGCAGGCAATGCCGCGCAAGGCTCGGGCGAGGGCGCAGGGTTCCGTGTCGCCGCCAACAACGGCGGGGACGTCGAGGGCCGCCAGGTCGATGTGAACAACAACTACGGGAACTACGGCGGCGGCATGCGCATCATCGCGTCCGGTGGCGACGTTCTGTTCGAAGACGCCCGGTTCGTCGACAACACTGCCGACCAGTCCTTCGGAGGCGGGCTGCAGGTCAGCGGCACCCTGAACCAGTTCGGGATCGGCTCGTCGATCTTTTCCGGCAACATTGCCGGACAGGGCGGCGCCGGGCTGGATCTGTACTCACCGTATTCGGAGAACATCCTGGCCGAAGTAAAGTACAGCGAGTGGTCCGGCAACGAAGCCGGCAACAGCGGTGGCGCGATCAATCTCGAGCTCGGGGCCGGCAGCCAGCTCTTCCTGGAAAACTCGACGCTTTCCGGAAACACCTCGGGAAATAACGGGGCCGCGCTCAACACCTACGGCGACCAACAGCTGACGGTCAAGTATTCGACGGTGGCGAACAATATTGCCACCAACGAAGGCGGCGGCATCTTCAACAGCCAGACCGGCGACTGCAACGTCTACAACTCGTTGTTCGACGGCAACACGGGCGCAGCGGGAGCGGAGGAGCAGGACCTGCGAGCGACAACGACCGACTGTGGGGTCCAGAACTCGCTGCTCTCCGGTGCCGATTCGCAATTCACCGACGACGGCGGCAACATCCTGTACCAGGATCCGATGCTGCTCCCCCTGGCCGACAACGGCGGCGCAAACGGTCGCACGCATGCGCTGGCCGATAGCAGCCCGGCCGTCGACGCCGGCAGCGCGGGCAGCTACGTCCCGGATTCCGACCAGCGCGGCAGTCCCTTTCAGCGCGTCTTCGGCAGCGCGCTCGACATGGGCGCCTACGAACTGCAGACCCTGGAAGACGCCATCTTCAGCGATCGCTTCGAAGCGCCATAAGCCCTCCCGGGAGGGCGGCCGTCAACCGCCGTCCTCCCGCCCTTTCGCCAGGTCCAGGACAACTTCCCGGATGCCGTCCTCGTCGATCGGGCCGAGCCGGAAGCCCAGGTCCTCGGCCAGGCCCAGCATCCGCGTATTCTGCTGAAGGACCTGGCCGACCACCTCGCGAACGCCGGTTTCCCGGCAGTGATCGATGAGTTTCTGCAGCAGGATGCG
>JAZBPT010000314.1:0-2320 GCA_036351755.1 Wenzhouxiangella sp. | reverse complement strand
GTCGGAAATCGACTCGATCAGTTCGCGGCCCTGGATGCGCAGCAGCTGGCCGGCCGCGCCCAGCCAGAAATTGCCGTCGCGGTCGACGTGCAGGGTTTCGATCACCAGGTCCTCGAGGCGACCGGGCACCTCGAAACGCTGCCAGGCGCCGTCGTCGAGATACAGCAGTCCGCGCGTGGTCGCCGCCCAGACGCGGCCGTCGTAGTGGGCGAAATCGTTGACCAACGCAGAATCGAGCGCCCCGTCCAGCGGCATGGCGCGCCACTCGCCGTCGCGCTGCACGTGGATCACACCGTAGCCGCCCGCGAACAGCGTGTCGTCGTGGGTAAAGACCGAGCGCAGCGAATCCTCCGGATCGCCGGCCAACTGCTTGAAGGCATCGCCGGCCAGGCGCATCAGCCCCTGGTCGGATGCCAGCAGGAGCTCGCCGTGCACCGTCTCGGCGAACTGGAAGACGTCGATCTCGCGCCCGAAGCCGTCGTCGACACCGTGGAAACCGCCGTCGCGGAACACCGCCGCACCCTTGTAGGTGCCCGTCCAGATCCGATCCTGCGAATCGACGAACAGCGCCTGGATGAACATGCCCGGCATATTGGGCGAGGTGCGGGGATCGTAGCTGGTGAATCGCACGCCGTCGAAGCGCGCCACGCCGGCCTGCGTGCCGGCCCAGATGTAACCGTCCGGCCCCTGCACCAGGGCAGTCACCGAAATCTGCGGCAACCCCTCCTCGATACTCCAGGTATCACGGACGTACTGGTGAAAGGCCTTGTCGGGCGCCAGCCCGTACGCCGGCAGGCAACAAAAGGCAGCAGCGATTCCCCCGACCATCGCCAGCAATGACGCATAAAACCGGACCAAGCCTGCTTCCCCTCCAGACTCTGACCCCAAACCCCCCGGCTGCCAAGCCGATGGATTGAGCATACCGCAAGCTAGAACCCCGCGCGAGGGCGCGGGGGAGGTTTCAGGTTTCAGGTTTCAGGCGGCATCCGTCGACCAGTGGTGGGCGGCTTCGCCGCGAAAGCTTCGAACCCCGTCGTCCCGGCCGTAGCGAAGCGGAGAGCCGGGACCTCCCAACCGAAGGCGCCAACCGACGGAAGGCCCCGGCTCAAGGCCGGGGCGACGAGTCATCACATCTCCCTGAAACCTAAAGCAAGCGACTAAAGCTTGCTTTCCAACTCCGGCACCAACTCAAACAGATCCCCGACGAGGCCCAGATCGGCAACCTCGAAGATCGGCGCTTCGGGGTCCTTGTTGATGGCCACGATCGTGCCGGCGTCCTTGATGCCGGTGAGATGCTGGATGGCGCCGGAGATGCCGATGGCGAAGTACAGGTCCGGGGCGATGATCTTGCCGGTCTGGCCCACCTGCAGCTCGTTGGGCACGTAGCCGGCGTCGACCGCCGCACGCGAGGCGCCCACGGCCGCGTTCATCTTCTTGGCCAGCGAGTAGATGATGTCGAAACCTTCGCTCGACCCCATGGCGCGGCCGCCGGAGACGACCACCGGGGCGGTGGCCAGGTCCGGGCCTTCGCCCTCGCCGCCTTCGACGCCGATCCAGCGCGTGTGGCCCGGGTCTTCGGCCTGGGCGTCGCGCGATTCGATCTCGGCCGAGCCGCCCTCGCCCGCCGCGGCAAACGACGCCGTGCGGATGGTCGCGACCACCGGCTGGCCCTCGTCGACCTTGACGGTGACGATGGCGTTGGAGGCATAGATCGGGCGCTTGAAGGTGCGCTCGTCGATCACTTCCTGGATGTCGGAGACCTGGTTGACGCCGATCAGCGCGGCCGCGCGCGGCAGCACGTCCTTGCCGTAGGTGGTCGACGGCATCAGGATGTGCGAATAGTCGCCGGCCAGCGCCTTGATTTCCGGCGCCAGGCGGGCGGCCAGGAAGTGCTCGAAATCGTCGTGCTGGATACTCAGCACGCGCGTGACACCCTCGAGCTTGGCGGCCTGCTCGGCCACGCCCGAAGGATCGGCGGCGAACACCGCGATATCGATGTCGGAAACGCCGAGCCCCAGCGCGCCGGTCAGGGTCTTGGCCGTGGCCGCGCTCAGGTTCTCGCCGTCGTGTTCGGCAATGATCAGTACTCTGGACATTACAGCAGCCCCTTCGACTTGAGTTCGGACACCAGCTCGTCGACGCTCTCGACCATCTTGCCGCCGCCGCGCTGCGGGGGCGGCTCGTAGGAGACGGCCTCGATGCCGCCGGCGCGTTCCACGCCCAGCTCCTCGAGGGTCTTGGTCTCGAGCGGCTTGCGCTTGGCCTTCATGATCTCGGGCAGCTTCACGAAGCGCGGCTCGTTCAGGCGCAGGTCGGAAGT
>JAZBPT010000313.1:0-2469 GCA_036351755.1 Wenzhouxiangella sp. | reverse complement strand
GTCCGCCAGCGCCTCAAGCCCACCATCGCGCCCCTGACGGCCGCCATCGGCGGCGCGCTGGCGGCCGGCTCCCTGCAGGCGGCAACGATCACCGTCGACACGCTCGACGACAGCATCTCGCCCGATCATTGCAGCCTCCGCGGCGCGCTTTATGCCGCCACGTCCAACGGCAATTATGGCGGCGCTTGCCCTGCCGGCGACAGCGGCCAGGACACCATCGTCTTCGCCTCGGGCCTGAGCGGCACGATCGCGCTCGGCACCTCTTCGAGCGGCTACTACGACGGCTCGACCCTGCCCATCGGCGAATCGGTAATCATCGACGGCGAGGAACGCATCACGATCCAGGGCAGCGGCGCAGCGCCGGTCATGTACCAGAAATACCAGGCCAGCGGTTTCCACGCCGAAGAGGTGGAGCTCCGGGGCCTGACCATTACCGGCGGCGGCGGGGACTACGGCGGGGCGATCCGCTCGCACGGCCGGGAACTCTCGCTGGAAGACTGCACGTTGACAGGCAACACGGCGGTCGAAGCGGGCGGCGCCATCTGGCACAGCCATCCCGACGACGTTATTTCCCGGCTGACGCTTTTCCGTTCGGAGGTTTCCGGAAACGAAACGACCGGCAACGGCAGCCGCGGCGGGGCGATCGGCGTCGATGCGCCGATCCACGCCCTGGACGCCTACGTGGTGACCTTCGCCGACAACGAGTCCCAGGGCAGCGGCGGCGCCATCGACTGGCGATCGCCGACCGGCAGCCTCTCGCTCAACAACTCGACATCCTTCACCGGCAATGACGCCAAGTACGGAAACGGCGGCGCCGTCAACGTGATCTCCCAGGGCGGATACGGCGTTTCACTGGACTCCCGCGACGCGCTGTTCTCGTCGAACAGCTCGGTCGACTACGGCGGCGCGATCGCCGTCGTCGACACCGGCACCGGGCAGAACGGTTTCGGCAAGATACGCCTGCGCGGCGTCACCTTCCAGACCAACCTGGCCGGACAGAACGGCGGCGGCGTCTGGTTTTCGCGCGGCGACGGCTTCGGAACCGTCGGCAACCCGGAGAACTACTTCCTGGCCGACGCCAGCCCCTACACCGACGAGCCGACCCGCTTCACCGGCAACACGGCAGCCTATTCCGGCGGCGCGGCGGAAATCATCGTCGGCAGCGCGACACCGGTGCGCTTGTACGGCGCCGAATTCATGAACAATTCGGCAAGCGACGGCAACGGCGGCGCGGCCGTGATCAACACCGGCGACTCCGGCCTGTCCATGAGCGAGGTCACCATCGAAGGCAATACGGCGGAAGGCACGGGCCGTGGGGGCGGCCTGAGCGTCACGGCAGATTACTCGGGCGATGTCGAGGGCCGGAATATCGACGTGGTCAACAATTCCGGGGAGTACGGGGGCGGCATCGTGGTCAACGCCAGCGGCGGCGACGTGCGCTTCGAGTACGCTCGATTCGCCGACAACACGGCCACCGGCACCTACGGCGGCGGCCTCCAGGTCAACGGCACCCTGAACCAGTTCGGAATCGGCTCATCGATCTTCACCGGCAACAGCGCCGGCGCGGGCGGCGGTGGCCTCGATCTCTACTCGCCAGGTTCAGAGAACCTCCTGGCCGAGGTGAAGTACAGCGAATGGTCCGGCAATGAAGCGGCGGGGAGCGGCGGTGCGATCAACATCGAACTGGGAACCGGCAGCCAAATGTTCCTGGAGAGTTCCACCCTGTCGGGCAATACCGCGGCGGGCAACGGGGGGGCAGTCGCCTCCTTCGGCGACCAGCAGCTGACGATCAAGTATTCGACCGTCGCCGACAACGCCGCCGTCAACGAAGGTGGCGGCATCCTGACGACCCAGACCGGCGACTGCAACGTCTACAACTCGCTGTTCGACGGCAACACGGGGGCATCGGGTGCCGAGGAGCAGGACCTGCGCACGACGGCAACCGCCTGCGGCGTCCAGAGCTCGCTGCTTTCCGGTGCCGATTCGGAGTTCACCGATGACGGCGGCAACATCCTCTACCAGGACCCGATGCTGCTGCCCCTGGCCGACAACGGTGGCACAAACGGCCGCACGCATGCCCTGGCGGCGGGCAGCCCGGCCATCGACGCCGGAAGCGCCGGGAGCTACGCACCCGATTACGACCAGCGCGGCAGTGCCTTCCAGCGCGTGTTCGGCGGCGGCCTGGACATGGGTGCCTACGAATCGCAGCCGCGCGAGGACGCCCTCTTCAGCGACCGCTTCGAGGCACCCTGAGTCGGGGCGGGAGGACGGCCGTCATGCGCCGTCCTCCCGCGCTTCGGCCAGTTCCAGGACAACTTCCCGGATGCCGTCCTCGTCGATCGGGCCGAGCCTGAAGCCCAGGTCCTCGGCCAGGCCCAGCATCCGCGTATTCTGCTGAAGGACCTGGCCGACCACCTCGCGAACGCCGGTTTCCCGGCAGTGATCGATGAGTTTCTGCAGCAGGATGCG
>JAZBPT010000312.1:0-2431 GCA_036351755.1 Wenzhouxiangella sp. | reverse complement strand
TTGTAATGCATCGCTCGTCCACTCCGCCGGAGCGCTGAACTCTACTCAGCGCTCCGGCGGCGGGCAATTGTGGCAAGTGCTTGGGAACTTTTCCCGCGCTGGCCGCTACGGGTTCAGCTGCTGCAGGATCTCCGGGTTTTCCTCGCGAGTCGCCAGCACGGTATGGCACAGCGTGCAGTTGCGCGAGATGCCATCGCCCTCGGCGGTCTTGTGTTCCCGGTTATGACAGCGGAAACAGCCCGGCGCGTTCTCGCGGCTGCGGATCGGCGGGTGGCCGCTGTGGTCCGGGTAGGTATCCCAGCGCACCCGCATGTGCGGGAACACGTTCCAGCTGAAGATGTCGCCCAGGGCGTCGGCCGCGGCGTTGATCTCGACGGCTTTTTCCACCGCAAGCTCAGGATAGTTTTCCTGGTAAAAGGCCTGCAGCGACTCGGCGAGGCCGACCCGGGCCGCCTCGTGCGTTTCGTAGTCCGCTTCATCGATGAGCCGCGCGCCCTCGCGCCGGATATAAGGCAGGCTGCGGTCGACCTTGCCGCCGGCCAGCAGCCGGTCGAGTTCCTCGCCCGGGGTGCGGTAGATGTGCGACGGCCGGTTGTGGCAGTCGACGCAGTCCATGGTGCGCCATTCGCCCTGGTCCTCCGGCGCATCGTCGACGAAGAAGGTCTTCACCGTGCCGTCGGCCTTGGTCATCTCGATGTCGTAGATGTTCATCCGGCTCGAATCGGAGCGATAGCGGATCTGGATGTCGGGATCGACGTGCCAGTGGATGCCGGAGGAGGCGCGACCCTCGAGCCCGCCCACTTTCAGCAGGATCGCGTTCCTGAGCTCAGTGTTGTTCTCGTCCTCATCGAATACGGTCTCGATTCTCAGCTTGTCGCCGACGAACTTGGTGGGCCAATGGCACTGCTCGCAGGTGTCGCGCGCCGGGCGCAGGTTGTGCAGCGGTGTCTCGATCGGACGCGGGTAAATGTTCAGCGTCACCGCGACCAGCTGCCATGCGCCGTCGAGCTTGGATTTCACGAACCAGTCTGCGCCCGGGCCGATGTGGCAGTCCACGCAGTTCACGCGCGAGTGCGGCGAGCGCTGGTGGGCGGTGTGCTCCGGCTGCATCACGGAATGGCAGGCGAGCCCGCAGAAGGCGTTGGTTTCCATCACGTGGACGCCCTTGTAGGTGGCGCCGGCGATCACGACGATGTTCACCAGCGTCAGCACGAGGAAAATGATCACCGACTTGCGCGTGGTCTCGTGATTGAGGTCGATGACCGGAAACAGCGGCGGCGCCTTGCCCTCGGCCGCCATCTTTGCCGCGCGCTTGCGCTGGCGGTAGATCCCGACCGGGATCAGCAGCAAGCCCAGCACGAAGAACATCGGCAATATGAGGAAGGTCACGATGCCGAGGTAGGGCCCGCCCTGGAAGCCGATCGCGTGGACGGCGAACAGGGCCACGATCAGCGTCAGCGAAGCCACTGCCAGCGCGGTGCCGGCGAGGCTGATCGGGTTCCGGGTCAGGGCGGCAAAGAAGTGTCGAGCCATGGTTATTTTCCTCTTGGGGACGCACGAGGCCCCACCGATGTCTCGGCGGGGCCCCGGGCCTGTCCCTGGTTGATTACCCGGGCGACCGTCCTGGTCGCCCGGATAGTTGCAGTCATCAATAAATCAGCAGGGCGGTAAAGATCCCCACCGCGAGGGCGAGGCCGATACCGACGGCGATGAAGCCCCAGAAGTGGATGCTGCGCATCTTCTCCGGAGTCGGGGCCGGCACGATGTGATCTTCCAGCGTGCCTTCGTCCACCATGCGCTGGTATTCCAGCGGCCGCTCGTCCTTGAAGCGCTCGATCGGCTGGCTGCCGGTGAACACCACCGGATCCAGCGGGAAGCTCTCCGGACGCAGGTGCGTGTGGAAGAAGTGGAACAGGAAGATGAAGCCGGTGGCCAGCAGGGCTTCCTCGCTGTGCACCACGTAAGCGGCATTCAGCGCCCAGCCCGGCAGCGGCAGGATCTCGGTGAAGAAGTTCGGGAACCAGAGCATCAGGCCCGAACCACCGATGATGAGCATGCCCCAGAACACCGCCAGGTAGTCGAACTTCTCCCAGTAGGTCCAGCGGTCGCCCGCAGGTCTCGGACCCATGTAGAAGAAGTACTTGAACATGGCGACGATGTCCTTGCCGTCCTTCAGCTGCGGGGTCATCGAGTTCGGACCCCAGAACAGGCCCTTCTCGCCGGCGATGAGGCGGCGGATCAGGACCACCAGGTGCCAGACGAAGTAGCCGAAGGTGCCGACGGCCGCAGCGCGATGCAGGAACATCGTGTTGTCGACGCCGCCCCACCAGGACATCAGCGTGTGCGCCCAGGGCGCATGGGCGAACTTCAGCGGCAGGCCGGTGGCCGCCAGCATCAGGAAGGTGACGATGATCAGCTTGTGCATGCTGAT
>JAZBPT010000311.1:0-2937 GCA_036351755.1 Wenzhouxiangella sp. | reverse complement strand
CCACGATCAGTAGCGCTCGGGCGGCTCTACGGGACAGATCTCGACGCGCTCGCGCGCCTGGGCGGCCTTGATCACGTCGCCGTCGCGCTCTCGCGCCAGCGCCATCGTGCGCCAGTTGCGCCGACAGATGTCACCGACCTGCGGGCCCAGTTCCCACGAACGCATGGCGTAGCTTTCCGCCTGCTCCCACCGCCCGCGGGAGAGTTGCAGCTCGGCCATCCGCTGCAGCAGTTCAGGGTCGCGACCCTCGATGCGCAGGGCCCGCTCGAGCAGGCTCTCGGCCCGGTCGAAATCGCCCTCGGATCGAGCCGCCTCCGCGGCCTTCTCGAGCTCGCGAACCGCCGGGTTACGCAATGGATAGACCTGCAGCCCGCGCGATGCCCCGCCGCCTTCCGGGGCGCGAACCTGCTCGGCGATCTCGGGATCGTCCAGGGTCGGCTGCCAGGGTGCACAGGCGGCCAGCAAGAGCGCCGCCAGAACGGTCAGCCCGAAAGTCGGGAAACGGATGAGTCCAGCCATCTTCAAAATGCTCGACGCGTCGTGTCAGAAACCGCCAACAATGGTACTAGGAATGCGTTGATCGCTGAACAACCCGGTCGCGTCAACGACCGAAGGGCCAGATCCCGCGCCTTTCCAGGCAATCGGACAGCACCTCGGGCTGACTGCCGGCGATGAAGGGCACGGCCACGGCGCCCTCGCAGTGCTCGGCGGCCAGGCGCGCGTGCGGCCAATCCACCCAGAACCACTCGACGCTGTCCGGCCAGCCGGGGCGAACCGAGCGCGTGGGCAGCTCGTCGAACAGACGCGCCCACACCGGCAGGGCCGTACTGGCGCCGCCCACGCCGGCGGGCCGGTTGTCGTCGCGGCCGGTCCAGACCACGCCCAGCCAGTCGCTCGTGTAACCCACGAACCAGGCATCGCGCCGGTCGTTGGTGGTGCCGGTCTTGCCGCGCACCCCGGGATCTTCGGCCAGCATGCCCGCCAGCGAGCGGCCGGTGCCGTGGGTGACGACCCGCCGCAGAGCGAAGTCCAGCAGCGCCAGGGCTTCGCGCTGGGGCAGCGGCTTGAGCCGGAGCGGATAGCGGGCGATCGTCTCCCCGTTGCGGTCGACGACCTCCCGCACCGCCCGGATCGGCGCGCTGTAGCCTTCGGCGGCGATGGGCTGGTAGAGCTGGGCGACCTGCAGCGGCGTGAGGCTCACGGCGCCGAGAAAGGCGGCCGGGTGTGCCTCGCGGCCCGGCTCGACGCCGAGTCGGCGCATCAGGTCGAACAGCGCGTCCACGCCCACGGCCATGCCGATCCGGACGCTGGCCTGATTGTAGGACCGGGCCAGCGCTTCGAGCAGCGGTACCGTGCCGTGGCTGACGCCATCGTAATTGACCGGCTGCCAGGGCCCGGAACCCGGGATATCGACGGTCAGCGCTTCGTCCTCCACCGGCGTGACCAGGGTGAAGCGGTCCGGACGCGACAGCGCCAGCAGGTAGACCAGGGGCTTGATGACCGACCCGACCGGCCGGCGGGCATCCAGCGCGCGGTTGAACCCGCGCCGTCCGCGCACCCGGTCGCCGACCAGGGCGCGCACTTCGCCGTCGCCGGGCTCGACCAGAACGATCGCGCCCTGCAGCGAACCGGGCTCGGGCTCGGGCTCGACGCCCGACAGCCCCTCGGCCAGGGCCGTCTCCGCCCGGCGCTGGGCCGAAGGCGACAGCGTGGTGAACACGCGAAGCCCGGTGCCGCGCAGGTCGGCGTCGCGATAATCGGCCCGCAGCTGCCGCCCGACGAGGTCCATGAAGGCACCGTACTGGCTGGCGCCGGACCGAAGCGAGGGGCGCAAGCCCAGGCCGGCGGCCTGCTGGCGGCGAAGCGTGTTCTCGTCGATCAGGCCGGTCTCGTGGAACATCGCCAGCACGAGATCACGGCGCTCCCGCGCGCGCTCGGGATTGCGCAGCGGGTGGTACCAGGACGCGCCGCGCACCATTCCCACCAGCAGCGCGACCTGACCGGCGTCGAGGGCTTCCACCGGCTGCCCGAAGTAGTATTCTGCGGCCCGGCCGAAGCCGTGGATGGCGCGCCGGCCGTCCTGGCCCAGGTAGACCTCGTTGAGCCAGGCCTCGAGGATCTCCGCCTTGGTGAATCGCAGTTCCAGGCTGACGGCCATGATCGCCTCGTTGAACTTGCGCAACAGGCTGCGTTCGGGCGACAGGAACAGGTTCTTGACCAGTTGCTGGGTGATCGTGCTGCCGCCCTGCACCACCCGGCCGGCGCGCAGGTTGGCCCACATCGCCCGCGCCAGCCCCACGGGATCGACGCCGAAGTGGTGCTTGAAACGACGGTCCTCGACCGCCTGTGCGCCGGCGACCAGCAGTGGTGGGTATTCCTCGATGGCCAGCGGCGTGCGCACGCGGTCGTCGAGGGGCAGGATGCGCCCCAGTTCGGCCGGCGGCAGGCGCAGCACGGTGGTCTCTCCGAGCAAGTCGACCCGGCCGTCGTCCAGGCGCAGCGAAGCGCGCCGGGCGTCCTGCCGTCCGTCGGGAAAGTCGAAAGCCGGAAGATGCAGCTCGATTCGCTCGCCCTCGACCCGGAAACGCCCGGCCCGCTCCGGCGAGCCGGCCCGCAGGCCGGCGGCTTCGAGCTCGACGAGCAGGTCGCGGCGCGACAAGGGCAGTCCGTCGTGCAATTCCAGGGGCCGAGCGTAGACCCGGCTGGCTTCGGCCAGGTGCCGGTCGGCGAAACGCAGGGAAACTTCCCGGTCGAGCCACCAGACCCAGGGACCGAGCAGCCCCAGCGCCAGGCCCAGCACGAACAGCAGCGGACGCAGCAGCCAGCGGCGGGTGCCGCTGCGCTTCTTTCCGGAACGTGATTTACGGCTGCGCCGTGGCTTGCGGGCCATAAACGAGATGACAGGAAGCGAAGGTTGAAGGATAATTGCGCGTTTGT
>JAZBPT010000310.1:0-4054 GCA_036351755.1 Wenzhouxiangella sp. | reverse complement strand
TTCCTGTTGCTGACCCGGCACCCGGAACACCCGCTGCTCGAGGCGCTCGGCCGGGGGGATTACCTGGCCTATGCCGCGCCCCTGCTGGAAGAGCGTCGTCAGGCCCGGTTACCGCCGGCCAGCGCGCTGGCCCTTCTGCGCGCCGAGGCGCACGATGCGCAGCCGGCGCGCCGCTTTCTGGCCGATGCGGCCCGCCTGCTGGCCGGTCGGGCAATCGAAACGATCGGGCCGCTGCCGGCCATCCTGACGCGGCGCAGCGGCTACTGGCGCTTCCAGTTGTGGCTGCAGTCCGACAGCCGCGCTGTGCTGTCCAATCACATCAGCGCGCGTCTGGCCGCGCTACACGACCTACCGAGCGCGCGGCGCGTGCGCTGGCACGTGGACGTCGATCCGCTGGATCTATAGTACTCGGGCGCAAAACCACCCGAAGCGCCCCTGCGGGCGCTGAGCGCGCCTGGAATCCGGCCGGCCTGTCAACCTTCTTCTTCGGTCGTCCGGTTCCGGCGAGGCGGGTTGACCCACTGGACGTCGACGCCGGACAGCCGGGCCTGGCTTTCGACGGCCCCGACATAATCCTTGTCGACTTCGGTGGGTGCGCGCTTTTCGGAAACGCCGGCGCAGGCGGAAACGGCGAGGGCCGCGGTGACGATGAGCAGAACAGTCAGTGTCCTCATCTTGAACCTCCCGTGCGGGTGGACTTTCACAATACATCAGACCTTGTCAAGGGTGTCAATGTTCCGCGCAGGACCGTTTCCCTGACTGCCCGCGCCTCGGCCGGCGGTGTGGCTTGCATTTGACGGTGCGATCCGTGACAATACCCGGCTATTTTCGTCAGATCGACCCAGGAATCGAGTGCCATGAAATCCGAAATCCATCCCGAATACCGCGAAGTGGTGTTCCAGGACCTGTCCAGCGACCTCGTCTTCAAGACCCGCTCGACCGTCCAGACCAAGGAAACCATCGAGTGGGAAGACGGCAACGAGTATCCGCTGGTCAAGGTGGAAGTCTCGAGCAAGTCCCACCCGTTCTACACCGGCAAGCACAAGATCATGGATTCCGGCGGCCGCGTCGACCGCTTCAAGCAGCGCTACGGCAAGGGCAAGAAGTAAGCCCCGCCCGCGCCGCCACGGCGCGCAGAATCCCGCGAAAGCCACCGGTTCCGCTCCGCGGTCGGTGGTTTTTCGCGCTCCGGAGAGCTGGCCCTACCGCTGATCCGGATTCCGGCCCCGCTCGTCGCCTCCCCCTTCCTACATCCCGAAAGCGGCAGTAATGTAGCCCTGAGTCAAAGCAACCGGGGCGCGCGCTGTCGTGAACTCAAGATTCCAAAGTGGCTTCACCATTCTGGAGCTGATGATTACTGTCGCGGTGTTGGTGATACTGGCCACCGTGGCTCTGCCCAGTCTTCGAAGCACGATTCAGAACAATCGCATGACGGCGCAGGCCAATGGTTTTCTGACCGCCTTTCAGATGGCTCGCAGTGAGGCCGTCAAGCGCCGCGGCCCGGTGTCGGTGTGTGCCAGTTCCGACGGTGCCGCCTGCACCGGCAGTTGGGAAGATGGGTGGATCGTATTCACCGATGATGGTGCGGCCGGTGACAGTTCGGCTACGGTTGGCGAGATTCTGCAAATCTGGTCGGGTATGGACGGAGATACGTCCAACGCCGGTGACGACCCCGACTTCATACGTTATCTGGCCAGCGGCATGGTGGATCGGAACGCTGGGACCAGCTTCCCGATCACCTTTCAGTTGGAAATTCCCGACTGCACGGCCGACAACAACCGCCAGCTGACGATCGGCCCCACCGGCCAGGCGAGCGTCAGCCGCCTTTCTTGTGATTGATCGCGTGGAGTCAGCGCTGATGAAAAACATTTCCATTGGAACCGTCAACGGCCTCAGTCTGATCGAAGTGCTCGTCGCGGTTCTCGTGCTCTCAATCGGGCTTCTGGGTCTTGCGTCTCTTCAAGGATTCTCCTTGCAAGCGGGGCAAAGCGCCTATCACCGAACCCAGGCAACCAATCTTGCCTATGAGGTTGCGGATTTCACTCGGCTGAATCGCTCCGCCGCCCTGAATACCTGTAACCTGCCGATTCTCGAGCAGTGGCAAAGTTTTGCCGCGTCGCAGCTACCGGGTGGTGACGTGGCAGCCAGCATCACAAATTGTACGCTGGGTGAAATCCAGATCACCATCACCTGGGATGAAGAGCGCATCGAAGATGCCGAAGACAGTGGCGAAGAGTTGGTCGTCACAACGCGCATATGAATGGGAGCACGCTAATGCGTCGTTTTCGAAGAAAGTTGCCCGCGAAGGCTTCGGGCTTCAGCTTGATCGAGCTCATGATTGCGATGGTGCTCGGCCTTCTTGTTTTGGCTGCAGTTATCCAACTCTTTCTCGGCTCCAAGGCGACTTATACCTCCAATGAGGCGCTCGCCCGTGTCCAGGAGAATGGGCGCTTTAGCCTTGAGTTGCTCAAGCGGGAGTTCCGCGACTCGAGTTCCCGAGGCTTCTGCGCGGCGAGACTGGCAGTGCAGAATCACCTGGATACCGACTGCTCGAGTCATCCCGATACCTTTTTCGCAGCCGAGCAGGCGGTGATGGGTTGGGATTTTACCGGGACGGAACGGGGCGACGACTACACCTTGCCCGCAGATCTCTCGGCTGATGGAATCGCCGTCAACCAATGGAGCGCGCAGCTTTCCGACGGGAGCGCCGAATCCCTGCCGTCGTGGCTGCAGAACCGCGTCGTTCCCGGAAGCGACGTGATCGTGATCAGGCGCCCGGAAGTGGTCCCGGGCATCGCGGCAGATGTTTCGGCGTGGGCGGGGGCGGGAGCCGATGAACTCTACGTGACCGCACCCCACGGACTGGAAGTCGGAGAGATCGCCCTCGTAACCAACTGTTCAACCGGCGTCGATCTATTTCAGAATACCGGGACCGGCGAGCAACTCAACCGCAGCGGCGGCTCCTGCAATTCGACCGGGCCTGGGAATTCAACCAGCTTCGGCCAGTGGGCGACAGCCTACGACCAGAGCATGCAGTTGTTCAGGATCCGCGTGCTGGCGTACTACATCGGCATGAATGCGACAACACAGGAGCCTGGTCTCTACCGCTACGACGTAACGAGCGGTACTGCTGAAGAGCTCGTTTCCGGCGTGGAGAACATGCAGATCCTGTTCGGCTACAGCAACACTGCAGACGATGGGGGCGACGGTCAGACAGTCAACCACTGGCTACCCGCAAGCGAGGTGCCCAATTGGGAGTTCGTGATCGGTGCGCGATTGGCGTTGCTCGTTCGTTCGCCCGAAAACATGGGTGACGGAACAACGCAGCAGACATTTGATCTCGCCAGTACTTCGGTTACCCACCAGGAGGACGGCAGGCTGAGGCAGCTGTTTTTCTCTTCGATCAGTTTACGCAACCGACAGCTGGTGATGTGAGGAAGCCATGAAACGACTATCGCTTTCAATTCAACGGCAAAGGGGCGTTGCCCTCTTTGTCGGGCTGATGTTCCTCCTCGTGCTGACGCTCCTTGGTCTGAGTGCCAGTCAGGGTTCGATCATGCAGGAACGCATGGCGGGCAACGTCGCGGATTCCAACGTGGCATTCCAGCGTGCCGAAGGCGCATTGCGCCTGGCCGAAGAGCGCCTGATACGTCATATCGAAGGCGGTATGGGTGGCTTGGGCTACATGCCGCCCACCTGGGAAGCGTCGGGCATGACGCGCAATGACTGCACGATGTCCGGTTTCGAATGGGACGACGCCGATTGGGTTTCAGCTGGAGATGGTGCGGAATTCTTCGTTATCGACTTGAGTGACTACATGGTTGGGGGGCTGCCCTACGGGTCAAGTTGCCGCCCATTGTCGGAGTCCGGGGGCGCGACGGCGGGAGAGTATTTCCTGCTGGCCGCCAGGGCGAGCGGCCCAACAGGAACGTCCGACGCGCTTGTGCAAAGCATTTTTTACTGGCCAAACTGAATGATGGTCAATGGAGCCTGAGATGATTACAGACAGGGTAAGGATTCTGGCGGTGACCTTGGTCCTCGCTTTCTCGGCCGG
>JAZBPT010000309.1:0-5791 GCA_036351755.1 Wenzhouxiangella sp. | reverse complement strand
TTCACGGTGCTGGTCGGGCTGCCCCTGGCCTTCCTCCTGTTCGCCTGGGCCTGGGCCCAGCTGCCCAGAAGCGTGCGGAACCGGATTCCGGGCGGTTGGGAGGCGGTGATCCTGATGCCGATCATCTGCCTGCTGGTCTGGGGCCTGGTCGAGTTGTCCCCGATCATCGAGATCTGGTTCTTCGACGGATCGATGCGTCAGTGGTTTACCGACATGGGCATTACCTATGACCAGCGGAATGCGCTGGTGGTCGGCATCGCCATGGGCTTCGCCGTGATCCCGACCATCTTCTCGATCGCCGAGGACGCCGTGTTCACGGTGCCTAAGCACCTCACCCAGGGTTCGCTGGCGCTGGGTGCCACGCCCTGGCAGACGGTCACGCGAGTCATCCTGCTGACGGCCAGTCCGGGCATCTTCTCGGCGGTCATGATCGGTTTCGGCCGGGCGGTGGGCGAGACCATGATCGTGCTCATGGCGACCGGCAACAGCCCGGTGGTCAATTTCAACATCTTCGAAGGCATGCGCACGCTGTCGGCCAATATCGCGGTGGAATTGCCAGAGACGGCGGTGAACTCGACGCATTTCCGCATCCTGTTCATGGCCGGGCTGGTGCTCTTCGCGATGACCTTCATCGTCAACACAATCGCCGAAATCGTGCGCCAGCGATTGCGCGCCCGCTACAGCAATTTGTGAGTCCGAAGGAATGAAATTCAGAGAGTGGTTCAAGTCAGGTGATCCGTGGATCTGGATGATCGGCGGTGCGCTGAGTATTTCGGTCATCATGGTGGTCGGCCTGCTTTTGCTGATCGCCGTTCGCGGGTTCAGCCATTTCTGGCCGGCGCCGTTGGTGGAGACCACCGTGACGGCGGTCGACGGGAGTCAGTCGGTGATTCTCGGCGAGACGGTCGACAGCGAGACCCTGCCGGCGGATCGTGTTCGCGAGGCCGGAGAATTGATCGACGAGGATACACAGGTCATCACCCGCCACCTCTTCAAGGTGGGCAACCGCGACCTGACCGGGCGCGACTTCGTCTGGCACCTCGAGCCCGCGCTGGGCGAATGGCGCTACCCCGAAGACGCGATGATGATCGAGCGCCGTGAGTGGGGGAACTTCTACGGCTACCCGCTGCGGATCGAGGAGGACGGCGAAACGGTTGCCGAGGGAGAAGGGCTCTGGACCGAATTCCAGTCGCGAATCGCGCGCGCCAACGAGCTGCATGCGCAGATCGATCACATCGAACGCCGCGAGATCGGGCGAATCAACAACCAGCTCGAGGATATCCGTCTCGAAGAGCGCGGCCTGGAACACTACGACGTGACCGGGGCCGAACGAGAAGCGGCCATGGCGGACCTTGCGGCTCGCCGCGCAGCGCTCGAGAAGGAGTACGAGGATCTCCGCGCCCAGCGCAACGACCTGCAGGCGAGAGCCGAGCGTGACGTGCTCTACGCCCGCACCGCCGACGGCCGGGAAGTCGCAATCAATCTCGATCAGGTCGTGATGGCATCTAAGAACAATGCCCTCGGACTGGCTGGAAAGCTGGGTTTCTACTGGCATCGCATCGCTGACTTCCTGACGGGCTACCCCCGCGAAGCCAACACAGAGGGCGGTATCTTTCCGGCGATTTTCGGGACTGTCGTCATGGTGCTGATCATGTCGGTCCTCGTCACGCCTTTCGGCGTGCTCGCCGCGATCTACCTGCGCGAATACGCTCGACAGGGGCCGATACTGCGCATGATTCGCGTGTCGGTCTACAACCTGGCCGGCGTGCCTTCGATCGTTTTCGGCGTGTTCGGGCTCGGCTTTTTCGTGTACTTGCTCGGCGGCAGCATCGACGAGATGTTCTTCCCGGAGCGGCTTCCGGCGCCGACCTTCGGCACGCCCGGCCTGTTCTGGGCTTCGCTGACCCTGGCGCTTCTGACGCTGCCGGTGGTGATCGTGTCGACCGAGGAAGGCCTGGCACGAATTCCGCGCTCGGTGCGCGAGGGTTCGCTGGCCCTGGGGGCGACCAAGTGGGAGACGCTCTGGAAGGTGGTTGTTCCCCTGTCGGCTCCGGCCATGATGACCGGCCTCATCCTGGCGGTGGCGCGTGCGGCCGGCGAGGTCGCGCCGCTGATGCTCGTGGGCGTGGTCAAGCTGGCGCCCAGCCTGCCCGTGGACGGAGAATTCCCGTACGTCCACCTGGAGCGCAAGATCATGCACCTGGGTTTCCACATCTACGACGTCGGCTTCCAGAGCCCCAACGTGGAAGCGGCGCGGCCGCTGGTTTACGCGACCGCCTTGACCCTGGTGGCCCTGATCCTGATCCTGAATCTGACGGCGATCGCGATCCGCAACCGCCTGCGGGAAAAGTACCGGTCCGAAAGTGATTGAAGCAAGCCAACCGCAAAGACGCAAAGAGCGCTAAGAGAATGATGGAAGAGAATCGAGAACAGTCCGTGCAGGTTCCGACCGGCGTGTCCGTGACCCAGGACCGCGAGGCGCTCAATATCGAGCGTGAGGACATCTGTATCGAAACGCGAGGCCTCAACCTCTACTATGGCGACGACCAGGCACTGAAGAACGTGAACCTGCGCATCCCGCGCAATCGCGTCACCGCCTTCATCGGGCCCAGCGGTTGCGGCAAGTCGACCCTGTTGCGCTGCTTCAACCGCATGAACGACCTGATCGACATCTGCCGTATCGAGGGCGAGATCCTGATCGACGGGCAGGATATCCATCACCGCGATGTCGACGTGGCCGAGCATCGCCGGCGTGTGGGAATGGTGTTCCAGAAGCCCAATCCGTTTCCCAAGTCGATTTTCGAGAACGTGGCCTACGGTCTTCGCCTGCAGGGCGTAAACGATCGTCGCAAGCTGGCCGAAGTGGTCGAGAACGCCCTGCGATCCGCCGCCCTGTGGGACGAAGTCAAGGACCGGCTCGACGACAACGCATTCGGCCTCTCCGGCGGGCAGCAGCAGCGTCTGGTGATCGCTCGCGCGATCGCCATCGAGCCGGAGGTCATCCTGCTCGACGAGCCCTGCTCGGCGCTCGATCCGATCTCGACAGCCAAGGTCGAGGAACTGATCATCGAACTCAAGGATCGGTATACCATTGTCATCGTGACCCACAACATGCAGCAGGCCGCCCGCGTTTCGGACTTCACGGCCTACATGTACATGGGCGAGATGGTGGAGTTCGACGACACGTCGCGCCTGTTCACGAATCCGCGGCGGCGGGCCACCGAAGACTACATTACGGGGCGTTACGGCTAGGCCCGTCGCGATCTCCGGAGGAACAAGATCATGGACAAGCTGCATCTCGACAAGCACATTTCCCGTCAGTTCAACGAGGAACTGGAGTCACTGCGCCAGCAGGTCATGACCATGGGCGGGCTCGCCGAGGAAATGATCAGCGATGCGACCCGCGCCGTTGTCGAAGGCGATACGGAACTGGCGCAGAAGGTCGTCGAGGCCGACGACCGCGTCAACGACATGGAAAAGGCCATCGACGAACGCTGCATCTTCATCCTGGCGCGCCGCCAGCCGACGGCCAGCGACCTGCGCCTGGTCGTGGCCATGCTCAAGACGATCAACGACCTCGAGCGTATCGGTGACGAAGCCGAAAAGATCGCCCGGATGGCCATCTCGCTGGCCGAGGCCGATCGCCCGCGCAACAATTACCGCGAGCTGGAGATCATGGGCACCACGGTGCGCGGTATGCTCCACGATGCGCTCGACGGTTTCGTGCGGCTCGCGCCCGAAGTGGCCGTGGCTCTCGTTCGCGAGGACAAGAACGTCGATGCCGACTACGAGGCGGCCCTGCGCCAGTACCACACCTACCTGGTCGAGGAGCCGCGCAGCACGCGCCGCATCCTGGATGCCATCTGGGTGGCCCGATCCATCGAGCGCATCGGCGACCACGCAAAGAACATCGGCGAATACATCGTCTACCTGGTCGAGGGCAAGGACCTGAGGCACGCATCCCTGGCCGAGATGGAGCGCGAACTCGCCGAAGACGGCGATTCCGATTGAAAGCCCCCTCGCGAGCCTTTCTCAGGTTTTGAGAAGGGCCCGTGCTGAACTGCTCTCACGTTCATGAGATGGAGTTCAGCCATGCAGGTCGCAATCGCAATCCGCCAGGCTCGTCCGCGCGCGCATCGCCGCGAGTCCTTTCGCCAGCATGCCCGGCAACTGGGCGCCGTGGTCGGCGAGCTGCTGGCCCTGGCCAGCCTGACCGTCGCTCTGGCGGCCGGAATGATGATCCTGACGGGGCTCCTGGGTTAGTCCGTTCCTACGGGCATTCCAGCCCGGACAGGCGGGTGAGCCGCTCCAGCGGCAGGACGCCGCCCACGAACCCTTCGATGTCGGTCTCGTACTCGAACTGCCCCTGGGCGCAGTCCAGGGACAGTTCGGCGCGGCCCCAGAGAACCTGTTCGACGGCGCCGGCATCGTAGTCGTCTCCGAATACCGGCCCGCGAACGGCGCGCAGTTCGGGGAAGACGACGGGGTCGGTGCTGCCCGCCCGGCTCAGGCCGATGATCCAGTAAGGCCTTCCCTCCGGATCGAAGGTAAACCAGACGAGCATCATTTCTTCCGGTGAGATCCACTGCAGCGTCAGTCCCTGTCCCGCTTGCGCCGGGTCGTACCAGGAGCCGCTCTCTCCGGCCCGCTCGATGTCGGGGAATCCGACGTTCGGGCCGCAGGGCGCGTTCCAGGTCGAGGTCAGCGCCTGAAAATCGATGGTGCGATGGAAGCCGTAGGCTTCGTATTCGTACCAGCCACTGGTGCAGCCGTCGAATACCATGCGAGCGGAGCCGACGGTGGCGGTTTCGACATCCTCCGGATCGAAATCCGGCCCGAACCGCGCGCCGCTGGCCGCGATCAGCTCGGGAAACTCGATGCGATTGCCTTCAATGCGGCCGTTGCCGACCAGCCATCTCGGACGGCCCTGTTCGTCGAAGGTGAACCAGTAGGCCACGGCCCGGTTTTCGGGAAGCACTTCGAGTACCCAGCCTTCACCGCTCCGGTCGGGGTTGAACCACATGGCGGAATGGCCTGCGCTCACCGGGATGACGGGGTCGGGCTGTCGGGTCGTGGCCGCCAGGGCCAGGGTTCGGTCGCGACCGCCCAGGTCGGGGCCCAGTTCACCGTCATAGTCCCGCCAGGCGCCCCAGCGGAATCCGGCTGGCGTTGCCGGGTCGGCGTCGAGGTTGTTTCCGGTCATGTCCTCGGCTGCGAGCACAAGGGCGACGCTGCGGCTTCCGGATCCGTCGAGGAGGGCGATGTTGTCCTGGTCGTCCTCGAGTCGAATCGGGATCGTCACCGTATCGTCGCGGTAGCGGGGACCGCGACCGTTCCAGTTCGAGGATTGCTGGTGCCATTGGGGTTCGCCGGCGACAACGGACAGCGTCTCGTCACCGAGCGCGAGCCCGGCCTCGATGTCCAGAGAGGAAGCGGCGCGTCCGGGAAACGGCACCACGTTGCCGTCTTCTCGCCAGCGCATCGGCTTGCTGAATGTCACCCGCAGTCGATAGGCCTCGCCTGCCGACAGGGGCCGAACGCTGCGCGTGACCGCCTGTCTGCGACCTTCTTCGGTCATCATCCACCGGGCGGTCCAGAGCGTGAACCGGCCGGACTCATCGAACAGTTCCGCGCGAACGACATGGGGTGGGCCGGCCATGTGATAGGCGATTGTGGTCATCGTTTCCGCCAGGTTTTCGCGGACCCGACGGATTTCGCTCTCGGGCAGGATGAAACCGTCGTGACCATTGTTGCCGAAGCCGCCGTACTCGGCGCCCGTGGCCTGGCCGGG
>JAZBPT010000308.1:0-8842 GCA_036351755.1 Wenzhouxiangella sp. | reverse complement strand
CTATCCGGCGCGGCACATCGCCCTGATCCGCGGCGGTCGCGAGGGGCACCCCTGGGAAGACATGGTGGGGCTGTCCGTCTCGGATGAACATCGCTCGCCCATCGAGCGCTCTCTCGACAACGTCGATCTCGACGATCGCGCGGTGACGCACACGCTGCAGCACGTCGCGCTGCACGTCAACAAGGACGCCGAGATGGAAGCCGTTCGCCGCAAGCTGGCCGGGCTCGATGTGCCGTGGATGACCGAAGTGCTGTCCTATCGCGATCCCAACGGTGCGGTTCTCAGGCAGATGTTCACTCATCCCACCGATCAGGGTTTCTTCGTCGAGTTCGCCCAGCGCAAGCCCAGCGCCGACGGCAAGCCTTACGGAGGCTTCGACCCCGACATCATCGACGATCTCTACCAAGCGCTCGATGACGCGCTTCCGGGCGGAAAGGCCTGAGATGGGTCAGCTGGTTCCGCGCGTCCTGGACGCGGCCGAGCGGCTCGACCGCGGTGCCCTGCGGGCTCTCCAGGACGAGCGCCTGGCCCAGGCCGTGCAGCGGGCTCACAGGAGCCCACTGTATCGGGAGAGCCTGACCGAATTGCTGGGCTTCGCGCCCACCGAGGATGTCGCACCGTATCGGCCCTTCGGCCTGGATGGCCTCGATCGCTTGCCGACCACGACCAAAGCCGATCTGCGCGCCGCAAGCGATATCGAGGATGTCCTGGCCGTGCCGCTCGAGAAAGTGCGGCGCTGGCATACTTCGTCCGGAACGACCGGGCGTCGAACGCCGATGGGCTACAGCGAGTCGGACATGGTCAACTGGGGGCGCCTGGTCCAGCGCAATCTCGCCGCCACCGGCGTCGCGGCCGGCACCCGGGTCCACAACGCCTATGGCTACGGCCTGTTTACCGGCGGCCTGGGCTTCGAGACGGGATTGCAGGCGATGGGCGCGACGGTGCTTCCGGCTTCTTCGGCTCCAGATGTGGAGCAACACCTGGAACTGATGCACCAGCATCGGGCGCAGGTGCTGCTTTCGACGCCGGGCCTGGCGCTGGCTCTGGCCGAAGCGGTGGGACGGGATGCGAGCCTGCGCCCGCCCGACCTGCAGGCCGGCATTTTCGGTGGGGACGGCTGGAGCCCCGCGCTTCGCCGTCATATCGAAGGCGTGCTGGGCATCCGTGCGCATGATACCTATGGGCTCAGCGAAGTGCTCGGGCCGGGCGTCGCTCACGCCTGCGAGCATGGAAACGGCCTGCATCTGTACGAGGATGCCTTCCTGCCCGAGGTGCTCGAGCCCGACAATGGCGTGCCGCTCACGCCCGGTACGGACGGCGAGCTCGTGTTGACGAGCCTGCTCAATGAAGCGTCCCCGCGTTTGCGATACCGGACAGGCGACCGGGTTCGGATCGAACGGGGGCGATGTCCCTGCGGACGGACATCCGCCCGGCTGGTCAATGTGGTTCGGGCCGAAGACGTGCGCATCTACGCCGGCCGGGCCCTGGCGCCCAACGACATCGAGGCGGCGCTGCTGCAGATGGATGCGGTCGCTCCCACGTTTCGTGTCGTGGCGCCGGGTCGAGAGCTCGATGCCCTGAGCCTGGAAGTTGAGCCGAAGGCATCGCCCCCGCGGGATTTCGAGGATCGGGTTCGGCGCGGCATGGAGAGCCTGCTGGATGTGCCCGTTGGTATTCGGGTCCTTGAACCGGGCAGTCTCGAACGCAGCCGAGGTAAGCGCCTTCGCCTGGTCGACAGGCCCTGGCGCAGCGCCGGCGCGGCTTGATCGTCGCCTCAGGGTTCCTCGAATCGATCGGCAAACAACTGTCCGAATGTCCGTCGCCATTCATAGGCGCCGAGATCATACGGACCGTACTCGTTCGTGAGATCGACATCGTTCGGCCTGCCCGGGCCGATGATGTCCACATCGGTCGGAATTGACGCGTCGTCGCAGAAGTCGACGGCCTCGCCCCCGGGCGTCACGCGCAGGTCGTCGGCAGCCACGAAACCCGGCGGCCCGGACGACGTCCGGGTCAGTTCCGGGATTCCGGTGAAGTCGGCCGCCATGACGCAGTCGCCGGACCGGGTGGCGTTGTGGTCGGAATTGACCAGGTCGATGGCCGGCTGCCAGACGATGCTGCCGCGCAGGTCGATCGACCCCGCAAGGGTGCCGTGTTCGATCGAGATGACCGCGGTGCTCAGGTCGTTGTAGGCCAGGGTGCTCCATTCGACGCTGGCTTCGGAGACGTTGTCGATGCGGATCAGTTCGTCGGATCCGGCGTTGTTGGCCGCCACCACGTTCCGGAATTGCAGCGTGCTCAGGCCGCGGACGATCGCCAGGCTCGCCGTGGGTGCACTGTTTTGTTCGATGAAGGTGTTGCCGATCTGGACGAAGGCATCGCTGTTGATGCCGATTGCGCCCCCGTGGTCCTGGCCGCCTTCGAGCACGCTGTTGCCGTGCAGTCGGCTGCAGCGATGGGTGTTGTGGCAAGCCTCGCCCTGCAGGGTCCGGACCATCGCCAGGCCGGCATCGGAAACGAAGAGGCCGCCGCCGGCAAGAGCCGCCTGATTGGCGTTGATCCAGCTGTTGCGCAACTGAACCTGGGTATCGGCTCCGTCTGCGTAGACGCCGCCGCCGCGTGAGGCGCTGAAATTGTCGGCGATGAGGGCGGGGTGGTCGGCCGACCCCGCGGCGACGAACAGGGAGCCGGAAAGGACCGCGACGCCGCCGCCTCCGGCAGAACCGATACCCGGCACGGTGTCGAGGGTGTTGCCGTAGATGCCGGCCAGAAAGCCGCCGGCCTGCGAGAGCATCTGACAGCCGTTGTGCAGCGCCACGCCGCCGCCGGCATTGTCCTGCGTGGTCGTGCTCTCCCCGTTAGCCGTGTTGTTCGCGATCGCGCCCTGCATGAAACGAACGGTGGCACCGCCGGTGCAATAGATGCCGCCGCCGCCGCGCACGGCGACGTTTTCGCTGATCAGGACGATATCGGAGGTCGAGGTACGCAGTTCTGCGCCGTCGGCCCCGTTGATGTAGACGCCGCCGCCGAAGTTGGCGAGGCCATCGGAAATCTGCACGTTGTCCAGCATGACCTCGTAGTCGCCGTTGATTTCCACGACACCGCCGCGCGCCACCATCGAAGTGCCGTATAGCTCGAGGTTCTCCAGCCGCAGCGTGTAGGCGGCGCCGCTGCCGGAGGTGGCCACGACCTGTCCGGGACTCGTCGGCGCAAAGATCTGGGTGGTGCCGCTGGCGGTACTGTCGCTGCAGCTTTCGAAGCCGCCGATGATCTCCAGGCTGTCGCTGGCGACCGGGAGGAATTCCTCGTACACCTGGTCGTTGGCGACGTGAATGACGTCCAGCCCGGTGTTGCCGGCGGCCTCGAACAGCGCACCCAGGATCGTGTTGTGGTCGCAGGCGCCACCAGCACCAACGCGGATCGGGCTAGGCTGCGCCGGGACGAGTGTCGGTACAAGCAGCAATCCGATCAACGCGAGTAGTGAAACGGCGAAGGAAGGGCCTCGGCCCGCGGCTTGATCGCGCGGCGAGCCGTAATCGGTCGAATGACTTGTGCTTGCCATACGAACCTCCGGTGGTGTCGATTCGGAACGGACACTCCATCGAGCGTCCTTGACCTGACCAACGCGTCCGGCGCTGGGACCGTGCCACCGTTTTTTTCCGTTGACGGATACACTCTCACAGTCGACCCATCGGAGTCCAATCATGAACTTGCGCGTATTGACGGGGGCGATCCTGGGATTTCTGGCCTTGGTTACGGGTGCCGCGACGGGGCACGGCCCGGTGGCCGGGCTGGATGCCGAGGCCATGCGGTCGGTGCTCACGGCCGTGCGCTATCACGAACTCGGAGCAGTGATGATCGTCGTGACGGGGCTGGCGGCGGCGCTGATCGATTCGAGTACGGCAGCTTTCCGCCTCGGGCTGTCTTCCTGGCTGTTCGTGGCCGGAACGCTGCTGTTCAGTTTCAGCATCTACGCCCGCATGCTGCTCGGTCTCGACTGGCTCGGGCCGGTCACGCCCCTGGGCGGGATGTGCCACATGGCCGGCTGGCTGGTGCTTGGCTGGGCGGCCGTGAACGCCGCTCGATCCAGCGGGGAAGCGATCTGAATCCTGTCACACGCATTCGGTGCTCCAGGTCACGGGATTTGTGACCGTGATTTGCCTCGGTGTACCCTGCCCTTGGCGTTTTTACGAATCAGTGGGGATCATGCGGCTAATTCAGCTTCTGTTTTTTTGCTTTCTGGCTAGCCTTTTCAGTATGACTGTTGGCGCTGAGGAGGGGCTTGTCAAGAACCAACTCGGCGGTTCAGTTACAAGTATGGTGACCAAGAACGAGCACACCTACATTGCACAAGGGGGGACTTTGGTAACGGTCGCGTGGAGCGATGAGTTAGTGCCGCAGGTTACGGATAGGTCAGAGCCAATGGCGGGGTTGATCAGCAACCTCTTGGTAGACGGAGAAAGGCTCTGGTTGGCTTCTGCATCCGAGTTCGAGATGGGCCACATCTTCGAGTTTTCATTGGAGGATCCCGAACATCCAAGCTTTGTTCGAGAATGGCATCTATCAGGGGGAGGCCTCCCGAATTGGGGGGTCATGAGGCGAATAGACGATGTTCTCTATGTCGGCAGCAACGACGGCATGCTGACAGCATACGGGATCGAGGAGGAGGGGGAGCTCCAGCCGCTGGCGGAGCTGTCTACCTCGACAGGCGGTGGCGTGGAAGCGTTCAGGGGGCTGGAAGATTGGGGTAACGGACTTTGGCTTGCGATTACTGAGCGAAGTCATCGGAACTTCAGGATGCACATGGTGGATTTGAGCGACCCTGAAAACCCCAATGAGTTGGCTCAGTTCTCCGGTGCTCAAGCCTTCGACTATGTGCGCACCGGCCAATCAATCCTTCTTGTCAGTGATATGCGGTATCAACTGATTGACTGGTCCGATCCAGTAAATCCGCGAGAGGCATTCAGGCAAGGTTACAACAGCCAACCAGTTTCATTGGTGGGAGCCTTCTTGAAGGATGGCTACTTGATCGGACACTACGGTTACCGCGTTACCATCCGTGACGCCAGCGACATCGAAGCGATCGAGTTTCTATCTGCGCTGCGGGTGGACGATATTTCCGCCTCTCCCATCATGGGGTTCGTTCAGAGCCCCGATCCCGATTTTTTCCTGTTCGTTACTCGAAACGCTGAACTTTTGGTTGTCGACCTTTCAGACCCTCTGCAGCCCAGGCTCGGCGATTTGGTTCATCTGCCGCCAGGATTTGAAATCAAGAGCGTCCAGGAGTCGGAGGATGTCATTCTTGCGTCTACAAGGGATGGGATAATTGCCATGTCCCATGATTTCCTGCCTGCCTGGAAGTACCCGACCTACCGAGAAGCCCACAGCCGCTATTCCGATATGGTCGTTGATGGTGACTGGCTAGTCCTATCCAACGAGGCCCGCTACTCTAGATCGATGACATTCAGGGGTTTCCAAGGCGTCGAGCACGAGTCCGACTTCGCACTCTATACCGATACTTTCTGGAAGAATGGCAGTTTGCTTTGGGCATCTGATCGTTCACCCGGGGATCGATTGAAGCTGTTTGATATATCGGATCGACAAAACCCACAGGAGATTCTCTCAACGGGGGTATTCCGCGATATTTGGGGCGTAAGAAGCAACGAAGAGGTCGTCTATGTTGCGGATAGAGTGAAGGGGTTGGGCATCGCGGAGCTCACGCCAGACAATGCGTTCGAGCTGCTGGGCTATCTGACTGACTGCCCCACATCGGCGATCGCCATCCGTGAGAACGTTCTTGCAGCTGCATGCCGAGATGCAGGGGTCAGGCTGTATGATCTGACTGACCCAAGAAGCCCTGAAGTCATTTCTGAGCTCGCATTTCCTGGTCGTGCCACCTGGGGCCGGAACCTTCTCTTCGACGGCGAATTACTTTGGTATTCGCACTATCGAGGCGCTGAACTGTTGGACGTAAGCCGACTTGACAGCCCTTTGCATCTAGCTGAGACGCCCCGATTTTCAATCTATTGGGATGATTTCTACACTTCTACTGATACACCGAGGCCGCGGCGTACCGGAAGGCTAACCAAATCCGGAAGCGGCGGAGCTTGGATGTCAGCCGGCCGCGAAGGACTTGTTGAATTGCAAGGCGTATCGGCGATCGACGCCGGTTGGACGGGGCCCTGGCACGATCCCGAACAGCCTGGTCAGGGATTCGTCTTGGAGGTGTTGAGTGACGAACTCGCGACGGTAACCTGGTTTGAGTACGATTCACGCGGCCGGCAGGAGTGGTTTCAGGGAGTTGGTGCGATCGAAGGCCATCGAATTGAGGTGGACGAAGTCTACCGGACGCAGGGCGGGGCTTTCGCGGATCCTGCGGCGCCGGTCGAAATCGAGGTGATTGGCAGTGCCAGGCTGGCGTTTCACGATTGTGATACCGGCGTTGTCGAGATGGAGTTCGGATCTGAAATTCGAATGTCGCGGGTTGAACCTTTGACGCAGACTATGCAGATTGGCTGCCGTCTGCCTTCTGATTCTGTCCTCCGGCCGCAGTCCGAACAAACCGGCCTCTGGCATGATCCCGATCTTCCGGGGCAGGGTGTGTACTTGACCTGGATTGCTACCGGAAGTGCGGTTATGAACTGGTTCACCTACGATTCGGACGGCGATCATGTCTGGATCCAGGGTGTCGGCGAAATGACGGATGGGCAGCTCGCCTTCGAGGATCTCTACAGCACCGCGGCCTCCCGCCATGGCATCGAGTACGATCCCGGCTCACTGCGCACCATTCCCTGGGGCAAGGCTGTGCTCGATCTAGGTTGTTTGGCCGGTGAGATGGAGTGGGATTCGAGTCGTGCCGAATTCGGGGGAGGTTCCATGCAACTCGAGCGACTCACCATTCCCTCGGGTCTCGACTGCGACTCATAGCACCCGGGGAAACAAGACCTGACAGACTCTTATGAGCTGCTATCGGTTTTGGCATCATCGTTCGTCGAGTGTTGCCATCATTTTCCGGCCGGAGGCATCAGCGTTCTTGATAGTGGCATCGTCGACGCCATATTGCTGGAGCGTCTCGAGCCGGTCTATCAGTTCGGCTTCGCGGTCGGCGAGGGCGCGCTGGAGATGGGCGTGTCGTTCGTGGTCGAGCCACTCGCGAAAGCGGTCGGCCAGGCGGGCGAGGTCTTCGCGGTCGACGTTGATGTCGTGGGGCAGCAGATCCTGGGCGCGAATGCGCTTCTCGAGCGCCTCGGACAGGGACTCCAGTTGCTCGCGCCGAGCCTGGAGACGAGCCTTCAGGTCACCGTCTTCTAGCAGGACATCGCAGGCGTGGCCATATCGCTGCGCCAGCGCGCAGGAATGGGTGTGCGCGTCGATCAGCGCGGCCTGTTCGTTGGTGTAGACGGTCTGTTCGTTCATGGGCTCCGCGGGCCCTCGGGCCTGGCGATGGTCGCTGTCCGCAGTCTACCCGTCCCGCGGGAAATTCGCACAGGGAAGGGCCGGGTCAGGCCGGGATCCGGTCGCTGGCGGGCAGGGCAGGCGCGTAGACCGACAGGCAGGAAGGAATGACTCGGCATTCCAGCGGCGTTTCGGTCAGGAATTCGCCGTCGGCGGTGACGTCCATCGTCTCGCTGGTTTCGATGCTCAGTTCCTTGCAGCGCCAGTGGGTCAGTGCATCGGCGGCGCGCGTCAGGCCGGTCTTGAAGTGCAGGGCATTGCCCAGCAGGCTCCAGTGGCTCTGCTTCGGCACGAGCAGCACGTCGAGCCGCCCGTCGTCGAGCTTGGCGTCATCGGCGATGGTCATGCCGCCGCCGTAGTGAATGCCGTTGGCGATGGTGATCTGCACATATTCGCCTTCCCTGGTCCTGTCTTCGCTGACGATGCGCGCCCGGAAGACCGGCTGGTGTTCCATCGCCTGGACGATGCCCTTGAGGTAGGCCAGGACGCCCAGTTGCGACTTGGATTCGGCGTCCATCTCGCGCGTCATCTGCGGGCCCAGGCCGACGCCGATGGCGTTGATGAAGCTCACGTCGTTGACGCGCGCGGCGTCCAGGCGGCGAGTGTGGCCGGCCAGGATCACGTCGATCGCACGGTCGAGTTTCTGGGGGATTTCGAGCGACCGCGCCAGGTCATTGGCGGTGCCCAGCGGCAGCAGGCCGAGCGGCTTGTCGACCTCCAACAGGGCATCCAGCGCGAGATTGACCGTGCCGTCGCCGCCGCCCAGGACGATGCGATCGAAGGAGGAGGCTTGTTCGCGGATGGCGGCGGGCAGCGCCCGTGGCTGATCCGGGCGAACGATCTCGACCTCGCCCTGTTCGCGCAGGCGCTCGGCGGCCTGGTCGATATTTCCGTCGCCGGAGCGGCTGCCGGGGTTGGTGACGAGCAGCGTGCTGGTCACGGTGCGGACCCGGCGCCGGGCGGCAATCGGTCAGCCTTGCTGGCGATCCTGCGCCTGCTCGACGAGCAATCCGTTGAGCTCCTCGATGATCTGGTCGAGCTTGGATTCGCCGTAGCCCTGGTGCACATATCGGATCTCGCCGTGGTGGTCGATCATCATCATCAGGGGGATCGATTCGATGTCGTATCGATCGACGATGATGTCGCGTCGGTCCTCAGTATAGAGCAGGTTCGGATCGTCCAGCCGCCGCAGCATCCGGCGCACGCGAACCGGGTTGCGCTCGTGCACGTTTACGGCGATCACGCGCAGGTCGGTATCCGGCACCTGTCCGGCCAGTTGCTCCATCACGTCGATCTCTGTCAGGCAGGGGCCGCACCAGCTTGCCCAGAAGGTCACGACCCGAACGCGGCCGGGAAAGTCCTCCAGCGTGACGTTCGTGCCGGACTG
>JAZBPT010000307.1:0-16866 GCA_036351755.1 Wenzhouxiangella sp. | reverse complement strand
CGCTCCGGATCGACGCCGATCTCCTTGAGCCAGATATCGGCGGCCTCGTCGTCTTCCTCGAAGACCGTCACCCAGAGCTTCTCGGGCGGAAAACCGCACACCTTCGTCAGGAACTCCCAGGCGTACTGGATCGCCTCGCGCTTGAAGTAATCGCCGAAGCTGAAGTTGCCCAGCATCTCAAAGAAGGTGTGGTGCCGCGCCGTGTAGCCGACGTTTTCGAGGTCGTTGTGCTTGCCGCCTGCGCGAACGCAGCGCTGGGAGGTCGTCGCCCGCGTGTACGAGCGCTTCTCCGAGCCGAGGAAGACGTCCTTGAACTGCACCATACCGGCATTGGTGAACAGCAGGGTCGGATCGTTGGCCGGCACCAGCGGGCTGGAAGCCACGATCCGGTGGTCGCGCTCGGCGAAGAAGTCGAGGAAGGCCTGGCGGATTTCGGCGGTGGATTTCATCGGGACTCGGAACTCGATGCGATTGGGAAAAGACTTATAGTTTAAGGGCTTCGGCGACAAGGGCGGGAGCCGTTTGCCCATTAGCCTGCCTACCAAGCGCACTGCACACTGCCCGGCGGGGTACGACCATCTCCGGATACTCGCTCTAACGCAAGCGCGAAGCAAGTCGCGGAAGACCGCCCGACCTGCAATCCACCGCACGGGCGATGGAGCCTGGCTCGGGAATTGCATTGAATTCACTGTAGCCGAGAAAGCGCGCGAAAATGCTGATCCATGAGCCCCCCCCCGATGCCGATCCCAGGACTTCTGACCGCCCCGCAGAGCACAACGCCATCCGGGAACGACCGGAAGGTCTCATCCTGCCGGCGACTGGCGTCGCGCATGAGAAAGGACATGCGCCTGGCAATCGTGACCCTGTACATGATCTGCGTGGCAACCACGATCACGCCCTTCGCCGCCTTTCGCCTGTTCAACGGGCAGGTCCTGGTCGGCCTCGCCGACCTGACCATCGTTGCGGCCTTCGCCGGCCTCACCGCCCTGGCGTGGCGCCCGCGCCACACTCGGCTCGCGGCCAATATCACCGCGGGCGTCGCGGCTGCCGCCGTCATCGCGGTCGTGCTGCTTCTGGGGCTCAGCCCCCTGTGGATGTTCAGCACGCTCGTCGGCAACTTCCTGATGGCCGACCGCCCGATCGCGCTGACGGTCAATTCCGTGATGATCGGCGCGATCGCGCTCCATCCCGAGGTTTCGACTTCGGGAACCGAGCACGCAACGCTGATCGCCGTCGCCATCATGACCAGCCTTTTCAGCATGATCTTCGCGGCCCGCGTCGACAGCCAGCGCGAACGTCTTTCGCTTCTGGCCGAACGCGACGGACTGACCGGGGCCTTCAACCGGCGCTCGCTCGATCGCGACCTGCCGGCCTTCGTCGACGCCTCGGCCCGGTTGAAGGCGCCACTGTGCCTGGCGCTGCTGGACCTCGACGATTTCAAGCGCCTCAACGACGAAGCGGGCCACGACGCCGGAGACAGGATCCTGGTGCGGCTCTCGGAAGTCGTGGCCTCGGCCACGCGTGAACACGACCGCTTCTACCGCTACGGTGGCGAGGAATTCGTGCTCGTACTGCCGCAAACCTCGCTGGAGGGCGCGCAGCGAGCACTGGCGAATCTGCGAGACGAGTTCGCGAAAAGCATGGCCCCGGGAGATCCGGCGGTGACGTTCTCAGCCGGCCTGGCCGAACACGCTGACGGGGAGTCCGCCGCGAACTGGATGCTGCGCGCCGACCGGGCGCTGTTCAGGGCCAAACGCGCCGGCAAGAACCGCTGCCAGGTCGCCTGAAACCGGCCCCGGCCGGTGGCTCAATCGAAGGGCAGCGCGAACTCGAGTTCCCGACGCTGTTGCGGGGTGACACCCAGGCGGGCCAGGACCTCACGCCATCTCGGATCGCCCCTGAGACTGTCGTAAAAAGGTGACCGGGGCACCCGCGGCTTCAGCAAATGGCTGCCGTCGCCCAGGGCAGCTATGGCCGATTCGACGTCACCAGCCCAAGCGTATACCCGCGCGACGGAACTCGGGCTCAATTCCCCCCACTCGGCCTCGAAGGCTTCCAGCTCCTTGCGATAGGCGTCCATCCGCCCGAGGTCGTGCAGCGCCATGGCGCGGCTCGTCCTGTACATAACCGGATGACCTGCCGGGGGCTGCTGACGTTCGTAACGCTCCAGAGCCTCCTCGGGTTTGCCGGCCAGCAGGAGAATGTCCCCGTGAACCAGGTGCCCGTCGTCGCCCAGCCGATGATAGCGTTCGATGCGCCGCTCGGCCTCTTCCAGGTTGCCGGCATACATATGCGCCATCGCCAGGTCTTTGAGGCAATACTTGCACAGGGGATCGTCGGCGACGACCCGTTCCCCGACGACGATTGCTTCTTCCACGAACCCCATCCAGCGCAGCAGTTGCGAAGCGGCTCCCAGCACATGGACGTTTCCCGGCCGGCGCCTGAGCGCGCTCTCGATTTTGTCGAGCGCTTTCTGCGGATCGTATTCCATCATCCAGTCGCCGTATGCGGTGAAGAGCATCACCTGCGGATGGTTGGGGGCGATCTCGACGGCCCGCCCGAGCATGCGGTTGACCTTTTCCATGTTGCCGTTCCAGTAGGCTTCCCGCGTGGCGAGCAGCAGCAGCGGGATATGGTCGGGATCTCGATCCAGACCCTGCTCGAGCAGTTTCCAGGCCTGCTCGGCCTGCTCCTCATCGCCGTAATCGAAGAGGTGGCGCGCACGCAGCAGCAATGCATGGGTTCGGGGATCGGTCCGAGAGTGTTGGGCCGTGTCGACGTCCAGCTGAACGCTCAGCTGCCGGGCCACGCTGGAGGCGATGCGATCCTGAACTTCGAAGACGTTGGAAAGATCGGCATCGTAGGTTTCCGACCAGACATGACGGTCTGAGCCGGAGTCGATGAGCTGGACGGTGACCCGGATCCGCTCGTCCATCTTTCGTACCGAGCCTTCGAGCACGTGGCTGACGTCGAGGCGGCGACCGATCTCGGAAATCGTGAGGTCCTTGTCGGCGAACGAGAATGCCGACGTCCGGCCCGCCACGCGCAGGTTGTTGATGCGTGAGAGGCGATTGAGTACCTCTTCGGCGATACCGCGCGAAAAGTGGACCTGATCGCCCTGCGGCGAGAGATCCTCGAAGGCCAGAACGGCGATGGACTGCTGGCCATCCTCGCCGCGATCCAGCCCCCATAAGACGGACACAATGAGCACGATCAATACCGGCACGACCAGGAGCCAACCCATACGCCTTTTGTCTGGACCGGGATTATGTGCGTCTGCACTCGGTGCCTTTACCAGCCGGTACCCTCGCTTGGGAACGGTCTCGATCACCTCGGGGTCGCCACCAGCCGCTTCGACGGCACGCCTGAGCTTGGAGGCCGCGTTGGTAAGCGATTGCTCGGCCCCGGGATGACCCGCCCAGACGGTATCGATCAGGTAATCGCGTGTTGCAACCTCACCGGCATGCGCCACCAGCGTGGCGGCAAGATCGGCCACGCGCGGTTCCAGATGAACCTCGCCTTCGCTACCGGCGATCAGGCACCTATCCGGATACAACCGGGCACCGCCCAGGCCAAAGCTGCGTTGATTCGACATGAATCCTGCCTTGTCAGCCCCGAGTGTAATTCTACAGACGCGAGACATCGACGCCAAATCCCCTGCCGTAGCAGGCCGGGAGCGGCCCGACTGCGCCTGCGTCGGCATGAGCCGATCGTTGGCAATCCGAGAGGCTTTCGAGAGACTTCCGGCAGGTCCTCCGACAGCGGCACGGGCAACATGCAAACGGCTGGCATCGCCAGTCACGTCCACATACCTGACATGCAGTAGGAGGAAACATGCACCTGTCTCGAGGCCCCCTTACCCAAGTTGCAGCGGCCGCAATCATGTTGACGGCCATTTCTGTCAGCGGCGAGCAGTTGCGCGCCGGGCCATCACCGGAGGAAAGTCAAGCCACGTGCGGTCGGCATGCCGTGATCAGCCCTTGGCCGGCGATCAGCCCTTGGCCGGCGATCGAAGTTCCAACGGGGCGCGAGAGCTGCGAAGCGACCGGATGGAGCGCGGCATCGTTGAGGCGCAAGTTCATTGTCTCGCTTTCTGCTTCCGAAGCACTCGCTGCCATGAACGAGGACTTGTTCACTTCCGAGGAGTACGTGGGCATCCTCGTTGATCGAATACAAGGCAATCCGGACATCAACGCCTTCGTCCACCTGCAGCCCGACGCTGCCCGCCGGGCGGCGAGGCAGGCAGACCGCGTCCGTGACGCTGGAGAGGCGACCGGACCGCTTCACGGGCTTCCGATCATCGTCAAGGACAGCGTTCATGTCGCGGGTGTGCCATCGACAGCCGGGACACCCGCGCTCGGGGACTTCCAGCCGGACGACAACGCGCCGGTCATCCAGTCCTTGCTGGACGCCGGCGCCATTGTGCTGGGCAAGACCAACCTGCACGAGCTTTCACTGGGGTTTACGACCAACAATGCTTTTACGGGCGCAACGCTCAACCCTTACGATTTCGGGCGCATCCCCGGTGGCAGCAGCGGCGGCAATGGTGCGGCCCTGGCGGCGAACTTCGCCCCCTTGGCTTTGGGCGAAGACACGTCGGGCTCGGTCCGGGTTCCTGCAGCGCTGACGGGCACCATGGGCTTTCGCCCGACCACGGGCAGGTATTCGCGGCAGGGCGTCGCCCCGCTGAGCACGAGCCTGGATACGCTGGGCCCCATGGCGAGAAGCGTGGAGGATCTCGCAAGGCTCGACGGTGCCATCGCGAACGGTCCGATCCACCTGGATCCGGTAAAACTGTCTGAACTGAAGGTCGGTGTAATCGGCGGGCACTTCACCGCGATCCTGGATTCCGCTGTGGCAAGCGGATTCGATCGTGTGCTTCAGGAATTGGAAGCGGCGGGTGTCGAACTCGTCGAGGTCGAACTGCCTTCAGCCGGGCAGGCCAGTATCGGGGCCGCACTCGGCCTGATCACATTCGAGTTTCCGCTCGAAATGGGTGCCTATCTGGCCGAACACGCGCCCTCGATCAGCGTGGATGAGCTCGTGGCGAGAGTCGCGAGCCCAAGCGTCGCCGCCAGCCTGGAGGGGCTGCAGGGACTTGTCGACGAGGCCGGCTACCGCGCCATTGTCGAAGAAGTCGTGCCCGCGATCAGGCAGTCCTACATGGCCCGAATGGACGGCCTGGGCCTGGATGCCATGGTCTATCCCACAACGCCGGTGCAGGCCGCTCCGATTGGTGCTGCAACGGCAGGTGTCCGCGTCGGAGAATCAAGCATGTCGACTTTCGATGCCTACGCGAGAAACGCCCACTTCATGCCGCTCGTCGGGGCGCCGGTCGTAACGCTGCCCATACATGGCAACCATACAAGGCTGCCCCTCGGAGGCGTGGATGTCGCCGGCAGGCCCGGAAGCGACCGCAAAATACTTTCCATCGCACGGGCCATCGCCCGCATCATGCCGCGTAGAAGGCCGCCGCAAAGCATCCGGCCGATTCCGTTCACACAATGAGAGACCGCGAAAGCGGGCCGTGCTCGAGCCCGGACACACAGCCCCGGCGGGCTTTCCGGCCCGTCGGGGATCGCTCGGTGAGACAGCCGCTCAGTCCATCAGCTCACGAATGTGCTCGTGGGCGAAGCCCCGCCGCGCCAGCGCCTGCTGGCGACGGGATTTTTCTTTCAGGTCAGCGGGCGGCTCGGAACCGAAGCGCTTCTCGTACCAGCCGGCGGCGATGGCGAACCAGTCGGGCGATTCGGCTTCAATCGCCCGCGCGGCCAGGCTCCGATCGACCCCGCGCTCGGAGAGTTCCGCGCGGATGCGCACCGGCCCGTAGGCCTTGTCGACACGCTGGCGCACGTAGCTCTCGGCATAGCGCTCGTCGGACTGAAGATTCGCTTCGGCCAGTTCGTCGATCACCTGCTCGACGACCGACTCCGACCAGCCCTTGCGGGCCAGCTTGCCGGCGAGTTCAACACGAGAGTGCTCCCGCCGCGCCAACAGGCGCAGCGCGGCCTCGTGCACCTCAGCCGGATTGGCGGCGTCGTCCTCGCTCAAGCTTCAGCCCTGCTCGCGCTCAACCGGCCTTGGATTCGGCCTGCTCCCCGGACTGCTCCTCGGCCTTCTCTTGCGACTCGCCAGTCGACTTGGGCAGCAGCTTTTCGCGAACCTGGCGTTCGATGTCGGCGGCCATGTCCGGGTTGTCCTTGAGGAACTGGCGGACATTGTCCTTGCCCTGGCCGATCCGGTCATCGCCGTAGCTGTACCAAGCGCCGGACTTCTTGACCAGTCCGTGCTCCACGCCCAGTTCGATCAGCTCGCCCTCGCGCGAAATACCCTCGCCGTAGAGGATTTCGAACACGGCCTGCCGGAAGGGCGGCGCCATCTTGTTCTTGACGACCTTCACTCGGGTTTCGTTACCCACGGCTTCGTCGCCGCGTTTGATCGCGCCGATCCGGCGGATGTCGAGGCGCACGGACGAGTAGAACTTGAGCGCGTTGCCGCCGGTGGTGGTTTCGGGCGAACCGAACATCACGCCGATCTTCATGCGGATCTGATTGATGAAGATGACCAGGCAGTTGGTGCGCTTGATGTTGGCGGTTAGCTTGCGCAGGGCCTGGCTCATCAGCCTCGCCTGCAGGCCCACGTGGGAGTCGCCCATCTCGCCCTCGATCTCGGCCTTGGGGGTGAGCGCGGCGACCGAGTCGACCACCACGATGTCCACCGCCCCGGAGCGCACCAGCATGTCGGCGATTTCCAGGGCCTGTTCGCCCGTGTCGGGCTGTGAGACCAGCAGGTCGTCGACGTTCACGCCGAGTTTCTCGGCATAGCTGGGGTCGAGCGCGTGCTCGGCGTCGACGAAGGCCGCCGTACCGCCGGCCTTCTGGGCCTCGGCAACGGCATGCAGGGTCAGCGTGGTCTTGCCCGAGGATTCCGGGCCATAGATTTCGCACACGCGGCCGCGCGGAAGACCGCCCACGCCGAGCGCGACGTCGAGGGCCAGCGACCCGGTCGAGACGACCGGCACGTCCTTGCGCCCGGCATCGTCGCCCATGCGCATGATCGCGCCCTTGCCGTACTGCTTCTCGATCTGGCCCAACGCCGCGGCCAGTGCTCTCTTGCGATTGTCGTCCACGATATAAGTCCTCTTGCTCGATTCGTTCGGTTGCTGCCGCGATCAGCCCGGATTATCTCACAGCGCCGTGGTGATCCAAGTCGGATTCCGAGGATCGACGGCCTTTCCTACAGGCACTCGCGGTCATGTCCTACACGCAGTATAGAAAGGCCATTCTCAAATCCCGAGAACGGCCGGGGATATCCTGCAAATTCCCGGCCAATCATTGCGCCGGGGCGCCCCATTCAAGCTTCCAGGGCCCACCGCCGCAACACGCGGTAGGGAGAACCGGCAACCGACTCGACCAGCACGAAATCCCCGACCGGCCAGATCAGCGGATCGGGATCCGGCATCCGCGGCCGTCTCAGCACCTGGCGGAAAAGGGTCACGTGCGGCCGGAACGGGCGCTCGTCGAGGCGAACGCCCAGGTCGACCATCCGCCGCCACAGCGCGCCCTGCAGCTCGCCCAGCGCCTCGGGCGCATCGCCGCCCAGCCAGGCCACGCGGGCGCGCGGGAACCAGCCGAAACGATCCAGTTCCAGCATGCAGGCTGCCCCTTCGATCTCCCCGGCGGCCGCCTCGAACTCCGCCAGACGATCGCCCGACTGGTCGCCGAGAAAGACGAGCGTCAGATGCAGGTTGTGGTCGGGCACTCGCCGGCGGCTGAGGGAACCCAGGGATTCTCGTCGGGCCAAAATGCCTCGGCGAATACTCTCGTCAGGCCAGAGAGCGAAAAAGAGCCTGCGGGTTGGCATGCCTACTCGTTAATCCCAATCCGTTCGAGCAGTCGCTCGAAACGCGGACGCCCCCTCAATTCGGCAAAAACCTGGTCGGATCCGATGAAAGCGACCGATGGGACTCGCATGTCCACCGCGCGGCTCAGAGAATCCAGGGCTTGCTCCATTCGACCCAGGATAACCAAGGCCTTCGCTTCACTGACCGGGCCCGCCATCCAACGCCTGGAGTCAAGCAACCATTGCCAGTAACCACGTTCCCCATTTTTCTCCAGTTCTCGCGCATGAGCCCCAGCGTCATATTTCATGTCATAGATCGAAGCAAATCGAGTATTGGCATCGATCGCTTCACTATATCGCCCGGCCATTGCCAGATACAGTGGTAGGCGGTCGTGCAGCTCCTGATGATATGGCATGACGTCCAATGCCTTTCGAGTCAAGCGAATAGCAGCTCCGTGATCGCCGGCACGGGCGTGGATAGCCGCGCGCTCCACAGCAACGAGCGGGTTGACCGGATCCAACCCATGCGCCACTTCTATTCTGTGGATTGCATCAGAATGTCGCCCGAGCGCACTCAATAATTCGGAGTATCCCCAGTGCACCCACCAACTGTTCTCATCGGCTTCGAGTGCATGGCGATAGAGAGCCTCGGCGCGCTCAAAATCCCAGTCGATCGCGAAGGCCAGCCAGGCTCTTGCGGCCAGGGCGATGCCCAAATCCGGATCGATATCCAATGCATTGGCAGCCGACTCCGCAGCCGCTCGTGCGTGCAGGCGGCGCTCTGAAACCGTCGAGGCTGAGAAAGCCAGCCCGAACTGAGCCATTGCCCGCCAGCCGTGAGCATCGGCATAGACCGGAGCGATCTCAAGAGCGTGATCGAAAGATTCAACAGCGGCCTTGTAGGCTCCGGGATGAAACTGATACAAATGTTCTCGGCCGCGCAGGAAATGCTGAAAGGCAGCGGGTGGCGGAGACTCAACAACGGCCTCTCCAAGCGCTCTCAGCGGCACTCCGGCCTGGGTCGCGATCTCTCTTGCGAGCCTCGCCTGCAGATCGAGCACATCCCCCATGGGCCGCTCGAAAGTGCCTGTCCAAAGGTGGGTCTGCCCTTGGGTTTCGATGAGCTGGGCCTTGATTCGCAACCTGCCAGCTCCCCGACGCACGCTACCCTCCACAATGTAATCCACGTCTAATTGCTCGGCGATCTGCGACAGCGAAGCAGGCTGATCCTTGAAAATCATTACCGAAGTTCGCGCAATCACATCGAGCCGCTCGGGATTGATGTCATTGAGTCGCGTGATCAGTTCCTCGGTCAAACCGTCTGAAAAATACTGGAAACCGACATCGGGATCCATACTCTTAAAGGGCAGCACAGCCAGGCGTGCGGTCTCACTCCCGGAATCCCGAACGGGAACGGCCCACAGAAACAGCGCGGCAATCAAGAACACCAAGACCAGCAACAGGCCGAATTTCAAATCCGAGGACGCTCTCGGCCCACCATGGCTGCGCTGAACCGAAGCTATCAGTCGATATCCACCGCGGGGGATGGTCTCGATCACTTTCGGGTCGCGGGGATCGTCTTCGAAAGCGACTCTCAATTCATGGATGGCGTGGTTGAGCACCTCATCAGAGACTTCGATTTGCCCCCAGACCGAGTCCATGATGTCTCTGCGGGCACAGACGTCACCCGCGCAGTCGACCAGGTGAATCAGAACCGCCATGGATCGCGGTTTGACCTGGCACCATCGGCCACCAACCCTGATGCGGTTGGCATCCACATCCACCTGCGCGTTCGATATGAACAGCTTCTTGGCCAAGCCTTCCATACCCCCAACTCGAGTGGGCGCTCACGTGCATTATAACGGGCAGCTCAGACCGCGCTCAGCCCTCGTTCAGGATCCCCTCAGGTGGCGTTCAGGACAAACAGGCGCCCTGAGGTCAGGGTTTAGGTGCATTTTCACACGAGGATTTGGATATGAGACGCACGACCTTGAGAATTTTCTTCATCTGCCTAGTGGCCTCAACTCCTTATGCAAGTGCCGAAGTCGTCGCACCTTTCGACCCAGCCTCCGGGGAGTTTCCCGAGTCAGTCGCTCCGGATCGCTTCGGCAACCTCTACGTAAGCATGACCGGCGACCTCGGCGAGATCCGGCAAATTGATCGCAAGGGCGAGGTCAGTCAGTTCTTCAAGCTGCAGCCTGCACCCTTGGGCTCTTTCGGCATCCTCGGACTGGCAACCGATCACTACGGCCATGTCTATGCTGCGATCGCGAGCTTCGATCCCACGACGCACGGCGTATGGCGCATTGGGTCCAATGGCGTCGGAGCACGCATCCCCGGAAGCCAGGAGATACTGATGCCCAATGATCTCGACTTCGACCGGCACGGCAACCTCTACGTCACTGACACAATCAGCGGCGGCATCTGGCGGATCGGCCCGGCGACGGCCGACGGCCGATCCGTCGAACTATGGGCGCAAGACTCCCTGCTACAGGCTAGCGGACCGCTGAATCCCGAAGTCGATCTGGGCGCAAACGGTATCGCTATTGACGACCGCGACATATATGTTGCCGTCACTGAAGGGGCCAGGGTGGTGTCGATAAAGATTCAGGCCGATGGTACAGCCGGGCCAGCCAGGGTTCTTGCAGAACACCCGGATCTATTTGCCATCGACGGACTTGACACAGATCGCCGGGGAAGGCTCTACGGCGCCATCATCGGCCTGAGGGGACAAGGCCTCGGGCGCATTATGCGCATCCGGCCAAAGGAAGCCCCCGAGCCGATTCTGGGCCCGGAAAACGGACTGCAGTTCCCGACTAATCTGGCGTTCAGCAAGCAAGCCAAGGGCCAGCCCGAGCTCTTCGTGGCGAACTGGGACGTCGTGGCTCAGGATCAGGGCGTAGAGCCAATGCCCGCAATCCATGCCTTCAATCTCAATCCAGGCCCGCCTCGCCCGGTCCGCCCGGCACCCCGGCCTTGCTTTCGGATCGAGTCCCTGTATGGAGGGCACTGATCACCCGGGTTGATCCCTGACAAGCAATAAGTGATCGGGTCCGCTCCAGGGCCCGGTCGTTTTCTACTGCACCCGAGAGCGCCAGGCACGAATCCAAAGGGATCAACAGATTCACTCGTGGTGCAGCTAGAGAGAGCCGTATCCAGAACTGAAGCCTCTACCACTAAGGACGCTGCAACCGCGCTGTAGATGTGAGCTCGTGTTCGAATTCAGGCGCCCAGGCGCCTGAGCAGGCCTTGCAAGGCCATGGCCGCGCTGGCTCGGCGGATTTCCTCGCGGTTGCCGACCAGGCGGTGTCTTTCGGTTTCGACCACGTCGTCCGGCAGCGCCCAGCCGAAACAGACCGTGCCCACGGGCTTGTCGGGGGTGCCGCCGTCCGGGCCGGCGATACCCGTCACCGACAAGCCGACATCGGCCCGGCTGTTGGCGACCGCACCGCGCGCCATCGCCGCGGCCACCTCCTCGCTGACGGCGCCGAAGCGGTGGAGGTCGCCGGGCTTGACGGAAAGCAGGTCGGCCTTGGCCTCGTTGGAATAGGTCACCAGGCCACGCTCGAACCACTCCGAGCTGCCGGGCAGGTCGGTGCAGATCTTTGCAATCCAGCCGCCGGTGCAGGACTCGGCCGTCACCAGCCGGCGGCCGATCATCTTCAGCTCGGCCGCCAGGGCGGTGACCAGCATCGAGAGCGCTTCATCGTCGTTTCGCATTGCCATGGCTCCTATAATGCCCCGAATGAAGGTTTCAGGGTTCAGGTTTCAGGTTTCAGGGCGGGCTTCGGCCAGGTATTCCTGAAACCTGAAACCTGAAACCTAGTCTCTGCCGTCGACCAAAGCCAAAGGCCCAAGCCGATACCACCGCAATGTCAGACGCCCCACCCCAGCACACACCTCTCATGCAGCAATACCTCCGGATCAAGGCGGACTATCCGGACATCCTGCTGTTCTTCCGCATGGGCGACTTCTACGAGTTGTTCTATGACGACGCCAGGCGTGCAGCCGGCCTGCTCGACATCACGCTGACCCACCGCGGCAAGTCGGCCGGCGAACCCATCCCCATGGCCGGCGTGCCTTATCACAGCGTCGACGGCTACCTCGCCCGGCTGCTCAAGAAGGGCGAGTCGGTGGCCATCTGCGAACAGATCGGCGACCCGGACACGGCCAAGGGGCCGGTCGATCGCAAGGTGGTGAGAATCGTCACCCCGGGCACGGTCACCGAGGAGTCCCTGCTGGAGGAGCGCGCCGAGCGCCTGCTGGCCGCCATCCTTCCAGGCAAGCAGGGCTTCGGCCTGGCCTGGCTGGACCTGGCCGGCGGGCGGCTGCGATGCTGCCCCCTGGCCTCGGCGGCGGAGCTGACCGCCGAGCTCGAGCGCTTGCGGCCGGCCGAGATCCTGCTGCCCGAAAACGCCGAACTGCCCTTCAATCGCGAAGGAGCGGCGGTTCGCGAACATCCGCCCTGGGCCTTCGACGCCGAGTCGGCCGAGCGCGAGCTGTGCCGCCAGTTCCGGGTCCAGGACCTGTCGGGCTTCGGAATCGAGGGCCGCGGGCCCGAGGTCGGCGCCGCCGGCGCGCTGCTCGGCTATGCGCGCGACATGCTCTCGGGTGAACTGCCGCACCTGGCCGGCATGCGCGCCGTACGCCCGGCCGAACACCTGGTGCTCGACGCCGCCACGCGCCGCCATCTCGAGATCGACGTCCACCCCGACGGCCGCACCGAGCACACCCTGGTCGGGCTGATGGACACGGCCGCAACCCCCATGGGCAGCCGCAAGCTCAAGCGCTGGCTCACCCATCCGCTGCGCGACCGCACCGCGCTGGGCGCACGCCACCAGGCGGTGGCGGCCCTGCTGGACACGCACGTCCACCCCGACCTCGCCGAGCGGCTTTCCGGCCTGGGCGACATCGAGCGCGTGCTGACCCGGATCGCGCTCAAGACCGCCCGTCCGCGCGACCTGGCCACGCTCAGGGAGGGGCTGGGACGGCTGCCGGAACTCGCCGAAGGCCTGGAGCGGGTGTCCGTGCCGCTGCTCGATGAATTGCGCGACGACCTCGCCCCCTGCCCCGACCTGTCGGAGTTGCTCGAGTCGGCGGTCGTCGAGCAACCACCGATGGTCGTGCGCGACGGCGGCGTGATCGCCGAAGGCTACGATGCCGAACTCGACGAGTTGCGCGGCTTGAGCCAGAACGCCGGCGACTTCCTCGTACGCTACGAAGAGCAGGAGCGCGAACGCACGGGAGTCCAGACGCTCAAGGTCGGCTTCAACCGCGTGCACGGCTACTACATCGAGATCGGCAAGACCCACGCCGACAAGGTGCCCACCGAATACAGCCGGCGCCAGACGCTCAAGAACGCCGAGCGCTACATCACCGAGGAACTCAAGGCCTTCGAGGACAAGGTGCTGTCAGCGCGCGAACGCGCCCTGGCCCGGGAAAAGGCGCTCTACGACGAACTCGTCGACCGCCTGGGTAACGAGCATGGCCGCCTGGCGATCATCGCCGCCGGCCTGGCCACCCTCGACGTGCTGGTCACTTTTGCCGAGCGTGCCGAAACGCTGCGACTCAACGCGCCCGAGCTCGACGAGCAGCCCGGCGTAGATATTGTCGAGGGCCGCCACCCGGTGGTCGAGCGCGTCCAGGACGAAGCCTTCGTGCCCAACGACTGCCGGCTCGACCCCGACCGTCGCATGTTGGTGATCACCGGCCCCAACATGGGCGGCAAGTCGACCTACATGCGCCAGGCCGCGCTGATCACCATCCTGGCCCACGCCGGAGCCTTCGTGCCGGCGAAATCCGCGCGGATCGGCCCGATCGATCGGATCTTCTCCCGTATCGGCGCCGGCGACGACCTCACCCGCGGGCGCTCGACCTTCATGGTGGAAATGGTCGAGACCGCGAACATCCTGCACAATGCCACCGAGCATTCCCTGGTCCTGATGGACGAAATCGGCCGCGGCACCTCGACCTTCGACGGCCTGGCGCTGGCATGGGCGGTGGCCACCGAACTGGCCCTGAACCTGCGTGCCATGACCCTGTTCGCCACCCACTACTTCGAGCTCACCCGCCTGGCCGAAGACCACGAGGGCATCGCCAACGTCCACCTCGACGCGCGCGAGCACGGCGACGAGATCGTGTTCCTGCACTCGGTGCGCGAAGGCCCGGCCAGCCAGAGCTACGGCATCCAGGTCGCGCGACTGGCCGGCGTACCCAAGCCGGTCATAGCCCAGGCGCGCAAGCACCTCGACCGCCTGGAAAGCGAAGCCGCCGGCGCCAGCAGTCCCCAACTGGGCCTGTTCGGCCAGGTGTCCCGCCCAAGCGATCCCCCTTCCGAGCCCGACCCGGTTCACGACATGCTCGAAGACATCGACCCGGACGATCTCAGCCCGCGCGAGGCGCTGGACTGGCTCTACCGCCTCAAGAAGCTCGAGCGCTGAGCAGCTCTCGTCACCACAGGACGTAGGCCAGGAGCAGACCGCCCAGCACGATCCGGTAGATCACGAAGGGTTGCATACCGATCCGCCTGATAAAGGCCAGGAAAAAGTGAATGCAGGCGTAGGTGCTCAGGGCCGACGCCGCGAAGCCGAGCAGCAGCAAGCCCCAGGGCGTGGTGAGTTCGGTCGAGGACAGGTCGCGAAACCCGAGCACGGCCGCCCCGCTAATGACCGGAATCGACAACAGGAAGGAAAAGCGCGAAGCCGCCTCCCGCGTCAGCCCCATGAACAGCGCGGCGGTGATGGTGATGCCCGAGCGCGACGTCCCGGGAATCAGCGCCAGCACCTGCGCGAATCCGATCACGAGCACGCCCCGAAGGTTCAGCTGGTGCTCGTCGCGGTCGCGCCTGCCCCGCCAGTCGGCCCAGCCCAGCAACAGGCCGAAGACGACCAAGGAGGTCGCCATGACCCAGACCGCGCGCAGCTGCTCTTCGGCCGCGTCCTTGAGCAGGAAGCCGAAAACGACTGCCGGCAGCGTGCCGATGATGATCCACCAGGCCAGGCGCGAATCGGCGTCCGGCCGCCCGCCGCCCAGCGATGAGAGCCACGAACGCGCCATGGCCAGCAATTCCCGCCGGAAGTAAGCGACCACGGCAACCAGGGAACCCGCGTGCAGGATGATGTCGAAATCCAGCCCCTGGTAGACACCGCCCGTCACCCAGGAATAGAGCACCAGGTGCGCCTGGCTGGAGACCGGGAGGAATTCGGTCAGCCCTTGAATCAGGGCGATCAGAACGGTCTGCAGCCAGTCCACATTGCCTCCTCGTAACGGGATAGGTCGAGTCGCCGCGACAGGAAACGCAACCTGCCGATTCACACGATCTGTCGTGCGGACCGATATGATAACTTCACCATCGAGTGGCTTGACTCGCCGAGTTCAGGTGCCAGGGGAGAAAAATCATGAAACCATTGCGAATCATCGTCGTAGCGATTGCCCTCGTCGCGGCCGGACTGCTCCTGGCAGCCGGCCCGGGCACCCGACTGGAACTCTGGGACTTCCGTTTCGGGTTCACCCTGATGCGCTGGGCGCTTTATGGGGGGCTGGCGGCCGGAGCCCTGGCCGTCGTGCTGCTGCTGATCCCTCGCACCCGCCGCGGCGGCGTGCCCGCCCTGCTCGCGGCGATCGTGATCGGCCTGGGCACCGCCGCAGTCCCCTGGTCGTTCGTTCAGAAAGCGCGCTCGGTGCCGCCAATTCATGACATCACCACCGACACGGCCGATCCGCCCGGGTTCGTGGCCATTGCGCCTCTGCGATCGGACGCGCCCAACCCGGTCGAATATCCCGGCGCTGAGACGGCCGAGCAGCAGCGCGAAGCTTACCCGCACATCCAGACCCTGCGGGTCGATGCCTGGCCGGCCATCGCTTTCGAACACGCCCTGGAGACGGCCCGAACCAAGGGCTGGGAAATCGTCGAGGCAGACGAGTCGCAGGGCCGTATCGAGGCGACGGCCACGACCTTCTGGTTCGGTTTCAAGGACGACGTCGTCATCCGCATCCGCGGCGACAACGGCGGCAGTGCCGTGGATGTCCGTTCCAAGTCGCGCGTGGGCCGGAGCGATGTCGGCGCCAACGCCGCGCGCATCGAAGCCTACCTGGAAGACTTCCAGGCCCGCCTGCAGTCCTGATCGCGAAGCGTCAGTCGGCGTCGTGGCGCGCGAGCGCCCACTCGACGTGTTCGCGCACGAGTTCGGACGGATGCTCCCGGCGCGCCCGAAGCGCCCCCACCACGCGCCCTGATGTCGGTGCATTGCCGAGCGCCACGGCCAGGTTTCTGAGCCAGCGCTCGTAGCCGGTGCGGCGGATCGGGTTGCCCTCGGTGCGCTCGAGGAAGGTCTCTTCGTCCCAGCCGAACAATTCGACCAGGTCCCCGGCGTCCAGGTCCTTACGCGGCGCGAAATCCGCCTCGCCGGTGTGCTGCGCATACCGGTTCCATGGGCAGACCGCCTGGCAGTCGTCGCAACCGAACACGCGGTTGCCCATCAGGGGCCGGAGCTCGACGGGAATCGACCCTTTCAACTCGATCGTCAGGTAGGAGATGCAGCGCCGGGCGTCGAGTTGGAAGGGCCCGGTGATGGCCTGCGTGGGGCACACGTCGATGCAGCGCCGACAGCTGCCGCAATGCTGGCTCACCGGCCGGTCGGGCGGCAGCTCCAGGTCGGTGTAGATCTCGCCGAGGAAGAACCACGAACCGGCATGGCGGTTGAGCAGGATGGTGTGCTTGCCGATCCAGCCCAGGCCCGCCTTTTCCGCCAGCGGCTTTTCCAGTACCGGCGCCGAGTCGGTGAAGACGCGGTGCCCGAACGGCCCGATCTCGCGCTCGATGCGGTCGGCGAGTTTCTTGAGGCGCTTGCGGATCAGCTTGTGATAATCGCGTCCCAGGGCGTATCTGGAGACCGCGGCGCGATCTGGCTGCTCGAGCACTTCCTCGACCGGCCGCGCGGATTCCGGCAGGTAGTCCATCCGCGCCACGATCACCGAGCGCGTGTCGGGGTGCAGCAGGGCGGGACGAGACCGCTTGCGCCCGTG
>JAZBPT010000306.1:0-13609 GCA_036351755.1 Wenzhouxiangella sp. | reverse complement strand
GGCTTGTACGGGCCTTCGACCTGCACGCCGATGTAGTCGGCCTGTTCCGGCTTGAGCTCGGTCAGGCGCACACCGATGCGCTCCAGGTGCAGTCGCGCCACCTTCTCGTCGAGATGCTTGGGCAGCACGTAGACCTGGTTGTCGTAGCGATCGCCGTGCTTGTACAGCTCGATCTGGGCCAGGGTCTGGTTGGTGAAGGAGTTCGACATCACGAAGCTCGGGTGCCCCGTGGCGCAACCCAGGTTCACCAGGCGCCCGCGGGCGAGCAGGATGATCTTGTTGCCGTCCGGGAAGGTGATGTGGTCGACCTGCGGCTTGATCTCGTCCCACTCGTACTGCTCGAGGCTGGCCACGTCGATTTCGTTGTCGAAGTGACCGATGTTGCACACGATCGCCTCGTCCTTCATGCGGCGCATGTGGTCGTGGCCGATGACGTTGTAGTTGCCGGTGGCCGTGACGAAGATGTCGGCGGCCTCGACCACGCCCTCGTCCTCGAGGTTGACCACCTTGTAGCCTTCCATCGCCGCCTGCAGCGCGCAGATCGGGTCGACCTCGGTGATCCAGACGTTGGCCGACAGGGCGCGCAGGGACTGCGCCGAGCCCTTGCCCACGTCGCCGTAGCCGCAGACGATGGCGGTCTTGCCGGCGACCATCACGTCGGTGGCGCGCTTGATGGCGTCGACCAGCGACTCGCGACAACCATAGAGGTTGTCGAACTTGGACTTGGTAACCGAGTCGTTGACGTTGATCGCCGGGAATTTCAGGGTGCCTTCCCGCTCCATGCGATAGAGCCGGTTGACGCCGGTGGTGGTTTCCTCGGTCACGCCCTGGATGTTGGACAGCGCCTCGGAATACCAGCCCGGGTTCGATTCCAGCCGCTTCTTGATTGCGGCGAACAGGGCCTTCTCTTCCTCGCTGCCCGGATTGTCGAGCACGCTCGGATCCTGCTCGGCCTGGGCACCCAGGTTGAGCAGCATGGTGGCGTCACCGCCGTCGTCGAGGATCATGTTGGCGGTCTGGCCGTCGGGCCACTGGAAGATGCGGTGGGTGAACTCCCAGTACTCGTCGAGCGACTCGCCCTTGAAGGCGAACACGGGAATGTCACGCTCCGCGATGGCGGCCGCGGCGTGGTCCTGCGTCGAATAGATGTTGCACGATGCCCAGCGCACTTCGGCACCCAGCTCGACGAGGGTCTCGATGAGCACGGCGGTCTGGATGGTCATGTGCAGCGATCCGGCGATGCGCGCGCCCTTGAGCGGCTGGTCGTCGGCGTACTCGGCGCGGGTCTGCATCAGGCCCGGCATTTCCGTCTCGGCGATTTTCATTTCCTTGCGGCCGAACGCGGCCTGGCTCGGATCGGCGATACAGAAGTCCTTGTCGGTCGGGGCGAGCTGCTCGTCGAAGAGCACGCCCTTTCTCACGTCTTCGGGGTTTGCGTTCATTGTTCCTTACCTCTCGGTTCGTTCAATCAGTGAATTCTCGGGTGAGCGGCGCGGCCGGCACTCAGATCCCGGCGTCGGCGCGCAGCGCCTCGGCCTTGTCGGTCTTTTCCCAGCTGAAGGTGGTGAAGTGCTCGGTCGTCTCGTGACCGTCACGAATGACCTTCGCCGAAGTCTCCTGCGGCCGGCGACCGAAGTGACCGTTCGTCGCCGTCTGCCGGTACATCGGGTGGAGCAGGTCGAGCGACTTGAGGATGCCGTAAGGCCTGAGATCGAAGTGTCGACGAATCAGCTCTTCGATCTTCTCCTCGGGAATCTTGTTGGTACCGAAGGTGGTCACCGACACGGAAGTCGGCTCGGCCACGCCGATGGCGTAGCTGACCTGCACCTCGCACTTGTCGGCGAGCCCGGCGGCGACGACGTTCTTGGCCACGTAGCGTCCGGCGTAGGTGGCCGAACGGTCGACCTTGGACGGGTCCTTGCCGGAGAAGGCGCCGCCTCCGTGGCGCGCCATGCCGCCGTAGGTGTCGACGATGATCTTGCGGCCGGTCAGGCCTGCGTCTCCCACCGGACCGCCGATGACGAACTTGCCCGTGGGATTGATGTGGAAACGGGTGTCGTCGTGCAGCCAGTCGCCCGGCAACACCGGCTCGATGATGTGCTTGCGCACGCCTTCGCGCAGCTCTTCAAGACCGACGCCCTCGTCGTGCTGCGTCGAGAGCACGACCGCATCGATGGCCACCGGCTGGCCGTCCTCGTAACGGAGCGTGACCTGACTCTTGGCGTCCGGGCGCAGCCAGGGCAGCGGGTTGTCGGTGTGCTTGCGAAGGCGCGTTTGCTGCTCGACGAGGCGATGCGCATAGTAGATCGGCGCGGGCATCAGCGATTCGGTTTCGTTCGAGGCGTAGCCGAACATCAGGCCCTGGTCGCCGGCGCCCTGGTTCTCGGGGATCTCCCGGTCGACGCCCTGGGCGATGTCGGGCGACTGCTTGCCGATCATGTTGATCACCGAGCAGGTGTGGCCGTCGAAGCCGACCTTCGAGGAGTCGTAGCCGATGTCAACGACGACCTGGCGGATCAGTTCCTCGAGGTCGACCCAGGCAGTCGTCGTGATCTCGCCGCCGACGATCACCGCCCCGGTCTTGAGAAAGGTCTCGCAGGCGACCCGGGCGTGCGGATCCTGGGTCAGGATGGCATCGAGGATGGCGTCGGAAATCTGGTCGGCCATCTTGTCCGGGTGGCCCTCGGACACCGACTCGGAAGTGAACAGGTAGGATCTCATGGCGCTGACTTATCTCTTGATCGGGATAGAAAGATAGTTAGTTTAACGCAGGAGGCTCGGGGATGCACCCGGGTTCCGGGTTCCGGGTTCCGGGTTCCGGGTTCCGGGTTCCGGAAAACACGATGTCCCGTCGCCCCGGGCTCGACCCGGGGCCCTCCATCTCGTGGCAACATCGACAGGGAGGCAACAGGCGGCGCGAGGGACACGTACAACCTCGAGTCGTAGTTAGTCGCTCCCGGACTCCGAATGTGCAAGAATCGCCGAAACGCGGAGTGCGACACAAAGCGCGATGAAACAACTCAAGCCTGCCTGGCAACTGATACAGGTCGCCGGACCGCGGGTAGACATTCCACAGCTTGTTTCCCTCACGATCGGGCGCGGGCTCGAGGCCGACCTGATCCTGACGGAGCCGACCATCTCGCGTCGACACGTTCGCCTCGAGCTCGGGCCCGAAGCCCTCCTCGAGGACCTGGGCGGCGCGCTCGGTACCCTCGTCAACGGCGAGCGCGTTGGCCGCGCGCGGCTCGCGGCAGGCGACCTGATCACCATCGGCTCCTGGCAGTTCGCGCTGGCCGACGGGGCCGATTCGGCGCGGCAAGACGAAGAAATCACCGTGGCGTCGCTGCAGACCAGCCTGGCCCTGCCCCGCCTGGAGCTGCTGCTGTCGTTCTGCGGCCGCATCAACACACTCGACTGTCCGCACGAGATTGCCGCATGCCTGCTCGAGACCGCCTGCGCGGGCACCGGATTCAGGCGAGCCTGGCTGTTGGAGCGATCGGAAGGCACACTGCACGCGCTCGCCAGCCTGCCTGAGGGCGTCGATACCGCTGAAGTCAGCCGGCGACTGCTGGACAGCGCACGCGCCGATCGGGTCGCCTGCCTCAATCACATCGGGCAAGCGCAGGCCAGCGAAAGCGTCATCGCCAACCGGATTACCGCAGCCCTGGTCGCCACCATTGCGCAGCAAAGGGGTGAAATGCTTTTGTACCTCGATGCGCGCCACGAAGAGGCACCACCCCAACCGGACGCGGCCCGCTTCTGCCAGGCACTCGTCCAGACGGCCTCACTCGCCTTTGCACGACTCGAGCATGAGCGCAGCCTGTGGCAGCAGCGCGAGCAGATCTACCAGGACCTGCACGACGACCTTGGCGCGCGCCTGCTCAACATGATCTACCGGGCACCCGACGCCGCACTGGCCGACGAGGCCCGGGCCATGCTGGTCGACCTGCGCGACGTGGTCTCCCGCCCCGCGCGCACCGAACTGCCGCTCGATGCCCTGCTGGCTCAGATGCGATCCGAGGCCGCACAGCGGGCCGAGGGCTCCGGCGTGTCCTTCGAGTGGTCAGGCCCCGGCGCGAACTCTTCGATTCTCTGGAGCGGGCGCGCGGCCAGCCTGCTCTCACGCTGCTTGCGCGAACTGACAAGCAATGCGCTGAAACACGCTCGGCCGAGCCACATCGAGTTCGACTGGCGCATGACAGCCAGCCGGCTACGGCTCGAGCTCAAGCACGACGGCCAGGTCACCCATCCGCAAGCGTGGCGGCCGGGACGAGGAATGGCCAATATTCGCAAACGCTGCCGGCAGCTTGGAGGCAGCATCGATTGGCGCCTGGACGGCGGGATGATTCAGGTCTCCCTCGACCTGCCCCGAGACCCGCCCCCGTGAAGCGCGTGCTGATCATCGAAGACCTGCCGGCTGCCCGCGAGTGGCTGGCCGAAAGCGTGCGCCTTGCCTTCCCGAGCTCCCGGATCGATATGGCTGCCGACTGTGCCGGCGCGAAAGAAGCCCTCGAACACCAGTGGCCGAGCATGGCACTGATCGACCTGGGCCTGCCCGACGGCGACGGCACTCGCCTGATCGCCTGGATCAAGTCCCGCCATCCGGCGACCCTGTGCATCGTCGCCAGCACATTCGCCGATGACACCCACATCTTTCCGGCCCTGCGCGCCGGAGCAGACGGCTACTTCACCAAGGACCAGGGTCGGTCCGAACTGGGCCGGCTTCTGACCGAGATCGCCGACGGTCAACCGCCGCTCTCTCCCGATGTGGCACGCCGACTGATGGCCTACTTCCAGCATGAGGATCAGCCCGAAGCGCCGCTGAGCGAACGCGAAACCGAGGTGCTCCGACTCATCGGGAAGGGCTACTCGAGCACGGAAGTGAGTCGCCTGCTCGGCATCACCCGCAACACTGCGGCGGGCTATGTCAAGGACATTTACCGCAAGCTCGGCATCAACTCCCGCGCGGAGGCCGCGCTCAAGGCGGCCGAGTTCGGCCTGTTGCGCTGACCCCCCGATCGGGGGGTACCGCCCCCGGAAGCTTCGGCGCAGGATTCTCCCTGCCACAGCAACCACTCAAAAAAGGGAGAACACCATGGCGTTCATTCGCTTGCTGACCATACTGCTGGCCCTCGCCCCGATCGGACTGAGGGCACAATTCGAATTCGTGGAAGACCTGACGCCGTCGGGCGGGGAACTCGAAGACTTCGGCATCGGAGTCGAGGTCTTCGGAAACGAGATGTTTGCCAGCTGGCCGCACGGCTTCGGCAACCCCGATCCGGCCCCGGCCTGCGGTGAGCTCTATCACTACGAGAAGAATGCCGATGGCCGCTGGGAGCTGCTCGGCATTCTCCAGGCGCCCGACTGCAGCCCCGGCGACATGTTCGGTGCCACCAGCGTCGCGCTGGAAGGTGACCTGCTTGCCGTGCCGGCCTTCACCGGATTGCGCTTCGACGGACAGGGCGATGCCGGCGATTCGGCCGTCCACCTGTTTGAGCGCGATCCCGGCTACAACCCCGGCGGCATCAACGCCGGTTGGCGCCCGATCGCCAGACTGACCGAGTCCGAAGACGGCGCTGATCGTGCCCTCGGCGGCCTGGTCGAATTCAATGACGGCGTGCTGGCCGTGCAGTCGCATGTATTTGAAAACGCCTACGGCTACAACTTCGCCCGCAGCGACAGTATCGTGCTGTTCGGTGAAGTGGGCGGCAGCTGGCAGGAAATCGGCCGCGTCTCGGAGAACACGGATTTCTTCGGCCTGGGCTACAGCCTGAGCGACGAACAGCTCATCGTCGGCGCGCCCGAGACCCAGACCTACGGCGGGGCCGGCCGCGTCTACGTCTATGATCGCCAGGGCGGGCAGTTGACGCTGGCGCAAACCCTCGATGCCGGCCCCGAAGCCAACTTCGGATACTTCGTCGACGTCCAGGACGACTGGATGGCGGTCGGCGCACTCAATATCGGTGCGCAGGGTGCGGTATTCCTTTATCGGCGAGAAGGCGGCAGCTGGCAGCCCGCCGGCAAACTGACGCCGCCCGACCGGGCCGCAAACGATCTCTACGGCGTAGTCACTCGCTTCTCCGGCGACCTGCTCTTCGTCGGAGCGGAGAACGGCCGCAGGCAGAGCGAACCCGCCGCCGGAGCCGTCTTCATCTACCAGCGGGAAGGCGGGGAATACCGACTGATCCAGACCTTGCAGGCCCCGGTCGATAGCGACAAGAGCGACCTGTTCGGCACCTATGTGTCAAGCAACGGCACCGACCTGCTCGTCAAGGCGGTGGCCACGCCCGCCGGTGGTCGTGCCGCCCTGTATCACTTCCAGCGCGAGGGTGGATCCACGCCGCCCCCGACCGGAACGCCGTTCGAAGTGTCGACCGGACACAGCGGCCTGTTCTTCAATCCCGAACGAAGCGGTGAAGGCTTCATGATCGACACGCTGCCGGACGGACGCGCCCTGATGTTCTGGTTCACCTATGACAACGGGGAGCCGATGTGGTTGACCGCCCTGGGCGAAACCGTCGACGCCAGCATCGTTCTCGACCAGGTCTACGTGACCGAAGGCGGCCGATTCGGCCCGGCATTCGATCCGGCCGAGGTCGCGGTAACGAGCTGGGGAAGCATCGTGATCGACTTCGAAGACTGCGACCGGGGCACGGTGAGCTACGACAGCGAGCTCGGCCAGGGATCGGGTCAGTTCGAGCTGGTGCGGCTGTCGAACATTGCCGGGCTCGATTGCGGGGAGACCGTGGGCACTGTCCTCAACGGCTTCTCGGGCGGGTTCTACAATCGCCAGCGCTCCGGGGAAGGCCTGCAGGTGCACGTCACGGATATCGACGGCGCAAGAACCCCGGTGGTCTACTGGCCCACCTATGATGCCGATGGCCGCCAGGTGTGGCTGCTCGGAATCGGCTCGATCGAAGGCGAACGGATCGCCATCGACAACCTGCGGCGTCTTTCGGGTGCCAGCTTCGGTCCCGACTTCGACCCGGAATCCGTCGTCGACGAGTACTGGGGCGAACTGCAGATCGATTACCAGGGTTGCGACCTCCTGACCCTGTCCTACAGCGCCGAGGACCCGGCCTACGGGAACGGCCAGATCCAGATGGAACGCCTGTATCACATCGGCCAGACCACCTGCTCGGAGCAGCCTTCGCGCTACTGATCCGGCCACTCTCCATATTCCATCCATCGGTTGCTGGTCCAATCGGATGGAACCTTGCCGGGGCGTTCGCGCCCCGGTCTTTTTTTCCAAGGAACCTCTGAACAACTCTGCACCGAGCGCGTTTTGTCGGAGATTCCCTAACGGCCGCGCGCCAGGGACAGCCGTTCTTCGGTCATGGCCACCCTGGGGTGCGCCTCGCCCAGCGCCGGACGCAGCTGCCGGAGACTGGCTTCGAGAAGCTGCACGGCCTCCTCGCTGCGCCCGAGCTGATGAAGCGCCCAACCGTGATTGGCCTGGAACACGGCAAAATTGGGGTGCCCGTCACCAAGCAGACGCTCGGCCTCGCGCATGAGTCGCTCGAACTCGCCGACCGCAGCAGCCGCATCACCGCGAGCCAGCAACAGCATGGCCAGGTTGTTACCCACCGCCAGCATCTGGCTGCGCAGCCCGTCGTCTCCGCCGCGGTCGACGGCAGCGAGGATCTCGCGGTAGAGGGATTCGGCTTCGGCCAGACTGCCCTGCTCCTCGAGCAGGTAGGCCAGGATATTCCGCGAAGTCAGCGTATTCGGATGCAGCGGCCCGAGGTGCTCGGCGTTCCAGGCCACGACGCTCCGGACCAGCGGCTCCGCATCGTCGATGGCACCGCGCTGAATGTAGAGCGCCGAAAGGTTGTTTCTGCTGACCACCGTCGAGGGGTGGAATTCTCCGAGAACCCGCTCGCGCCCCTGGAGCGCCTCGCGCGCATAGCGCTCGGCCTCCTCGCGCTGGCCGGCCCCACTGAGGGCATGAGCCAGGTTGTTCATTGCCGCCAGCGTCTGCGGATGCTCCTCGCCAAAGCGCTCACGGCGCAGCAAGAGCACATCCCTCTGGATCGCCACCTCGCGCAAGGGCTCGCCCTGACGACCGGCGATCACGGCCGACAGGTTGCGCAGCACCAGGGTCAGCAAGTGCTCCTCGCCCAATGCGTGGCTGGCCTGATCGAGACGATCGTCGACCAGCACGGCCGCCTCGTCGACTCGGCCGCTTTCGACCAGGGCGCGCCCGATCAGGTTGGCCAACTCATAGCGCAGCGTCTGGGAGGAAGGCCAGTCTGCCGTGTCACGATCGATTGCCTCCAGCACGGTCAGGGCCTGGTCGATTCGCCCCGACTCCAGGTCGGCCCGGGCCAGCTCCATGCGCGTTCGCTGCCGACCCTCCTCGGCGATATCGTCACGGTCGCGAACCGTTTCCCACGCCAGCTCCAGCTGCACCCGCCCTTCGGCAATTCGACCGAGGTTGAGCAAAACCGAGCCGATCGTGCGCTGCAGTTCCGAGCGCACCGCCGGAGAGAGTTCCCGGTCGAGAGGCAAGAGTCGCGCCGCCTCGCTGAGGGTATCGACGACCGTGACCGACTCGCCCAGGGTCCGCTCCGGGTCTGCTGCAAGCAGCATCTCCTGGATGAATCCGTTGACCGCCGCAAGCTGCTCGGCCCGCATCTCGGTCTGCTTTCTGGCCTGGGCCTCTCGCCATGCGAAATGGGCGGAGACGACTGCACCGGCGCCGATCGCCAGCACCAGGATCAGGGCCGAAGCCACGCCGAATCGATGGCGCCGGACGAACAGCAGGCCGCTACGCCAGCGACCCGGCGCACGCGCCAGCAAGGGCCGATGATCGAGATAGCGCCGGATATCCTCCAGCAATTGCGAAGCCGAAGGGTAGCGATCGGCCGGGTCGGCGGAAAGCGCCTGCATCACGAGGGTCTCGAGCTCGGGCGCCAGACCGGGTCGCTGTCTCCGCAAGGCCTCCGGGCGGGCACGCGCGACCCGCCCCAGCGCATCGACCAGGCTCAATCCCTCGAGCCGAAGCGGCAATTGGCCGCACAGGGCCTTGTAGAGCATCACCCCGAGCGCGTAGACGTCGCTGCGGGTGTCGGCTCGACCATCGACTTGCTCCGGCGCCATGTAACCCAGGGTGCCGACGACCTGACCCGGCGTGAGGACCGTCGAAGCCTGAGCGGGATCGACCTCGAGAAAACGGGCGACGCCGAAATCGAGCACATGGGGCCGCCCCGCCTCGTCGACCAGGATGTTGCCGGGCTTGAGGTCGCGGTGAATGACGCCCTGCTGATGCGCATACTGGACGGCCCCGCAGATCTGCTCGAACAATCGAAGCAATTCACGCTCGCCCGGGCGCCGTTCCTTGATGTAGGCGTCCAGGCGCCGCCCCTCGATGAGCTCCATGGCCAGCCAGGACAGCTCGGGCCCGCCTTCGACCCGTGCCCGGCCGGCGGCCAGGACCCGCGCGATGCCCGGATGGCTGAGGCGAGCCAGAATCCGGCCCTCCCGCTCCATGCGGTCGAGGGCTTCGGGCGAAATCATGTCGGCACGAAGCAGCTTGACGGCTACTTCTCGATCGGGACTGACCTGGCGCGCGCGATAGACAGAGCCCATGCCGCCCTGGCCGATCTGTTCGATCAATTCGAAACCCGGAATGCGCACAAGCCCGTGGGACGAGACATCCCGGCTCAACGGATCGGGAGCGCAGGTCGCCTCATCGACCAGCCGCGCCAGGTGCTCGGCTTGTGCAATCAAGCTCGAATCGGACGCCAGTTCCCGCTCGAACAGGGCTTTGCGCTCCGGCTCTGCGAGCCCCCGGGCACGCGCCACCACCTCCAGCAGTCGACCCTCGCCACCCCGATCATTCGCGCTCATCGCCGGGTCATTCGGTGGCGCCCCACGGCGGGCTCGGAACAGTTGGTCATCAACTCGGTTTCCTGGCATCGACCCACGGGGCCTGGAGAAGCTTGCAGCCTGCTCTTATACCAGATGCCGCTTCGGGCCGACCCATGCGCACCCCCCCGATCGCCGCGTATCATGGCGGCAGGCCCTCGAAGAAGGTCAGCGAACTGAGCCCGGAGACTTTCATCCTGCTGCTGTTCCACGCCGTGCTCGCACCGGCCACGGCGATTCATGCCCTGCTCTACAAGCGCGAACCGCGCGGCGCCTTCGGCTGGATCGCCGTTTGCGTCGTGGCGCCGGTGGCCGGGCCGGTGCTGTACCTGTTCTTCGGCGTCAATCGCACGCGCAGCCGGGCCCAGCGCTTCTCCATGCCGCCTTTGCGATCGGGAGAACGGGGGCAGGCGGTCAGCCACCTCCATCCCCTGCCGGAGGACCTCCCCGAAGCTTTCACTGAACTGGCCCGCAGCGGCCGGGCGCTGAGCCGGCATGCCCTGGTCGGCGGCAACCGTGTGGAACCGCTTTTCAACGGCGAGCAGGCCTACCCGGCCATGCTCGAGGCCATCGAGGCCGCCCGCGACCATATCTGCCTGACCACCTACATCCTCGACCAGGACGAGACCGGGCAGGACTTCTGCCGAGCCCTGGCGGCCGCCGTTGCGCGCGGCGTGGACGTGCGCGTGCTCATCGACGGCGTCGGCGAATGGTATTCGCGGCCGCGCGCCGGTCACCGCCTGCGCAAGGCCGGCGTGCGCACGGCCCGCTTCCTGCCGCCGGGCCTGCTGCCACCCTCGCTGTCGATCAACCTGCGCAATCACCACAAGATCCTGGTGGTCGACGACCGGGTCGGGTTCACCGGCGGCATGAACATCAGCGACCGGCACTGCGTCGACAAGCCCGGCAAGGCCAGGCCGACCGCCGATGTGCACTTTCGGCTCAGGGGGCCGGTGGTCGGGCAGCTCGCGTTGGAGTTCTACCGCACCTGGGAATTCGCCACCGGCGAGATCGTGCGCTACCGACCGACGGTCGAGACCGGCCACGACGAGGTGATCTGCCGGACGCTCACCGACGGTCCCGACGAGGACCTCGACCGCATGACGATGCTGCTGTCCGCGGCCATCGCCAGCGCCCGGCACTCGATCCGGATCATGACGCCCTATTTCCTGCCACCGCGCGAGCTCATCGGCGCCCTGCAGGCAGCGGCCGTGCGCGGCATCGACGTGCACGTCGTGCTTCCCGCGAAGAGCAACCTGCGCTTCGTCGACTGGGCGACGCGCAACATGCTCTGGGAAATGCTCTTCCGCGGCGTGCGGGTGAGCCTGCAGCCGGCGCCGTTCAACCACGGCAAGCTGTTCGTCGTCGACGACTTTTACAGCCTGGTGGGCTCGGCCAACTGGGATCCGCGCAGCCTGAGACTGAACTTCGAACTGCAGGTCGAGGCCTACGACGCGACGCTCGCCGGCCACCTGTCCGAACGGATCGACGCGGCTGCCGCGGCCGGCAGGGAGTTGCGCCTCGACGAGGTCGACGGCCGATCGCTTCCGGCACGGCTGAGGGATTCCGCCTGCTGGCTTTTCAGCCCTTACCTGTAAGTTTCGGACCGAACCGGGCGTCCGGAACATGGCCCGCGTGCACACGGTTTTGGTAATATTCGCGGTCTTATGCGTTACGTGATCTCACTGGCCCTGGTGATGGCCGCTCTCTGGCTGGGACTGTCGGGCCTGTTCAAGCCCGTCATCCTCGCGCTCGGCATCGCCTCCATCGCGCTGACCGCCTGGCTGTCGTGGCGAATGGACGTCATCGGCGTCGAGCACAACCCGGGGCTGTTCTCGTGGCGCCTGCCCGTCTACTGGGCCTGGCTGGTGTGGCAGATCGTTGTCGCGAACATCGACGTGGCCAGGGCGGTCTTCAATCCTCGCGGCCACATCCGCCAGCGCGTGCTGCGGGTGCCGGCGAAACAATCGCGCGAACTCACGCGGGTCACCTACGCCAATTCGATCACGCTCACCCCGGGCACGGTCAGCCTGCGGCTGGAAGGCAACGAAATCGTGGTCCACGCCCTGACCGAGGCGGGCGCCGAAGGCGTTCTCTCCGGGGAGATGGGCGACCGCGTCTGCTGGCTGGAGGGCCAATCGAAGTGATCTACACCCTGGCAGCGCTCACCATGCTGGCGACGATGGCCCTGGCGCTGGCACGCGCCCTGCTCGGCCCCACCGTGTGGGACCGCATCGTCGCCGTGAACGTCTTCGGCACCAAGACCGTGCTCCTGGTCGCGCTCATCAGCTTCGTGATGGGCCACGACCTGTTCATCGACATCGCGCTGGTCTATGCGCTGATCAATTTCATCGCCATCATCGCGGTGCTCAAGCTCGTCCGACTCCAGCGCCCTGAAGAAATCGGCCGCGAAGGGGAAGAACCATGATCGTCGTCGACGTGCTCAGCTGGTTCCTGCTGCTCGGCGGCGGCCTGGTCGGCATCCTCGGCGGCGTGGGCCTGCTGCGCTTTCCCGATTTCTACTCCCGGCTGCACGCGGCCGGGATGACCGACACGCTCTGCGCGCTGATGATCATCGCGGGACTGATCCTGCAGGCCGGCCTGTCCCTGCTGTCGATCAAGCTGGCCTTGATCCTTCTGTTCCTGTTGTTCACCTCGCCGACGGCCTCGCATGCCCTGGCGCGCGCCGGCCTGACCGACGGCCTCAAGCCCGAAGGAGAGCAGTCATCGAACAACTGATCGATCTCACGCTGCTCGCCTTCCTCGCGATCGTGGCGGTCGCCGTCCTGCGCATGCGCGACCTGTTCGCCGCGGTGATGCTGTTCGCCATCTATTCGCTGGTGTCGGCTTCCCTGTTCGCCGTGCTCGACGCCGGCGACGTGGCCCTGACCGAGGCGGCCGTGGGAGCCGGCATCTCGACCATCCTGATGCTGGTGGCCCTGTCGCTGGCGCCGCGGCACGAGGACCGCGGCCGGGGGCGCAATATCACTGCGCTGGCGGTGGTGCTGGTCACCGGCGCGACGCTGGTCTACGCGACCTGGGACCTGCCGTCCTTCGGCGCGGCCGACAACCCGATCCACCAGCACGTCGCGCCCTATTACCTGGAGGAGTCCTACAAGGACATCGGCATTCCCAACGTCGTGGCCTCGGTGCTGGCCAGCTATCGTTCCATCGATACCCTCGGTGAGGTGTACGTGATCTTCACCGCCGGCATCGGCGTGATGATGCTCCTCGGCGCCACCCGGAAGCGCCGGCGCCAGCCGGCCGACGAGCCCATCGAGGGGGAAGAAGGCGAATGAAGACCAATGGCATCCTGCGCGTCGTCACGCGGTTCCTGATCCCGCTGATCATGCTGTTCGCGCTCTACATCCAGTTTCACGGCGAATACTCGCCGGGCGGCGGTTTCCAGGCGGGCGTGATCTTCGCTGCGGCCTGGATCCTGTTCGCGCTGGTCTTCGGCCTGGACGAAGCCCTCGCAGTGATTCCCGCCGGCGCCCAGAAGGTCCTGGCAAGCATTGGGGTCATGCTCTATTCGACCATCGGCGTGCTCGGCGTGGTCCTGGGAGGCCAGTTCCTGGAATTCACCCCGCTGATCCCCGGTTCACCCCAGGGCGCCCAGCAAGCCGGCATCGTTCTCGTCGAGCTGGGCGTCGGCATCACGGTCGCCGCCGTGGTCATGCTCATCTATACCCTGTTCGCCGACCGGCTGCGGGTCGTGGCGGAATCGAACCGGGAGGAG
>JAZBPT010000305.1:0-7508 GCA_036351755.1 Wenzhouxiangella sp. | reverse complement strand
GCCAGCGCGAGCATGGCTGGATCCCAGTGCCAGTACCAGCGACCGTCGCTGGCCTGGCGCAGGTTGCGCGTCAGGCCGTCTCCCGAGCCGTTGTGCCGGCGATGGGGCAGGAAGCCCCGCACGGCCTCTATGGCGTCGTCGAGCGTCTCGAAGCCCTTCGGGTTCTGGCGCATGAAGGCCAGCATCGCTTCCACGCCGCTGTCGTCCCAGCGCGGCGCGATATCCACCAGCACGAGGCAGGACAGATCGACCTTGGGCTTCTCGGAATGGGCCAGCAGGGCCGTCAGGCCGCCCATCGAGGCGCCGATGACGGCGGGGCGGTTCGGCAGGGAGGCACACACCCGCCGGAAATCCTCGATGAACTGCTCGAAATCGTATTCGCCGCTGGGAGCGCGGTCGGATTCACCGTGGCCGCGGGCGTCGTAGCTGACCGCCTGCCAACCGGCGGCGGCCAGGCGACGGCCGGTCTCCTCCCAGGCGTACTGGGTCTGGCCGAAACCGTGGGCCATGAGGACGCACGGAGCGCGGTCGTCGCCGTAATAGCGCAGGCTCAGGCGGATGCCGTCATCGGTCCAGATCTGGCGTCGGCGGATGTCGTCGTTGAGTTTGCGTACAGCTTCCATACGGCAGAGTATGGGGTTACCCTATTGTTTAGTCAATCAGGATTCATATTGGTTCGGTAAGGCCCGTTAACAAGAGCCCGTCAAGCCCCGCCGAAGCCCCGAGGAGTACGATCGCGGATCATCATGGCCAAATCAAGTACAGACAATAGCGGCAGCGGCGAGAAGGCTTCGTTGACTCCGGCCGACTGGGAGCAGGAAGCGCTGGCGCTGATCGCGGAGAAAGGCATCGCGGCACTGCGCGTCGAACCGCTGGCGCGGCGCCTGGGGATCACCAAAGGCAGTTTCTACTGGCACTTCCCGGGGCGCGACGAATTGCTGTCCAAGGCGCTGGCGCGCTGGGAGCAGCAGGATCGCCAGCATCTCAGGCTGTCGCTGAGTGCCGGCAGTGCACCGGCCGAGCGCCTGGCCGACTTCGTCTGGCGCACCAGCCGGCAAACGCTCACCCACCGGATCTACGTGGCGCTGTGCGCCAGCCCCGACCATCCCTGCATCGGACCGGTGCTGCGGCGCGTGACCGAGCGCCGCATCAAGTACCTGGCTGGTGCGCTGGAAGAGCTCGGCCTGCCGACGACCGAGGCGCGTCACCGCGCAAACCTGATGTATTCCTCCTACGTGGGCTACCTGCAGCTCCAGGCGCAGGGCCTGGTGCCCGACAAGGACGAGCCCGATTTCGACGCCTACGTGCAGCACGTCATCGAGACGCTGATCGAAGTCTAAAGGTTGGCTTGTTTGCTAGTTCGCTGGTTCACTGGTTCGGCAACTGCTGAGTTTGCGGGGCGGCTGCGCCGCGATCGTCTGGCGTCAATCGGGCACTCACCGCAACGCATCCGGAAGCGACACTGCTGAACCAGCCAACCAGCCAACCGGCCAACCCCTCAGGGCCGGTGTTCGCGCCCCAGGTATTCGTGGCTCTGCATCTCGATCAGGCGCGAGACGGTGCGCTCGAAGGGTGAGGCCAGGCGCTTGCCCCGGTAGAGCGCCTCGGGCGCGACCTCGGCGGAGATCACCAGCTTGACCGCCCGGTCGTAGCACTCGTCGACGAGGTGGATGAATCGCCGGGCCGCATCGTTGTCGCTTTCGTCCATGGCCGGTACGTCGCTGAGGAAAATCGTGGAAAAACGGCGGGCCAGTTCGATGTAGTCGCCGCTGGCGCGCGGTCCGAGGCAGAGGGTTTTGAAGTCGAACCAGGCCACCGGCCCCGCCCGGCGGATGGGGCGGAGCGAGCGGCCGCGCACGTCCAGCGGGGCGTCGCCGGCCGGCTCGCCGCGGGTCAGCGTGGCGAATTCCTGCCGCATTTCCTCACGGGTCGCCTCGCAGACCGGATGGTAGTAGGTGCGGTGGCGGCTGAGTTCGCGCAGCCGGTAGTCGGTCTCGGCCTCCAGTTGCGCCACTTCGCAGTGCCCTTCGATCGCTTCGATGGCGGGCACGAAGCGCTCGCGCTGGAGGCCTCCGGCATACAGATCGCCGGGAGCGGTATTGCTGGTCGCGACCAGACACAGCCCGCGCTCGAAAAGCGGCTGCAGCAGGCCGCCGAGCAGCATGGCGTCGGCGATGTCGCTGACGTGGAATTCGTCGAAACACAGCACCCGGCAGCGGCCGGCGATCTCGCGCGCCATCGCCGGGAGCGGATCGCGCTGGCGGCCGTGGCGCTTGAGTTCATCCTGAACATGGTCCATGAAGCGATGGAAGTGAATGCGCCACGCGGGCACGCCCGCCTGGTGCAGGCTCTCGGCGAACAGGTCCATCAGCATCGTCTTGCCGCGGCCGACCTGGCCATGGACATAGAGACCCTCGACCGGCGGATGACGGCGGCGCCAGCGATCGATGAGGCCGGTGGGTCGGTCGAGCAGTTGCCGGTAGCGTCCCTGCAGCCGCTCGACAATGGCTTGCTGGGCCGCGTCGGCCTGCAGCTGGTCTTGCTCGACGAGTGCGCGGTAGCGCTCGAGCGGCCCGGCCCCGGCCATCTTTCTCAGGGCAGGTTGGGCTGGACGTGGTTCTTGATCAGGCCGCGCAGGTCCATGAGGCGTCGGTGGAAGAAGTGTCCGGTGCCTTCCATGACCACCAGGTTGGCGTCCTGCCCGAGCTTTTCGGCCCAGTCGTAGACGGCTTCTGGCGAGACGACCTCGTCCTCGTCGCCCTGCACGACCAGCCAGGGGCAATTGGGCGGCTGGAGATCGGCGAAGCCGTAGCGCTCCACCGGCGGCGCGATCGAAATGAGCTGGCGCACAGGCAGGTCCTGGGCCGCTTTCAGGGCGATGTAAGAGCCGAAAGAGAAACCGCCGAGCCACAGGTCGTCCTCCGGCCGGACCTTGCGCACCCAGTCGATGACCGCCATGAGGTCGTCGGTCTCGCCTTCACCGTCGTCGAACTCGCCCTGGCTCTCTCCGACGCCGCGGAAATTGAAGCGCACGGTGCGCAGGCCCAGTTCGCGCAGGCTGCGCTCCATGATCGTGACCACCTTGTTGCGCAGGGTGCCGCCATGCTGGGGATGAGGATGGCACAGCACCGCCGTGGCCGGGCGCTCTTCCCCCTCCTCGGGAACGTCGCCCAGGCACTCGATTCTGCCGGCCGGGCCGGTGATGAAGAATTCGGCGGATTCGGTCGGAAACTCGGCCGGGTCGGTATCCATTAAGCGTCCTTGACGGTTGCCAGCGCCGCTTGCGCGGGGGCATCATCATAACCCACTCACCCCGGCAACTGCAGGCCCCGACCCGGCATGAATCATCTTGCTCACGTGGTGCTCGCAGGCCCCGACGAGGGCCTGAGGCTCGGGGCCTTCCTGGGCGATCACGTCAAGGGCCGCGAGGCGCTCGCCGATCTGCCCCCGGGCTGGGCGGCCGGCGTCGAGCTGCATCGCCGCATCGACTCCTTCAGCGACGGTCACCCGGCCGTTCTCGCGTTGTTGGGGCGACTGCAATCGCCCTGGCGGCGCTACGGCGGCGTGATATTCGACGTGCTGTTCGACCACATGCTGACCCGGCACTGGTCGCGATTCGGGCCGACCGATCTCGTGGGGCTGGGGGAGCAGATCGACGAATTGCTCGCGCGCCACGCCGACCGCCTGCCGCTCCGCTTGGTGCGATTCGGAGCCTGGGCGCGCAACCGGGGGTTGTGGTGGCGCTACGGCGAGCGGGACATGCTGGAGGAAATCTTTTTTCTGCTGGCGCGGCGGCACGGCCGGAGCTGGCCGCTTTCGCACGGCGCACGCCTGCTCGATGACCACGAGGCGGCCATCGAGACGGCGTTCCTGGAACTCTTCCCGGATCTGCAGGCCCGGGCAAGCGAGGATCGGGAGCGGCTCTACTGCACCTGGTCGAGCATGTAGTCGACCGAAGCGGCGACCTGCTCGTCGCTGAGGTCGGAGCGACCGCCGCGTGCGGGCATGGCGTTGATGCCGTTGATGGCATTGCTCACCAGCGTCTCGCGGCCCTTGTCCGCCAGCCGGGTGCCCATTTCCCCGGCAACCAGGCGCGGTGCGCCGGCGGCACCGGAATCGTGGCAGGCGGCGCAGACGCGGCCGTAGATCATTTCGCCGTCGGTCGAGCCCTCGAAGGCCACCTGGGGTTCCGAGCTGGCGGCGGCCGCTTCGGCTGCGGCCTGCGCGGCGGCGCGACCGGTTTCACCGGCGTAGACGCCACCGACCGGTTGCAGGCGTTCCTCGACGGCGGCCTGGCGTGCGGCGCTCTGCTCGCCGTCGAACTCGCGGTCGTGGATGATCAGGGCCAGAATGATGATGACCACGGTAAAGGCGACCAGCCCGGCCAGCACCGCGCTGAACGTTTGGATGAATTGACGATCATGTTGCTCGGACACGCCGGACAGACCTCACGGTTAATTGGATTGGAACACGGTCCGATGGCCGGACCGCAAAAACCGCGATTATACCGCCTGGTCGTCCATGGATACAGTCTCGCGCCCCAGTCGCGCAACGAGTGCTGTCGCAGCGGCCGAACCGGCCAGGGGCAGGGCGGCCGCCAGCAGGGCCATCGGATTGCCGGGCATGACCAGGCCGACCAGCAGGAAAGCCGGCACGCCCAGCAATCCGCCGGTCGCCACGCCCAGCGCCGGATGGGGACCGGCGGCCGCGGTCATCGTGCCGGCCGCCAGTCCCCCGAGCATCCATACCAGGGCGGGAACGGGCAGCAGCGGCCAGACCAGGGCGCCGGCATAGCCATCGGCGGCTTCCACGTGCATCAGGGGCTCGGGCAGAAGAACCGCGAGCCCGCTCGAGACGGCTTCGATCAGGATTACCCCAATGAGCAGGCCCGCTGTCAGGGCTCCCAGGACGCGCATGTTCTCAGTGTTCCCGACGGTGCCTCGGTTCAGTTTAGCAGCCCGATCCGGTGTGTGACCCATTGGGCGCCTGCGCTATACTGCCGCGCACATCAGAAGCGATGCCAGCAGTTTCCGGGCACCCGAGGGATCGGCCAGTCCATGAACTTTCCGCCAGCACCCGCAATCCAGCGCGAGGAGCGTCCTGCGTGAACACGGCCGAGCCCGTGACGATGCCTGGCAGCGAGCGTCCGCAGCGCTGGAGTCCTTGGATGGCCGGGCTGCTCATGCTCGCTGGCGTGGCTGGCACACTGTTTCTCTATCGGGGTCTCCAGTCGGCCGAAGATGCGTCGCTGGCGCGCTACGTCGACAATCTCGCCGGCTACATCGAGGCTGACATGCTGGCCGATATGCGCGAGCAGATGAACGCGCACCGCCGCATGTCGGCGCGACTGGCGCACTACGGTCTCGCCGACCGAGAGGGCTGGGAGCTCAACGCCGAACTGTTCCTCGATCACTACGATTACTATCGATCACTGGCCGTGCTCGGCCCCGACCTGACCGTGCGCTGGATTCGCAATCGGAATCTCGAGGTGGTCGGGCCCGGTGAGGTCTTCCCCGTCGACGAGGATTTCCGGCCGGTCGTGTCGCGTGCCGGTGCCACCGGCGAGATAGTTGCCACCCGGCCACGCTTTCTCGCCGACGGGAGGCCGGGCATCAGCCTGGTCAGCCCGATCGGCACCGGCGAGGAGCACGTCGGCTATCTGGCGACCACGATGGATATTCCCGCCGCGATCGACGCGATGATTCCTGCGCTGTTTCGCGAATCGCTCGATCTTCACGCCGTTGCCCGGGGTCGCAGTGTCTACCCTTTTCCGCCCGAGGCCGAGCCGGCCAGCTGGGATGCTGGCTTCGCGGTGGACATGGACAACGACGAGGCCGGCTTCCTGTTCGAGTTCGCCGTCAGCGACGAGATTCGCGAGCAGCTCAGCACGGCGATGCCCGAAGTGGTCCTGCTGAGCGGCATCCTGCTGTCACTGCTGCTGGCGGCGGTCGTCTATCTCGGGCTCAACGCCAGCGGCCAGGCCATGGTCATGTCGCGGGCCAATCGGCGCCTGGAAGAGGAAATCGGCGAGCGCGAAGCGGCCGAGCGCGAGTTGGCCTTCCTGGTCAATCACGACGGCCTGACGGGGCTTCCCAATCGCTTCGGAATCTCCGGGCACCTGGCCGATCTCATCGAGCGTCACGGTGACCACGAGTCGCAGCTGGCGGTACTGTTCCTCGACCTCGATCAGTTCAAGGACATCAACGACTCCCTCGGACACCAGCTCGGCGACCAGTTGCTTTGCGAAGTGCCACGCCGCCTCGCGGGCGTGCTTCGCGACCGCGATTTCGTGGGGCGTCACGGCGGCGACGAATTCCTGATTGCGGTCGAACGCGCCGACCGCGAGCAGGTCGAGCAGCTGGCGGCCAATATCCTGCGAGCCCTCGACGGCGGTTTCGCGGTCGAGGATCATCGCCTGTTCATCTCCGGCAGTATCGGGATCGCCTACTACCCGGAGTCCGGGCGCTCGGTCAGCGAGTTGATCCAGAACGCCGACACTGCGCTGTTCAAGGCCAAGAACGCCGGGCGCAACCAGTTCGCCGTGTTCACCCGCGAGATGTTCGCCCAGGCGCAACATCGCCTGCACCTCAGCCGCGACATTCGCCACGCACTGGAGGACGGCGACTTCCGCGTGGTCTACCAGCCGATCATCGATATCCGGGATCTTTCGATGATCGGCGTCGAAGCGCTGCTTCGCTGGGAGCACAGCGACGGCTACGCGGTGCCGCCGCAGGAGTTCATCCGCGTTGCCGAGGAAACCGGCATCATCGGTCGTCTAGGGCAGTTCGCCCTCGATCGCGCGCTATCGGACATGGCCCACTGGAAATCCCTTTCCGCGGACTTGCCCTGGCTGGCGGTCAACGTCTCGGGGGCGCAGATTCACGAGGCCGGCTTCGCCGAACAGCTCAGCGTGCTTTTGCACCAGCACCGCATCGAACCCGAGCGGCTGCACCTGGAAATCACCGAGGAAGTGCTGATCGAGAACCTGGCGCGCAACCGCCGCATGCTTCACAAGCTCGACGAGATCGGCATGCGCATCGTGGTCGACGATTTCGGCGTGGGCTATTCGTCGCTGAGCTACCTCAAGAACTTCCCGATTTCCGTGGTCAAGATCGATCGGGGCTTCGTGCGAGACATCGTGTCCGACCCCGAAGACCAGGCCATCACGCGAACCATCTGCAGCCTGGCCGGCGACTTGGGCATGCAGACCGTCGCCGAGGGCGTCGAGACCGACGAACAACTGGCCCTGCTGGCCAGCTACCGGTGCTCCTTCGCCCAGGGGTTCTTGTTTTCCCGCCCGGCCGAGGCCGACGACATTGCCGAAATGATCGCCGGCAGCCAGCCTTGGCGCGAAGAGTCGGCAGGCTAGCCCCGCCTGGCCCGCGGGGAGAATTCGGTTACAATACGGGGCTGTTTGCGCCACGCGATCGACCGATCGGGGTGCGGCTTACAATCAGTTTCCCAGCGCCCGTAGCTCAGCTGGATAGAGCACTGCCCTCCGAAGGCAG
>JAZBPT010000304.1:0-10710 GCA_036351755.1 Wenzhouxiangella sp. | reverse complement strand
TCCACGCCGGTTCGCAGGTCTTTGATGCGCGACTGGTCGAGCACGTAGTTGCGAATCTGGCTGCCCCAGCCGATGTCGGCCTTTTCTTCCTCGGCCGCCTGCGCCTTTTCCCGCTGCTTCTGCAGCTCCAGCTCGTAGAGCTTGGCGCGCAGCTGCTTCATCGCCTGGTCCTTGTTCTTGTGCTGCGACCGGTCCGTCTGGCACTGCACCACGATGCCGCTGGGCTCGTGAGTGATGCGCACCGCCGATTCAGTCCGGTTGACGTGCTGCCCTCCGGCGCCAGAGGCACGGTAGACGTCAACCCTCAGATCCGAGGGGTCGATATCGACCTCGATCGAGTCGTCGATCTCGGGCGACACGAAGACGCTGGCGAAAGACGTATGCCGGCGGTTGCCGGAATCGAAGGGCGACTTTCGCACCAGACGGTGCACGCCGGTCTCGGTGCGGCACCAGCCGAATGCGTGGTCGCCCTCCACCCGGACGGTGGCGCTCTTGATGCCGGCGACATCACCTTCCGAGACTTCAATCAGTTCGGTCTTCCAGCCACGATGTTCGGCCCAGCGCAGGTACATGCGCAGCAACATCTCGGCCCAGTCCTGGGCCTCGGTGCCGCCGGAACCGGCCTGGATGTCGATGAAGCAAGGCTTGTCGTCCATCTCTCCGGAAAACATGCGCTGGAACTCAAGGTCGGCGACCTGCTTCTCCAGCCGCTGGAGATCGCCGGCCACGCTGTCGAGCGTTTCCTCGTCGTCCTCCTCCTGGGCCAGCTCGAGAAGATCGGCGGCGTCACGCACGCCCTCGATCACCTCGCGCTGCGCCGTCACTGAACGGTCGAGATCCGAGCGTTCCTTGCCGAGCTTCTGCGCGTGCTGGGGATCGTCCCAGACGGAGGGAACCTCGAGCTCGCGCGTGACCTCTTCGAGTCTTTCTACCTTGCCATCGTAGTCAAAGATACCCCCTTAGCGCCCCGACACGGCGCTCCAGGTCGTCCAGAAGATTCTTGATTGCGGTCAGTTCCATGAGGGCTTGTTTCCTTTGTTCAGAGTCGGATGGCAAAGCGCGCTATTGTAACGCCGCCTCGCGGTCAGCGGCCACCGTGCCGATACCGGCGCCACTTGTTACATTGGGATATACGTTGGCCCAATAACCCAAGGAGCTTGTCGAAGCCATGAGTGAATACTGGATCGTCGTCGCGGATGCCAGCCGGGCACGGTTATTCTCGCGCGACAAGAAATTCAGCCCGCTTCAGGAAGTCGAATCACTGGTCCATCCCGAGTCGAGATTGCGGCGCCAGGATCTGGTTACCGACCGGCCGGGGCAGGTGCAGGAATCGAGGACGCCCGGCGAATACGCCGCCGAGGAAGGTGCCGACCCAAAGGACGTCGAGGCCCAGGCATTCGCCCGCGAACTCGCCGACCGTCTGCATAAGGCTCGCCAGGAGGGCCGCTTCGAGCACCTGGTACTGTTGGCCGATCCACGCTTTCTCGGGCAGCTGCGCAAGCAGCTGGAAGGTCCCACGGCCGACGCAGTCTCGGCCACGGCCGCGGTCAACCTCACCCGCGAGGATGTCGACCATGTCACCCGGGCGGCGGACTCAGCCCTCGAGTGAGTCGATCAGGTAGCGAATCCGCATCTGCGGAATCACCCGGCCCTGCCAGCGGTTGACGTCGAGCTCGTAGACCACGCCCAGTGGATCGGGCAGTTCGCGGTGACAGAGGCTGCCCGCGCCGAACGCGATCGCGTCGAGCACGGGCCCGCCGCCTTCCGGCTCCAGGCGCAGCTTGAGGTGGTTCGACCCCACGACGCGCCGCTCGCAAATCCGGAAGCGCCCATCGAACAGGGGTTCGGGCCAGGCCTGTCCCCAGGGCCCCGCCTCGGCCAGCGCAGTTGCCGTGTCCAGCGAGAGCTCCTCGGCCGATAATGCGCCGTCCGAATGGACGATGTCGGGCTCGAAGACCCGTTCCGACAGCGCCTCGTCAAAGGCTTGCCGGAAGGCGTCCAGGCGCGGTTCGGGCAAACTCAGCCCGGCGGCCCTGGCATGCCCCCCGAAGCGTTCAATCAGGCCGGGATGCCGCGCGTCGATCTCGACCAGCAGGTCGCGCATGTGCACGCCTGCCGGGCTTCGCCCCGAGCCCTTGAGTTCGCTGCCGCCCGACTCGGCCGGCGCGAAGGCGATGACCGGACGCTGCAGGCGCTCGACGAGCCGCCCGGCCACCAACCCGACAACGCCCTGGTGCCAGTCCGGATCGAAAACGCACAGGCCCTGGAGGTCGCCCTCGATGCGCTCGGCCAGCGCCTGCGCCTGCGCTTCGGCGGTTTCCTGCATGTCCGCCTGGAGGCTTTGTCGCTCGCGGTTGAGCGCGTCCAGGCGGCCGGCAAGCTCCGCCGCCTCGGCTTCGCTGTCTGCGAGCAGGCAACGGATGCCGACGCCCATGTCCTCGAGGCGTCCGGCGGCATTGAGTCGAGGCCCGGCGGCAAACCCCATGTCCGAGGCATCGACATGGCGAAGGTTTCGCCCGGCGACCTCGAGCAGCGCGCGCACACCCGGCAGGCAACGCCCCGCCCGGATTCGAAGCAGCCCCTGCTGGACCAGCCGGCGATTGTTCTCGTCCAGGGGCACCAGGTCGGCCACGGTACCCAGGGCCACCAGGTCCAGCCACTGATCCAGGCGCGGTTCGCGGCCCGAGCGGAACCGGCCCTGCTCGCGCAGACGGGAGCGCAGTGCCATGAGCAGATAGAACATGACACCTACGCCGGCCAGCGCCTTCGACCCGAATCGCTCTTCGGCCAGGTTGGGATTGACGATGGCGTCGGCCGGCGGAAGGGATTCCCCGGGAAGGTGATGATCGGTGACGATCACCCGCATGCCCGCCTCCCGGGCCAGCGCAACGCCTTCGTGCGAACTCACGCCCTGGTCCACGGTCAGCACCACGTCGGGCCTAATTTCAGACAGCTCGCCGACGAGGGTGCGTCCCAGCCCGTAGCCGTGGCGAAAGCGATCGGGCACCCGCCAGTGCACGTCACCCGCTCCCAGAGCTTGAAGACCGCGCACGGCCAGCGCCGTGCCCGTGGCCCCGTCGGCGTCGAAGTCGCCGACGACGACGATGCGCTTGCGCTCGAGGATCGCTTCTTCAAGCAGTTCACAGGCCTTCGCGAGGCCGCCGAGCGTCGGGGGCAGCAGCTTTGCCAGGGAATAGTCGGGCAAGGACTCCGCGCCCCGGGCCGCCAGTACGCGGCCGACGACCGGGTGCACTCCGGCCACGGCGGAGTGCAGCCCCGCCCGGCGCTTGACCCGAACCCGGCGGATCACCGCCACACCCGCCAGGCGTGCCGGGGGCCGAACCGGCGAACCGTCTGCATCCCGCTCAGTTCGAGCTCGCCGATACGCCCCAGGCGAAGCCGCCGCCAGGCGCGGCGCAGGAAGCCCTGAAGCTGCTCCAGGTTGTCCTCGGCCGAGGCTTCGAAGCGGGAGGGCCATTCGACGAGTTCGCCCGGCCGCGGTTCGATATCCGCTTCGAAATCCCGGCAGGGCAGCTCGAGCCAGTCTGCGAGCCCGACGAGAACCGGATCGCCTGCCACGATGCGCTGCACGCGGGGCGTGATCCCGGCAGGCTCCGGCAAGGCACCCCCGCCCCAGAACCACAGGCTTCCCGGAACGGCGCCGGGATCGTCGGCGTTCCTGCGGTGCTGCTGCAAGAGCACCTGCGTTTCGTTGAGCAGGCGCCGCCAGCGACGAGCGTCGTCGCCTTCGGGCAGCGCGAGTTCCAGGCTGGACCCCGCCAACGCCCAGGGCGGCGCGAAACGGCTGGAGGGTGAGGTGTCCAGTGCAATGTAGCCACGCCCGCGACCGGTCAGGTCGAGCGCCAGCCCCTCCTCTTCGAGCAAGTCCGACAGCGCCTCGCTCCAGGCGCCGGGGCTGAAGTCCTTCTCGGGCTGCAGCCACACGGCCGCCAGGTCCGGAACCAGCCCGACGGGATCGGCACGGAGCCAGGCGCCCGCGGCGTCTTCGGGTCGATCGAGACGCCGGGTCAGCGGAGCGGCCGGCAGCGGCCGGCCGGCGACAAGCTCGCCCTGCGGGGATTGCGCATCCAGCGCGCGCGGCTCGCCGCCCAAGCGGATCAGGGCTTCGATCAGGGGCGGCAGCCGGCCCGCCTCCCGCACCAGGGATTCCAGCTGCGGGACGTGCAGGATCAGGCGTCGGTCAGGAGTCGTACCGGACCTCGACGATCTCATAGGTCCGCTTGCCGTTGGGCGCCTCGAATTCCACGACATCGCCTTCCTGGTGTCCGATGAGCGCACGCGCCAGGGGGGCGGAAATCGCCAGCCGGCCGTTCGAGGAGTCGGCCTCGAGGTCCCCGACGATCTGCCAGGTCACCTCTTCGGCATCGTCCTTGTCTTCCATCAGGACCACCGTGGCGCCGAATACGACCTTGCCGCCGGGGTTGAGCGAGGCCACGTCGATGATACGAGAGTTGCCCAGCGAGGCCTCGAGATCACGGATGCGGGCCTCGATGAAGCCCTGCTGCTCGCGCGCGGCGTGATACTCGGCGTTCTCCTTCAGGTCGCCGTGGGCCCGCGCTTCGGCAATGGCCTCGATCACCGCCGGGCGGTCCTTCTTCTTGAGCCGATCGAGTTCGGCGCGCAGGCGCTCAGCGCCCGCCTTGGTCAGTGGCGTCTGGCTCATGTCTACTCCTCAGGATTTCTCGGCATGCAGCTCGGCGAGGCTGCGCACGCCCCGTTCGTTCCAGTGGTCCATCGCCCGCAGCGTCGCGCGGGCGCCGGCAATCGTGGTCGAATAATTGACCTTCCGCTGCAGCGCCTCGCGGCGAATCGAAAAGGAGTCGGCGATGGCCTGGCGCCCTTCGGTGGTGTTGACGATGTAGTCGATCTCGTCGTTCTTGATCAGGTCGACGATGTGCGGACGCCCCTGGATTACCTTGTTGACGTAGTCACACTCGATCCCGTTTTCAACCAGGTGCTTCCAGGTTCCCTCGGTGGCGACCAGCTCGAAACCACGCTCCACCAGTTCCCTGGCAACCGGCAGCAGGCGCTCCTTGTCGGCGTCGCGCACGCTGAGGAAAACGCGGCCGCTCATCTTGACCACGATGCCCACGCCCTGCTGCGCGCGCGCCACGGCCGAGCCGAAGGAGCGGCCCACGCCCATGGCCTCGCCGGTGGAGCGCATTTCCGGCGTCAGGATGGGATCGACGCCCTGGAACTTGATGAACGGGAAAATGGGCTCCTTGATGGAATAGAACGGACTTGAAAGATCGCCGTCAATCCCTTGATCCTGAAGTGTTTTCCCCACCATGCACCGTGCGGCCACGCGCGCGATCGGGACGCCGGTCGCCTTGGAAACGAAAGGCACCGTGCGTGAGGCGCGGGGATTGACCTCCAGCACGAAGATATCGTCGCCCTGGACGGCGAACTGCACGTTCATCAGGCCGACGACCTGCAGGGCCAGGGCCATCTGCCGGGTCTGGTGCCGGATTTCCTCGACGACAGCGTCGGACAGCGAAAACGGCGGCAGGCTGCAGGACGAATCGCCCGAGTGGACCCCGGCCTCCTCGATATGCTCCATCACGCCGCCGATGACCACGCGCTCGCCGTCGCAGACGGCGTCGACGTCCACCTCGATGGCGTGATCGAGGAAATGATCCAGCAGGACGGGGGAGTCGTTGGAGACCTTGACCGCCTCGTTCATGTAGCGTTTGAGCTCGTCCTCGCCGTGGACGATGTCCATGGCGCGGCCGCCCAGCACGTAGGACGGGCGGACGACCAGTGGGTAACCGACCTCACGAGCGAGGATCAGCGCCTCTTCGGGATCGCGGGCGGTGCGGTTGGGGGGTTGCTTCAGCCCCAGCCGGTTGAGCAGGTCCTGGAAGCGCTGGCGATCCTCGGCCAGGTCGATGCAGTCGGGCGTGGTGCCGATGATCGGCGCCCCGGCCGCCTCGAGGTCGCGCGCCAGCTTCAGCGGGGTCTGCCCACCGAACTGGATGATGATGCCCTCGGGCTGCTCCAGCTCGACGATGGAGAGGACATCCTCGAGCGTGAGCGGCTCGAAGTAGAGCCGGTCGGAGGTGTCGTAGTCGGTCGAGACCGTCTCGGGGTTGCAGTTGACCATGATCGTCTCGTACCCGAGATCGCGCATGGCCAGCGCGGCGTGGACGCAGCAATAGTCGAACTCGATGCCCTGCCCGATCCGGTTGGGACCGCCGCCGAGCACCATGATCTTGCGCTTGTCGGTGGGCGCCGCCTCGGTCTCCTCGCCCCAGGTCGAATACATGTAGGCGGTGGACGTGGCGAACTCCGCGGCGCAGGTGTCGACGCGGTGATAGCCGGGCTGGATCCCGAGCTTGGCGCGCAACTTGCGGACCGCTGTCTCGCTCAATCCCGCCAGGTCGGCGATGCGGGCGTCGGAAAAGCCGTAGCGCTTGATGTCGAGCAGGGTCTCGGCGTCGAGTGCGGCCACGCCCTCGTCGAGCAGCTTGTGCTCGATCTCGATGAGCTCGGCGATCTGGTCGAGGAACCAGGGATCGATGCGGGTCAGGCGATGGATTTCCTCGAACTCGAGGCCACGACGGAACGCCTCGGCCACGTACAGCAGGCGCTGCGGGCCGGCCTCCTGCAGCTCGCGGCGAATCAGGGTGAGCTCGTCGGCTTCCTCGCTGTCGATCTCGACGGGATCGAGACCGGTCAGTCCCACCTCAAGACTGCGCAGCGCTTTCTGGAAAGACTCCTGGAAAGTCCGCCCGATCGCCATGGCCTCGCCCACCGACTTCATCTGCGTGGTCAGCCGGTCGTCGGCGGCCGGGAACTTCTCGAAGGCGAAACGCGGCATCTTCGTGACCACGTAGTCGATGGTCGGCTCGAAGGAAGCCGGCGTGGCGCCGCCGGTGATTTCATTGTCCAGCTCATCGAGCGTGTAGCCCACGGCCAGCTTGGCGGCGACCTTGGCGATGGGGAAGCCGGTCGCCTTGGAGGCCAGGGCTGACGAGCGCGACACGCGCGGGTTCATCTCGATGACGTGGATGCGCCCCGTGTCGGGGTGTACGGCGAACTGCACGTTCGAGCCGCCGGTGTCGACACCGATCTTGCGCAGTACCGCGATGGCGGCGTCACGCAGTTCCTGGTACTCCTTGTCGGTGAGCGTGAGCGCCGGCGCGACGGTGACCGAGTCGCCGGTGTGCACGCCCATCGGGTCGATGTTCTCGATCGAGCAGATGATGATGCAGTTGTCGGCCTTGTCGCGCACCACCTCGAGCTCGAACTCCTTCCAGCCCAGCACCGACTCCTCGAGCAGTACTTCGTTGGTCGGCGACAGGTCCAGGCCGTGCTCGACGATCCGGACGAACTCCTCGCGGTTGTAGGCGATGCCGCCGCCCGACCCGCCCAGCGTGAACGAGGGCCGGATGATGGTGGGGAAACCGATGCGCTTTTGCACTTCCACGGCCTCGTCGAGGCTGTGCGCCACCCAGGCTTCGGGCACGCCCAGCCCGATCTCGCGCATGGCCTCCTTGAAGGCGTCGCGGTCCTCGGCCATGTCGATGGCCTCGCGCGAGGCCCCGATCATCTCGACACCGAACTTCTCGAGCACGCCCTCGCGCGCCAGGTCGAGCGCACAATTGAGCGCGGTCTGGCCGCCCATGGTCGGCAGCAAGGCGTCGGGACGCTCTTTCTCGATGATGTCCTGCACCACGTCCCAGCGGATCGGCTCGATGTAGACGGCATCGGCCATCTCGGGATCGGTCATGATCGTCGCGGGATTGGAGTTGACCAGGATGACCCGGTAACCCAGCTCGCGCAGGGCCTTGACCGCCTGCACGCCGGAGTAGTCGAACTCGCAGGCTTGCCCGATGACGATCGGCCCGGCGCCGATGATGAGAATGGATTCGATGTCGGTTCTCTTAGGCATCGGCGCTTTCCATCATTTTCACGAATTGGGCGAAAAGCGGCCGCAGGTCGTGCGGCCCCGGGCTGGCCTCGGGATGACCCTGAAAGCTCATCGCGGGCCTATCGGCGATGCGGATGCCCTGCAGGGTGCCGTCGAACAGTGAACGGTGGGTGGGAACGACCGTCTCCGGAAGGCTGGCCTCGTCGACGGCAAAGCCGTGATTCTGGCTGGTGATCAGGACCTGCCCGGTGGCCAGGTCCTTGACCGGATGGTTGGCGCCGTGGTGGCCGAACTTCATCTTGACCGTTTTCGCACCGCCGCCCAGCGCCAGCAGCTGGTGCCCCAGGCAGATGCCGAAAGTCGGCACGCGCTTTTCGAGCAGGCCGCGAATGGCTTCGATGGCGTAATCGCAGGGCTCGGGGTCGCCGGGCCCGTTGGAGAGCATCACGCCGTCCGGGTTCATCGCCAACACCTCGTCGAGCGCCGTCCGCGCGGGAACGACGGTCAGGCGACAACCGGCGTCGACCAGCAGGCGCAGGATGTTGCGCTTCACGCCGTAGTCGTAGCAGACGACGTGGAATCGATCTTCGCCGCGGCGGAACTCGCCCGCCTCCAGGTCCCAGCTGCCCTCGTTCCACTCATAGGCGCGATCGACCGTCACCGTGCTGGCCAGGTCCTGCCCGCTCATCGGGGCGCAATCCTTCGCGCGACGAACGGCCTCCTCGGCATCGACGGTTTCTCCGACCAGCAGGCAACCGTTCTGGGCACCCTTGTCGCGCAGGCGGATGGTCAGAGCGCGCGTATCGATCCCGGCGATGCCCGAGGCATCGTTGTCGCGCATCCAGTCCGACAGGGACTCGGTCGCGCGCCAGTTGCTGTGGCGCCTGGGATAATTGCGGACGATGAGCCCGGCGGCGTGGATCCGGTCGGCTTCCACGTCCTGCGGGTTGACGCCGGTATTGCCGACGTGGGATGCGGTCAGCGTGACCAGCTGCCCCGCGTAGCTGGGATCGGTGAGTATCTCCTGGTAGCCGGTCATGGCGGTGTTGAACACCACCTCGCCGACCCGCGCGCCCGGCGCGCCGATACCCCGCCCGGAAAACGTCGTACCGTCTTCCAGCGCCAGAATTGCCTGCATTGAGAAACCTCCGGGTACACAAAGCGGGCCTAGCCGCTGGTGGGCCACGCCCGCTTGTCGCTTGCCGAACCAACCGCTCGGCGTCCGGACGAGTATTCTAAACGAAGCGGCCCGGGCAGGCCAGAAAAACCCGGCGGCAATACGCCGGATGGACCGGAATCAGGCCTCGGGCGCTGCCGCCGCGATCGGCGCGGGAAAATCGCCGGCCGGGCGCATGGTTTCTGCGCCGTGGCCCTGGGCGATGAGATAGTCCACCCATTTCAGCAGCGCCCGGTTGAGCCGCCAACTGCGCGCGACCAGGCTGTTGATCGCCAGATCCGGTCCGGCAAAGCGCTGGATCCCTTGCTGGGGACTGAACGCCGTGGCCTCGGCCATGGCGGCATCATGGTAGATGCGCACGTGGGCGTTGGGGTTGTGCGAGCGCTCCGCGCCGATGATGTAGGACAGGCGCACGAAGGTGGTGTAGGGGTGGCGCTCGATGACTTCCAGGTAGAGCTCGGGCCCGGAACCCAGCTGCGATACGAGATGGTCGGTCTCGGCCAGCGCATCCGGCAACAGGACGTTGAGCGCGCGGTACAGCGCACTGTGCAGTTCCGGAAGCCGCCGCGCCAGAATCCGGCTCGAAGGCTGAAGTTGACGGGTCGTTGTGAGCATGGCCGGCGAGAATATCACACCGGCAGAAAACTGCCACCCCCTCCGGAAAACCCAAGCACGAAATTCGAAATTTCAAATACGAAACAGGTTCGTAAGAACGGAATTTCGAATGATCCAAACGATTCAGCGCATTTCGCGATTGAGGCCCAGTTCCAGGAGAATGCGGCTGGCCAGCTCCTCCACCGAGGTCTCGGTCGACGACAGCATGGAAATACCTTCGGCGCGAAGCATGGCCTCGGCGGCCTCGACCTCATAGCGACACTGCTTGAGCGAGGCGTAGCGGCTGCCGGGCCGGCGAGCCTCACGGATCTGCGCCAGCCGCTCGGGGTCGATGCTCAGACCGAACAGCTTGTGCTTGTGCTCGCGAAGGAACGCGGGCAGGCGCGGCTGCTCCAGGTCTTCCTCGGTCAGCGGATAGTTGGCCGCTTTCACCCCGAAATGCAGGGCCATGTAGAGGCAGGTGGGCGTCTTGCCCGAGCGAGAGACACCGACCAGGACGACTTCGGCCGCATCCAGGCGCTTGGAAATACCGTCGTCGTGGGTCAGGGCGTAGTTGGTTGCCTCCATCCGGTCTTCGTAGCCCTTGCTGTCGCCCATGCCGTGCGCCTGGCCGACGCGCGGCGACCGCGGCACGCCGAGGGCTTCTTCGAGGCGCTCCATGAAGGTCCCGAACATGTCGAAGAGATGCCCGTTGGATTGCTCGAGAATCCCGCTGACCTCCGGATCGACGATGGTGCTGAAAATGAGCGGCCCCTCGCCCTCGTCGGCTTCGGAGGCCCGGTCGATCAGGGAGACGGCGTCGCGCGCCTTGCTCGGGGTGTCGACGAACGGCAGGCGAACCTGGCGGAATTCCACGTTGGAAAACTGGGTCATCAGGCTGTGGCCGAAAGTCTCGGCCGTGATCGCGGTGCCGTCGGAAATGAAAAATACCGTTCTTCGCATAAGTGTCCAGGCGGTTACAATAAGCAGCTGATTCAACACTGCCGCTTTGGGGAGTTCGAGTGTCCGAGTATATCCTTTGGCT
>JAZBPT010000303.1:0-3525 GCA_036351755.1 Wenzhouxiangella sp. | reverse complement strand
TGTGCCGGCTCGGCCCTCGTCCCCTCCGTCTCGGCCGCAATCTCGAATCGCTCCAGCCGGCACTCCAGCGGCCCGTTGAAGAAGTGCCAGCTCTTGTCCGGCTTCAACCCGACCTGGCAGCCCGCGCCGTTGAGCACGACGGCACGCCAGCCAGGAAAGCGCGTACGCAGGATTTCGCCCAGGCGGAGGTAGAGCGGCAGGAGCTCGTGCTGCTCGCCGATGCGCTCGCCGTAGGGCGGATTGGTGGCGACCAGGCCGCGATCGGTCGGCGCCGCCATGGCGGCCGCGCCGATCTCTCGCCGCTCGACGTGAACCCGGCCGCTCAAGCCGGCACGCTCGACGTTGGCCAGCGCGAGACGAATGGCCTGGCGATCGCTGTCGAAGGCTGCAATCGGCGGCAGCCCCTCGAGACCCGCCTCCTGGCGATCGAGGGCCTCGTCGACCAGGCCCTTCCAGGCCTCGTCGTCGTGCCCTCGCCAGCGCAGGAACCCGAATCGGGTTCGCAGCAGGCCAGGCGCGGAGTCGGACGCCATCCAGGCAGCTTCGATGGCCAGGGTACCGGAGCCGCACATGGGGTCGACGAAACCTCCGCCCACCGCCGCGATTTCCGGCCAATCGGCCCGGTAGAGCATGGCCGCGGCAAGGTTCTCCTTCAGCGGCGCAGCGACGCCCGTCTCGCGATAACCGCGCTTGTGCAGGCTCTCTCCCGACAGGTCGATGGCGACGGTCACGTTCGTCCGGTGCATGTGCACGTTGATGCGCACGTCGGGCTCGCGCACGTCCACCGACGGCCGCGCCCCGGTGGACTCGCGCAACTGATCGACGACGGCATCCTTGACCCGCTGGGCGGCAAAGCGGCTGTGCGAAATCGCCGCCCTGATGCCGGTGAAATCGACCGCCAGGCTGCTGTCCACGCCCAGATGCGCAGACCAGTCGATCGCCCCGGCGCCGCGGTAGAGCCCGTCGTCGTCTTCGGCTTCGAACTGCCCGATCGGCAGCAACACCCGATTGGCGATCCGCGACCAAAGGCAGGCCCGGTAGGCGCCGGCCAGGTCGGCCTCGAACGTGGCGCCGCCGCGCTGCGGATGCGCGTGCGCCAGTCCGAGCGAGCGCAGCTCCTCGGCGAGGAGGTCCTGCAGGCCTCTGGGGGCGGTAGCAAAGATTCGGTACTTCAAGATGGTCGGGCTCCGGCGGATCGTCGGCGGATGGTGTCACCGAAATCGATCGTCATGTTCACTGTGGTCGACTACGATAACCGTTTACGCGACTGGTCCACGATTCCGAGGGCGCAACGCAAGCATGCCACGAACACTGTCTGTCTTATTCTTCGCGGCGGCTCTGGCGAGCGTGAGTCATCCGCTTTCGGCCCAGACGCCGGTATCGGTGGTCGAACCACAGTCCGGCCGGAGCGAGGAAACCCTGCGCCTGACCGGCAACCTCACGGCCCGTCAGGTGGCCGGGCTGTCCGCCCAGGAGGCCGGTTTGATCTCGGTGATGCACGTCGACGCCGGCGACACCGTCGAGGCCGGCGACGTGCTGGTCGAACTCGACGCCGGCCTGGTCGAGCAGGACGTCGCGCGTGCCGCGGCGGCTCGCGACGAGGCGCAGGCGTCGCTGGCCGAAGCGCGACGGCTGGCCGAGGAGGCCCAGCGACTGCGCGGCGACCGCTTCTTCCCCGAAACCGAGCTTCGATCGCGCGAATCGGCCGTCACCCTGGCCGAGGCGACGCTGGCGCGCGCCGAAAGCGACCTGGCGCGCGAGCGCGAGCGGCTCGAGCGCCACCGCCTGATCGCGCCCTTCGACGGCGTGATCGGCGAGCGCTACGTCGAGCGCGGCGAATGGATCGAGCCGGGAACGGCTGCCGTCGAGCTCGTGCGCGTCGACGAGCTTTGGCTGGACGTGCGCGTTCCCCAGCGCTACTGGGGCGACCTGGGCCGCACGGAGGACGTCTCGGTAAGGGCCTGGGCCGACGTGGCACCGGATCGCGCGCTCGACGCCGAGGTGCACGCGCGTGTGCCGGTCAGCGACCCGACCGCCCGCACCTTCCTGCTGCGACTGCTCATCGACGACGACTCCGGCGCCATCACGCCCGGAATGTCCGCCGGTGTCGAGGTCACGCTGCGCCGCGACGAGACCAGCCAGCGCATCCCGCGCGACGCGATCCTGCGCTACCCCGACGGTACGACGACGGTGTGGATCGTCGAGGACGGCGACAATCTGGCGCGGGAAGTCGAGGTAACCGTGCGCCGCAACGTCGGCGAACGAGTCGAGCTGGCCGGTGAGCTGCCGGAGGGCGCGCGCGTGGTCGTGCGCGGCAACGAGGTGCTCAGCGAAGGCGAGACGGTGCGCATTGTCGAGGAAGACCACTGATGTTCGAGGGCATCATCCGCCACGGCATCATCGTGACCGTGGCCGTGCTGATCATCGCCGTTCTCGGCATCATCGCCGCACTGCGTATCCCGGTGCAGATGATTCCCGACCTGGAAGTACGCGTCATCGGCGTGGAGACGAACTGGCCCGGGGCCACGCCGCAGGACATCGAAAAGGAAATCCTGATCGAGCAGGAGCAGTACCTGCGCACGATTCCCAGCATGGACCGGATGATCTCGACGGCCAGCTACGGCCGCGCCGAGATCGAGCTGGAGTTCCCCTTCGGCACCGATATCAACGAGGCGCTGATTCGCGTCAACAACGCGCTCAGCCAGGTGCCCTCCTACCCCGAGAACGTCGACGAGCCGCGCCTGGAGGCCAGCTCGTTCTCGCAGAACTCGTTCATGTATTTCCGCATCACGCCGCTGGAGGGCAACCCCTTTGACCTGGACATGCGGTTGATGTACGACTTCCTCGACGACAACGTACGCCCGCGCCTCGAGCGCGTCGAGGGGGTGTCGCGAATCAACATTGGCGGCGGCGCCGAGCGCCAGATCCGCATTCTGGTTGACCCCGGCGCCCTGGCCGAGCGCAGCATCACGCTGGCGCAGGTGCGCGACGCCGTTCGCGGGCGCAACCGCGACACTTCGGCCGGCGACGTCGAGTTGGGCAAGCGCCGCTACCTGCTGCGCACGGTCGGGCGTTTCGACAGCCTCGAGGAAATGGAGCGGCTGATCATCGACCGCGAGGGCGACAGTCTGGTGCGGCTGGCCGACGTGGCCGACGTCCAGGAGTCCTATTACGAACAACGGGACCTGAGCTTCGCCGGCGGCAAGCCGAGCATGAGCATCTCGGTCGATCGCGAGCCAGGGTCCAACGTCATCGACATCAAGCGCGCCATCCTGCCCGAGGTCGAGCGCATCAACGCCGAAGTCCTCGAACCGGCCGGCATGCAGATGGGACTGACCAGCGACGACGTGCGCTACGTCGAGGCCTCGGTGGCCAATGTCTGGCAGAACCTGATCATCGGCGCGGTGCTGGCCACGCTGGTGATGTTCGCCTTCCTGCGCTCGTTCGGCGCTACGGTGGTCGGCGTCGTGGGCGTACCGATCTGCACCATCGCGGCCTTCCTGGGCCTGCTGGCGGCCGGACGCA
>JAZBPT010000302.1:0-9374 GCA_036351755.1 Wenzhouxiangella sp. | reverse complement strand
CTTTCTCAGCGCCGGCCAGCGCTGCTCGGCGCTGCGCGTACTCTACGTCCAGGCCGACGTGGCCGACCGCATGCTCGAAATGCTCGCCGGCGCCATGGAAGAAATCGCCGTCGGCGATCCCGGCCTGCTCGAGACCGATATCGGACCGGTCATCGACGAGGCCCAGCTGAAGATGCTCGAGGAGCACGCCGAACGGATGGATCGCGAGGCGAAGCTGATCGCCAGGACCCCGCTGCGCGAAGACCTGCCGAAGGGACACTGGTTCGCGCCGCGCGCCTACGAGATCGACGGCATCGACCGGCTCGAGCGCGAGATCTTCGGACCGATCCTGCACGTGGTGCGCTACAAGTCGAGCGAGCTCGATACCGTCATCGACAAGATCAACGGCACCGGCTACGGCCTGACCCTGGGCGTGCACAGCCGCATCGACCGCGTCTATCGCCACATCGCGCACCGCGCCTGCGTCGGCAACGCCTACGTCAACCGCAACATGACCGGGGCGGTCGTGGGCGTCCAGCCCTTCGGCGGCGAGGGACTGTCGGGCACCGGCCCGAAAGCCGGCGGCCCGCACTACCTGTATCGCTTCGTGACCGAGCGGACGCTGACCAACAACACGGCAGCGATCGGCGGCAACGCCTCGCTGATGGCGTTGTCGGACTGAACAGGCCCGGAGTCAGGATCGGACGGCGGATTGAACAAGCAGACTGACGGGATCGCGAGCTGATGTACGAGCAGTTCTACGGACTGAGCGAGCGTCCGTTCTCGATCACGCCCAACCCGCGCTTCGTCTACCTGAGCCAGCGCCACCGCGATGCGCTGGCGCACCTGCTCTACGGCGTGGGGCAGGGCGGCAGCGGCGGCTTCGTCCAGCTCACCGGCGAGGTGGGCACCGGCAAGACCACCCTGTGCCGCGTGGTGCTCGAACAGGTGCCGGAGAACACCCGCATCGCGCTGATCCTCAACCCCATGCTCTCTCCGGCGGAGCTGCTGCGCGCCGTCTGCCACGAACTCGAGATCTCCATCGAGGGCACGGACGGCAGCCTCCAGCAGCTACAGGAGCGCTTGAACACTTACCTGCTCGAGCGTCATGCCGAAGGTGAGCGGGTGGTGCTGATCATCGACGAAGCCCAGAACATGAGCCGCGAGGGGCTCGAGCAGATCCGTCTGCTCACCAACCTGGAGACCGCCACCGACAAGCTGCTGCAGATCATCCTCATCGGCCAACCGGAACTGCGCGAGGTGCTCTCCAGGCCCGAGCTTCGCCAGCTCGCCCAGCGCATCACCGCACGCTACCACCTCGACCCGCTCAACGAGGACGAAACCGAGGCCTACATACGTCACCGGCTGCAGATCGCCGGCGCCGAGCGCTGCCCCTTCACCGACGACGGCCTGCGCGCCGTCTACCTGACTTCCGAGGGCGTGCCCCGCCTTGTCAACATCATCGCCGACCGGGCACTGATGGCCGGCTACGCGCGCGAGGAAGAGCACATCGGCGCGGGCCTGGTGCGCGCGGCGGCGCGCGAAGTCGCCGGGGAAGAGCAGGAACAGGACGGTGGCTGGCTACGCGGCGTGATCGCCGCTCTCGCCCTGGTCGTCGTGCTCGCCGGCGGCGGCGCGCTGTCCTGGCTGATGCTGCAGCCCCGGGAATCGGCCCCGCAGGACGGCAACCCGGCCTGGGAAGCCATGCTGGAGGACGCCGGCGCGCAATCGGCCTGGGTGGAAATGGCCGCGCTGTGGCCCGGAATGGACGCTGGGGAAGTCGATCGGGCCTGCGGCGGCGAAATCGTCGAGGGCCTGGCCTGTCTGCAGCTGCGCGGCAACTGGTCTTTCGTGCGCGAAATCGACCTGCCGGTCATCCTGCGCCTGGCCGATCCCGCCGATACCTTCGTCCTGCTGGCGGGGCTGAGCGCGGGCGACGTGCTGCTGCGCCACGGCGGACAGGACTGGCGGGTACCGCGATCGCAGCTCGACCGACGCTGGCGGGGCGACCTGCTGGTGGCCTGGCCGGATACCGGCGTGGTACTCAAGCGCGGTGACTCCGGCGCCCTGGTCGAGCGCATGAAGCGCCTGGCCGCCGAGTCGGCGCCGCAGCCGTGGACCGGCGGGGTCGACGGCACTTATGATGAACCGTTCCGCGACTGGGTGGTGGCCTTCCAGCGTCGGCACGGGCTCAACGAGGACGGGGTCATCGGGCCCGCCACGCGCCTGTTCCTGCGCGCGCCGCACGGCGACGCCCCGATCCTGCTGACCGAAAACGACGGAGCCTGAACGTGTCTTTCATTCTCGACGCCCTGCGCAAGTCCGACGCACGCCGCCAGCAGTCCGGCGCGCCGGGCATCAACTCGCCCGAACCGCCGCGCCCGCCGGGAAAGCGGCGCCGTCGCGGGCTGCCCTGGATCGCCGCCGTGCTGGTCCTGGCGCTTGGCGTTTCCGCGGCGGTGTACGTGATGCGGCCGGAGTGGCTGCCGCAGCGTCTCGTCGGCGGCCCGCCCGCTTCGGAAGCCGACGGCGAGGCCGCGCCGTCCCGGCAGGAGCCGGGCGCCGGCCAGCGGCAGGAAGGATCGATCACCGCCGAACAGCTGGCCGGGGCCGGGCAGCGTGACGCCGCCGGCGACCGGCGTGACAGGCCGACCCCGCCGTCCGAATCCGACGCGGGGCCCCGGCCGCAGAAGGAAGCAAGCGCCGCGCAGGACGAGGAGGGCGACAGCCTGCCGGATCGTCGTCGGCCCATTCCCGCCGACCCCGATCGCGTGGTCCGCCGGACCCGCGCCGAGCGCGAATCCGCCGCGGTGCCCGCCGAAGAGGCGGCCGAAGAGCTGGAGCGCCGCATCGCCGCCGAGGAGGCGCGCCGCAACCGCGAAACGGCGGCCCGGGACGAGCGGCGCTCGACCCGTTCGGATTCCGCACCGACGTATTCGACCGACCGCTCCCGCGCGAGCGAAACGGACAGGAGTGATCGCCCCGCGCCGCTTGAAGAAGAGGTATCGGAGTACGTCCGGGCCTGGGAGCTGCCGCTGTCGGTGCGCCGCAACCTGCCCGACCTCAACCTGGCCATTCATGTCTATTCGCCCAACGAATCGGAACGCTTCGTGCTTATCAACGGCGAGCGCTACGTTCCGGGCGACTCGATCGGCGAGGTGAACATCGTCGACATCAGCCGCGAAGGCGCGATCGTGGACTTCCGCTCGCACCGCTTCCTGCTCGAGCCGCGATGATCGAATCCGGCGGGATACGCCGGCGGCGGCTGGCCTGGCCCTGGGTCTTGACCGCCTTCAGCCTGATCATGCTGGTCACCTGGGCCTACGCGGAGTGGCGCCTGGGTGACGGGGCCGGCGAATGGATCCGCAGCTGGGGATTCGTGCCCGCGAACGTGCTTGCCGCCCTGGATCACCTGCCGGGGAGCTGGAACAGCCACGACCTGCTGACCGTGCTCACGTCCCTGTTCGTCCACGGCGACTGGTTGCACCTGGCCGGCAACCTTGCTTATCTGTGGGTATTCGGAATCACCGTCGAACGTGCCCTGGGCCACGCCGGCCTGGCGCTGAGTTTCCTGCTCCTCGGCGCCCTGGCCAATCTCATCCTCGTCTGGCAGATGGGGCCCACGCAGACACCGGTGATCGGCGCCAGCGGCGGCGTATCGGCGCTGATCGGCATCTACCTGGGCCTCTTCCCGGTCAGCCGGATGGGCCTTTGGCTGCCGCTCGGGCTGTACCTGCAGTTCGCCCGCGTGCCGGCCATCCTGGTGATCGGATCGTGGTTTACTTTGCAGCTCATCTACACGGTTTTCGGCGGCCAGGACGGGGCGGTGGCCTGGTGGGCGCACATCGCGGGCTTCGTGGCCGGCGTTGTCGTGGCCATCCTGCTGCGGCCCTTCCCGGGTCTCGTCGACCTCACGCTCCAGGATGATTGACAGGCGCCCGCTTGAGCGGCGGCGAGTGGCCGGGGCAGGGCAGTTGTGGTAACGTTTTCGGCGCTTTCGGCGCCGCTGCCCGGCCGGGCCGGTCGGGGGCGCAAGGGAATCAATCGACCATAACAACGACTCGACGGGGACCATCCAAGGACATGAACAGCACCGAGCAACAACCCGCCGGCGGCGCCGGCAGCGAGCGCGGCTGGCTCAATCGCGCGCTGAATTTCATCGAGGTCGTCGGCAACAAGCTGCCCGACCCGGCCATGCTCTTCCTGCTGCTGATGGTGGTGGTCTGGATCCTGTCCTGGCTGCTGTCGGGCATCCAGTTCGGCGCCCAGCATCCTTCGACGGGCGAGGCGATCACCATCACCAACCTGCTCACCGGCGAGCAACTGGTGAGTTTCCTGACCACCATGGTCAATACCTTCACCGGCTTTGCGCCGCTGGGCGTGGTGCTTGTCGCCATGCTGGGCGTCGGCGTGGCCGAACAGAGCGGCTACATCAACGCGCTGCTCAAGAAGCTGCTGGCGTTCACGCCCAAGCTGCTGCTCACGCCGATGCTGATCCTCATCGCCATCGTCAGCCACACGGCGGTCGACGCCGGCTACGTGGTCGTGATCCCGCTCGGCGGCATCATCTTCTACGCGGCCGGCCGGCATCCCCTGGCGGGCATCGCTGCGGCCTTCGCCGGGGTCTCGGGCGGCTTCTCGGCCAACTTCGTGCCCTCGGCGCTCGATCCCCTGCTGATGGGCTTCACCCAGCCCGCCGCGCAGATCGTCGACGCCAACCTCTCGCTGCATCCGCTGATCAACTGGTACTTCACTTCGGCATCGTGCCTGGTCATCGTGCTGCTGGGCTGGTGGCTCACCGACCGGGTTATCGAACCTCGCCTGGCCAACACGCCGCTCGACGGGGACGAAGACGATATGCCCGAAATGCACCCCATCGACACGAAGGAAAGCCGTGCGATGTGGGTGGCGACGACGGTCATGGTCATCGGTTTCGTGCTGCTGATCCTCTCGCTGATTCCCGAAACCTCGCCCTTCCGCGACCCGGGCACGGGCCAGCTGACCGACTTCTCGGCGCCGATCATGCAGTCGATCGTGCCGCTGATCTTCATCTTCTTCGTCCTGCCCGGCGTGATCTACGGCTTCATGACCGGCAGTTTCAAGAAGAGCAAGGATGTGGTCGACGCCATGTCGGAAACCATGGGCTCGATGGCCTACTACATCGTCATGGCCTTCTTCTGCGCCCTGTTCGTGGCCGAATTCGGCCGCTCGGGCCTGGGCGTGCTTCTGGCCGTCGAGGGCGGCAACTTCCTCAGGGAACTGGCCCTGCCCGGGGGCGCCACCCTGTTCGGCATCATCATCCTGGTGGGCTTCGTCAACTTGTTCGTCGGCTCGGCATCGGCCAAGTGGGCTCTGTTGGCGCCCATCTTCGTGCCGATGCTGATGCAGGTCGGTTTCTCGCCGGAACTGACCCAGGCCGCCTATCGCGTGGGTGATTCCTCGACCAATATCATCACGCCGCTGATGCCGTACTTCCCGCTGGTGGTCGTCTATTGCCAGCGCTACGTCAAGGGCACCGGCATCGGCACCCTGGTGTCGCTGATGCTGCCGTACTCGGTGGTATTCCTGCTGGTCTGGTCGGTCTTCCTGATCGGCTACTGGATGCTCGGCCTGCCGCTGGGCCCCGGTACCAGCTACGTCTACCCGCCGGCCGGCTAAATACTCCAGGAGCCACTAGCGGCTGATCCAGCCGGCCGGGTCCACCGGCCGGCCGCTTTTCCTCAGCTCGAAGTAGAGGGCGGGTGCGTCGACGCCCCCCGAGCGCCCGGCCAGGGCCACCACGTCGCCCGGGGCGACCCAGTCGCCCACGTCGCGCATCAGCGCTTCGTTGTGGGCGTAGAGGCTCATGTACTCGTCGCCGTGGTCGATGATCAGCAGCAGGCCGTAACCGCGCAGCCAGTCGGCGTAGGCTACGCGCCCGTGGGCGACGGAGCGGACCTCGTCGCCGGTATCGGCGTCGATCAGCCAGCCCGTCCACTGCAGCTCGCCGCTGCGGTGGTCGCCGAAGGCCTCGAGCACCCGGCCGGGCACGGGCATGTCGAGTTCGCCCGCCAGTTCGGCGAACGGGGGGATCTCGACGTCGGCGGGCACGTCGGCAAGTACGTCGGCGAGCTGTTCGAGCAGGCGCGTCAGCTCCGCGGCATCGCGTTCCAGGTCGGCCAGCTGCTCGCGGTCGCTGGCCAGGCGTCGGTCCAGCGCGGAAAGCGCTTCTTCCCGCTGCCCCATGGCCGACTCCAGTCGCTGCGTCTCGCGCTTGCGCTCGGCCAGCAGTTCGCCGAGCCGCTCGGCCTCGTCGGCCAGCTCCTCGCGCGTACGCTCGAGCGCGGCGACCGTCTCGCGCAGTTCCTCGATCGCCGTCAGCCGCGCCCGCGACAGGTAACCGTGGTAGGCCAGTCGGCGCGACAGTCGGCGCGGATCGTCCTGGTTGAGCAGCATCTTCAGCCGCGACTGGCTGCCCTGGCGATAGGCCGTGACGAGCTGCACCGCCAGTTCTCCGGCGCGTTCGCCGACCTGCGCCTCGAGCCCGGCCTGCCGCGACTCCAGGTCGGAGATGTCGGCGCGCACATCCGTGAGTGCCTGGTCGGTTTCGGCCTGCGCGCGCCGGGCGCGGCCGACTGAGCGCTCGGCGTCGGCCAGGGCCTCGAGCAGGCGATCGCGGTTGCCCAGGGTCTCGTCGATGCGCGACTGGATCTCGGCGATCTCGGCGCGGACCTCCTCGAGCTCGGCCTCGACGGCCTCGCGATCGTCCTGCGCCCGCAGGGGGACGAGCGGCGACGCCGTCAGCGCCGCCGCGACGAGCAGGGGCAGGAGCGACCGGGTCGGGCGCACTGGCCTTCAGTCGATCCGGATCAGGGAACGGCCGGTCATCGCGCCGGGGTGGGGCAGCTCGAGCAGGGCCAGCATGGTCGGGGCGATGTCGCGCAGGCTGCCGCCGTCGCGCAATTCAACCGAGCGCGGTCCGAAGTAGACCAGCGGCACCGGGTTGGTGGTGTGGGAGGTATGCGCCTGGCCGCTGTCGGGGTCGCTCATCTGCTCGACGTTGCCGTGATCGGCCGTGATCAGGGCTTCGCCGCCGACGCGCTCGAGCACCGGCAACACCTCGCCGAGCACCCGGTCGACCGCCTCGACCGCGGCCACGGCGGCCTCGAACTTGCCGCTGTGGCCGACCATGTCGGGGTTGGCGATATTGCAGACGATGACGTCGTAGTCGCCGCTGTCGATCGCGGCGGTCAGTTCATGCGAGAGCGTCGGTGCGCTCATCTCCGGCTGCAGGTCGTAGGTGGCGACCTTGGGCGAGGGAATCAGCTTGCGGTCCTCGCCTTCGAAGACCTTCTCCTCGCCGCCGTTGAAGAAATAGGTGACGTGGGCGTACTTCTCGGTCTCGGCGATGCGCAATTGCTTCAGGCCCGCGGCGGCCAGTTCCGCGCCGAACAGGTGCTCGAAGTGCTGCTTGTCGAAGGCCACCTCGACCGGCAGGTCGTCCTGGTAGCGCGTCATGGTGACCATGGCCGACAGCCGCGGTCGGCGGCATTCGAAGCCGTCGAAGCCGGGTTCGACGAAGGCCCGCGTGAGCTGGCGGGCGCGGTCGGCGCGGAAATTGATGAACAGCACGGCATCGCCGTCTTCGACCCGGCGCCCGTCGCCGACGACGGTCGGCTTGACGAACTCGTCGTCCTCGTCGCGTCCGTAGCCGGCTTGCAGCGCGGCCGAGGCGGTCTCCGCCGTGAACTCGGCCTGTGCCTCGACGATCGCGTTCCAGGCCAGTTCGGTACGCTCCCAGCGCTGGTCGCGGTCCATCGCGTAGTAGCGGCCGCTGACGCTGGCAATGCGGGCGCGCTCGTCGGCGGCCACCGCCGCCTCGAGGCGCTCGATCGATTCGGCGGCGCTGCGCGGCGGCACGTCGCGGCCGTCGAGAAAGGCGTGGACGGCGACTTCCGTAGCGCCGTTGTCCAGGGCCATCGCCAGCGTGGCCAGCAGGTGATTTTCGTGGCTGTGCACGCCGCCGGGCGAGAGCAGGCCCATGATGTGCACGCAGCCGCCCGCGCCGCGCGCCTTCTCGATGCCGCCGAGCAGGGCGGGGTTCTTCGCGAAGCTGCCGTCTTCGATCGCCTTGCCGATGCGCGTGAGTTCCTGGTAGACGATGCGGCCGGCGCCGAGGTTCATGTGGCCGACTTCGGAATTGCCCATCTGGCCGGCGGGCAGGCCGACCGATTCGCCGGAAGTGTCGAGCAGGGTGCGCGGATGATCGGCCCACAGGGCGTCCCAGTTGGGCGTGCGGCCGGTCGTGATGGCGTTGTCTTCGGCAGCTTCGCGCTGCCCCCAGCCATCGAGAATCAGGAGCATCAGCGGTCGGGGTCGTGACATCGTTCCTCGGTTTCCGGGTTTTGGGCGGGTCGGGAGGAATTATCACACAGCCGACCGGCACGGTGCTGGCAACAAGGCGCCGGATCAAGGATAATGGGCGGCTTTGACCCGAGCCGATTCACTCCATGGAACAAGTCCTCGAGTTCACAGGCAACCACCCGCTGCTGACCGGCGCGCTGGCCGTGGCCATCCTCGCCTTCATCGCCTACGAGATCAGCCGCCTGTTCCGCAAGTGGAAGGAGCTGGGCACGCTCGAAGCGGTGCAGCTGCTCAACCGCGAGGATCCGGTGGTGATTGATGTCTCCAACAGCACGGACTACGCCAAGGGTCATATCCGCGGCGCGCTGCACATGCCGCCTTCCCGCATCGAGTCCGGCAACCAGCAGCTGCTCAAGTACCGCGAGCGCCCGGTGCTGGTCTATTGCCGCAACAACCAGGTCGCGCCGCAGATGGCCGGGCGCCTGGTCAAGCTGGGGTTCACCAACGTCAACGTCCTCGGCGGCGGTCTGAGCCAGTGGGTCAGCGACCAGCAGCCCGTCTCGCGTCACAAGGGCGCGGGCAAGGCCGAAGAGGGCAAGGGCAAGCGCCGCAAGAAGTCCAAGGACCGCAAGGCGGCCGAAACCAAGGAATCGGAGCAGTAGGCGTTCAGGCCGAACCTCCGTTTTTGCAATTAATTCAAATCACTGCAAAGGAAAGTTCAAGCAATGGCAGAAGAAGAGAATCAGCAGGCTGCGGCCGGCAACGAACAGGAAGCCCAGATGGCCGTCCAGCACGTCTACCTCAAGGACGCGTCCTTCGAGGCTCCCAACGTGCTGGAACTCAACCAGAGCGGCGCCGAGCCGGAAGTCAACCTGAGCCTCTCGCAGCGCAGCGAGAACGTCGGCGAGGGCCGCAACCACGTCGTCCTTTCGGTAACCGTCACCTCCAAGCAGGGCGACAAGACCGCCTTCCTGTGCGAAGTCCAGTACGGCGGCTTCTTCCAGCTGACGGGCTTCAGCGAGCAGCAGATCCCCTACGTGCTCAACGTGCTG
>JAZBPT010000301.1:0-10306 GCA_036351755.1 Wenzhouxiangella sp. | reverse complement strand
GGGCCGGGCCTGGGCGTGCGCATCCTCGGCGAAGTCAGGCCCGAATACGTCGAGCCGCTTCAGAAGGCCGACCACATCTTCATCTCGGAGCTGCGCGCCGCCGGCCTTTACGACAAGGTCAGCCAGGCCTTCGCCGTGTTCCTGCCGGTCAAGTCCGTCGGCGTGGTCGGCGACGCGCGTCGCTATGAATACGTCATCGCGCTCAGGGCCGTCGAGACCATCGACTTCATGACGGCGCGCTGGGCCTATCTCGACCACGATTTCCTCGACCACGTCTCGCGCCGCATCATCAACGAATGCGACGGCGTCTCCCGCGTGGTCTACGACATCTCGGGCAAGCCGCCGGCGACCATCGAGTGGGAGTGACGTGCTATCGTTCTTGCGGCGAGCTCAAGGGGTTTTCTGACAGAAGGCGAGTGACTGCATGAAAGACGGTTCGGTGCCGCGAACGGCTGACGATTACATCGAATTCCTCCAAGAGTCCGGACACACCGACGCGGATTATCTCCGAGCCCACTTCCGACGCTTTCTTGGCACCTTCCGGCAATTCTCTGCCGCCTGGAACGGTGATTCGTCAGCGCATGTGCTTGACGTGGGGGCGCATTGGCTCCATCAGGCGACGCTGTTCGCGCAATCCGGCTTCCGGGTGACCGGCGCCGACTTTCCGGCGACCATGCGCGAGGACGGAGTCATCAACCTGGCCCGGCGCCTCGGCATCGACCTGATCGAATATCAGGAGATCCACAGTGGCAGTGCGTTCGACGACCTTGAAACGGACTCGGTAGACGTGCTCCTGTTTACCGAAATCCTCGAGCACATCACCTTCAATCCGGTGGCGTTCTGGAAGGCCGTCTATCGGGTGCTCAGGCCGGGAGGTCGGATCGTCGTCACCACCCCGAACTTCTATGCAGCCGGCGGACGGGCCTGGGAGTGGCGGCGATTCTTGCAGGGCTTCGGCTCGGGCATTTCCACGCTCGAGATCCTGCAGACTCCGACCTACGGCCACCACTGGAAGGAGTACAGCCGCCGGGAAGTGTGCCACTATTTTTGCGCGCTCTCGCGCGATTTCCATATTCACCGGGCGCTGGAAGTCGACAGCGACTTCAGGCCGCCGGCGTCGCGCTGGCAGCGGCTGTTCGCCTGGCGCTTGCCGCAGCTGTACGTGGAGGTGGATCTTCCGGAAAAGAAGCACGGGATCGAGATCGAACCGGTCTGGTAATCGGTCTCCGCGGACAGGAAACGAAGCATGATCGAAGACATAAGGGAGGCGCTGGAAGACGGGGCGCGCGTCGATTTTGACCTGGTCATCATCGGTGGCGGACCGGCCGGCATTACACTTGCGCGTGAATTGGCAGGGACCGGCCAGCGAATCGCCCTGCTGGAGGCCGGCGGGCTGACGCATCCGGATGCCGAGCAGCTGTCGCTGTACGAGGGCCAATCCACCGGGCTGCCGTACCCCATCGCCGCGTCGCGCCAGCGATTCTTCGGAGGTACGAGCAATCACTGGGGCGGCTGGTGCCGTCCGCTCGACGAGGTCGACTTCTCGAATCGCTCCTGGATGCCAGGAAGCGGCTGGCCGATCGAGCGCTCGCAGCTAATGCCCTTCTATCGCCGCGCGCACGACATCGTCGAAGTCCCCAGCCGGGACTATGACATCAGCGACGACGTCGATGAGGACGTCATTCTGCCGGCTGACCGCTCGTCGGAGTTTCGAAACGCCGGTTTCCGTTTCAGCCCGCCGACCCGTTTCGGCCAGCGTTACCGGGACGAACTTCGGGGCCTTGAGGACTTGTCGGTCTTCCTGAATGCCACCGTAACCGACCTTGAACACGACCAGAGGCGTGTGACGGCCGCCCGAGTGCAAACGCTGGACGGCCGGAACTACGAGTTCCGAGCGGGTCGGTTCGTCCTGGCCACCGGAGGACTCGAAGTACCCCGGCTGCTGCTGCATACCGCCAAGAATGATGCGCCGGCGCTCGGTAATTCGTCCGGGCTCGTCGGGCGGTATTTCATGGAACACTTCGGCTACACGCCCGGCTACCTGCTGACTCGGGCGGGGCTCAAGTATCACCGGCACCCAGGCCGCGATGCGCCTCTGATGCCGGTGCTTACGCCTTCGGTGGACCTGATGCGCCGACTGGAGCTGAACAACTGCTGCCTGCTGTTCACGGCCGTCGAGCCAGACGTGGACTGGCCGCCCGAAGCTCTCGCAACGCCGGGGCTAGCTCCGCGAGTGCCGTCCGGCGCCTGGCGCTACCGCATCACCATGATCAACGAGCCCACGCCCAACGCGGATAGTCGCGTCTCCCTGGGTGAGGAACGCGATGCCCTGGGCATGCGCAAGCTCAAACTGCACTGGGCCATTGCCGACCGCGACCTGAAAGGCATCGACCGCCTGGTCGGTCGGCTATCGCGATGGTTGGGTCGATCCGGTCTCGGTCGGATGCAGTATTCGCGGCCGGTCAGCCCCGAAACCACCCGGAGTTTTACTGGCGGCATGCATCATATGGGAACCGCGCGCATGAGCCGGGCGCCTGAAGACGGCGTGGTCGATCCCGATTGCCGTGTCCATGGCACGGACAATCTCTACGTGGCCTCGAGCGCGGTGTTTCCCGCCTCGGGATACTCCAATCCCACCCTGACCATTGTGGCCCTTTCGCTGCGCCTGGCCCATCATCTCAAGGGAGCCCAAGCATGAAGCGACGTCGCTTTCTTTACCTGACGGCTGGCGGTGTGGCGGCGGCCGGTGCCGGCGCCGCGGGCGGGTTGTGGCTGTTTTGCCCGGGTCGCGACGAGCCGCTGACCGCGCGCCGGCAGCTCCACAAGCTGGCTGCGGACATGCAAGGCAGCGCACGGGCAGGGCGTGCGTGGCTCGCTGCCAATTCCGGGAAGGAGCCGGGTGGCGCCCTGTTGCAGTCACTCGGGCTGCAGCCGGACAAGCTGCTGACCTTCCGCGAGTTGCTTACCGGGCTTGAGGCGCGGGTGGCCGGCGACTTCGAGCAGGATCGCCTGTTCGTCCACGAAGGCTGGCAGTTATCGGAAACCGAAGCCCGGTTGGCCGCCCTTCACGTGGCGCTTCTCGGCCCCGATGCCAGCGAGGCGAGCGAGCCGGATTTCGAGAGCGCGCCGGAAGGATCACTGGTCGATGTCGAGCGCTTCACGCCGCAGTCGATGGAAGCCGGCCAGACGCTCCAGGGCGACGGCGTCCCGGAAGGCGTCATCTGGTTCGGAACGGCGGGAGTTCCGGCGCCGAGAATGCGCCTGGTGATCCGCGGGCGGCAGCTGACGATCAACACCACCGAGCGGGGCTTTTCGTCCAGACTGCCCGAAGCGCTCATCGGCGAACTCGGAGACAATCCCGGTGATCACGAGCTGTGGCTCTACGACCCCGTCGAGAATCGAAAGCAGAAGCTGGGCGCCCTGGCCGTGCGCGAGGCTGCGCACAAGCAAGACGGTTTCTGCGCTGTGGACCGCTGGGGGCCGGAATCGGCCGCCGCCGGTGAGACCTTCAACACGCAGCCCGATGGCGCGTCCGCGTTCTGGATCCGCGTCCCATGCTTTCCGGACTCGACTGTCGTGACGTTCGGCGGCGTCGAAGTGCCCACCACGCTGAGGCCTGGTGACGGCCTGATCACGACCCATATCACCGACCATTCGATCTACGCTGAGCCCGGCGAATACCCGGTGGAGCTGGTGGATCGGGAATCAGGCGCCCGGCAGATGGTCGGGACCTTCGTCGTCCGGTAAAGCGCTCCTAGGTTCGATATCCCAGGGCCCGGGCCGTCGAATGCGTGGCGTCGTCGATTTGCTGCATTTCCTCGTCGCTGAAATCCGGTCGGTAGTAGTCGGGTTCGCTGATCCTTTCCGAGAAGTCCGCCGTCACGGCTTTCGCCGCTTGCGGGTCCAGGCCGGTATGGTCGAGCAGCTCGCGAAGGGTGGCGTCCGGGTGTTGACAGAGCGTTTCATATCGAACCAGCTGTACCGCGTCGTTCAGCGCTGAGTCCTCTTCGAGCTGCCGCAGGAGATGCGCGTAGATGCTGTTCCAGTAAATCGCCCAGCCGGCGGCTAGGTCGCCACGCTGCCAGCAGTCCACCATGCGTGAAGCCTCGTCCGCGCAACCCGTGTTCACGGCGCAGCGGGCCGGGCCGAACTCGAAGTGTCCAGACATCCGAAGTTGCGGACCAATGCGCGGATCCTGTTCGGCCGCACGGGTGAACAGCCGGTCCTGCTTGATCAGGGAGGCGATCTGATTGGCGGGGCTGCGCACGGGCACGACGATTCGCGCATCCGGAAACAGCTTTAACAGGTACTGGAGGCGCGATGCGTTGTAATTACCCTTGGCCAGATAACGTTCGCGGCCACGCGCCAGAAGCAGTTTGCGGACGTGGTCGGTGTAGAAGCGTTCGAAATCCGGCGCCTTGGTGTCCTTGTCGAGCACCTGGTTGACCCCGGGGTCGTGAAGCGAGGCGAAGAACTGCATCCAGATCACTTCTTCGACAGCTTCCGGGCTTTCGTTGGTCACCATGATGCGGTCGCCGTGTGCGCGTTCCACGGCTTCGGAAGGATTGGTTCGCGTCCGCTCGGCCAGCCAGTTGCGCCAGTAGGGCGTGTATACGTTGGGAAAGTCGCTGTAGCGATGACTGGTCACCGCAGGGTGGGTCGACAGGAACTCTGTCAGCAAGGTGCTGCCGGCCCGAGGTACGCCGGCGATGTAGATGGGCCGCGTAATGGCCACGCGCTCAATCTCTTCGCGCAGCACTCCGGATTCGAGGCGGCTCAGCCATCGCCAGATCGGTGCGGTGCGTGCGTAGAACCTGGCTTGCCAGTGCAGTCCGGCGGGTACCGTCGGTAGATTCCCGGATTGGCTATTGGGCATGTGGCGATCTTTCGGGCGTAAGCAGTAGCCGCGGTGGAATGCAATCCAAACGGTTAGGATAGAATCTTGCGTTTTTCAGTCCAAGCGAGCCTCGCTAATGTATCAGTTTGCGCGCCGAGTGCCGGTTTTATTTATGGTTTTTTTGCTAGCAGCCTGTTCGAATCAGGATTCGGACACTCGCAGCACGGCAAACGAAACTCCCGGTGCACCGACCGTTTTGCTGATCGGCGTGGACGGGGCGGAATGGCAGGTCATCGAGGACATGGTCGCTCGCGGCGAGTTGCCGGGCTTCGCTCGACTGATGGAGCAGGGTGCCTACGGACACTTGCTCAACCCGGGGCCGCAGGTCTCTCCGGTGGTATGGACGACGTTCGCCACCGGTCATTTCGGAAGCGAGCACGGCATTCTCGATTTCGTCTATCCGTTCAGCGGCAGGAGCGGAAAGCAGCCGGTGGATGTCTCCTTGCGTCGGCAGCCGGCGCTCTGGAATGTGCTCGACGCCCACGACAAGCGTTCGACGGTCATCGGCTGGTTCGTTTCATGGCCCGCGGAGTCCATCGACGGGCGCATCGTCTCCGACCGCGCCTTCCAGAATCTCGAACACGCCGTTTGGCCGGAATCGCTTCAGCCGATGTCGGAGGAGGTCCGACGAAGCGTGTTTGCTGATGAGGCCAGTCTGTATGAGCGCTTTTTCCCATGGCCGTATGAGCCGGCGCAGGCGGAGGACGAATCGAGCCCGTACTATCCGGCCGCGCGCCTGGTCGAAGGCCGCGTTGACAGCCGGATCCGTTCCGACGAGTACTTGCGTCGTATGACCGACCGCCTCTTCCATGAGCCGGCGGACCTTTTCATCACCTATTACCGCATCGTAGACATCGTCAGCCATTCGCTTTGGAAGTTCTATGACCCAAGCGATTGGGATGAGCAGCCCGATCCCCGGCAGATGGAGCGGCTCGGCGACGTGCTCGAAGAGTCCTATCGCTACGTCGATGAAGTGATTCAGAAAGCATTCGAGAAGTACGGCAATCGCTCGAATATCGTCGTGATTTCCGATCACGGGTTCGGTTCGGGCACGGGGCGCTACCAGCCCCGTGCCAGCGACCTGCTGACCGGCAATCATCGGCCCAATGGAGTAATCCTCGCTCACGGCCCCGACATCCAGCCCGGCCGACTCGAACCGCTTACCATCATGGAGGTGTTCCCGACACTGGCCTACCTGCTCGACGTGCCGATATCCGACGCGATTCCCGGGTCGGTGGCCTACCCATTGCTGAGCAAGTCCTTCACCGAGGACAATTCACCCCGCTTCATTGGGCGTTATGACTTTGGCTGGAACGCCCCGGGCGCGCAGGAAGCTGACGCCGTCGCCCAGGCCGAGGAGATGGAATCCCTTCGCGGGCTCGGCTATATCGGCGAGGGCGTTACGCTAGCCGATAGCGCGAGTGGCGGCGAGTTCGATTTCTGGTCGGCCGATGCCAACCTGATCGTCGGCAACCTGCATGCCGAACTTACCTATTACTTGTTGCAGGGCAACACCGCGGCCGCCGATGAAGTGGTAGATCGTCTTTTGAGGAACAAGCCGTCGCTCCTGCCGCAGCTGCTGGCGCGCACACGTGGAAAGATCCACTCGCTGGAGTCGCAGCTGCCTGGAGAGGTGTCGCTGGTTCCCACGCTGACCGAATTTGTCGAGCGCCACGCTGGCCGTGGTTCGCGGTAGACGGGTGTCGGTCGCGGATCATGGTGTCTATAATCCAACCCTTCCCTTAAATGAGAGATGGATCTGCGTGAAGAGAACGGTTTTTGATCTTTGCCTGGGGATCGCCCTGACAACAGCCGCTGCGTCGACGATGGCCTACATCGGCCCCGGTTCGGGCATCAGCCTGCTGGGCGGCCTGTGGGGCGTGCTGGTCGCGATCGTGCTGGCCGTCGGTGCGGTGCTGATCTGGCCGATTCGCTACGTGTTTCGCCGGCTCAAGCGCAAGTTGGGCGGTGCGCCCGCGAGCGAGGCGGCCGAGCCGGCCGAATCCGTCGAGGCCGAGCGCTCGACCAGCCGGTCCGAGTGAGCCATGCTCCAGTTGCGTGATCTGCGGCGCCGCGCGGCGCTCTGTGCGGCGGCGTTCGGCGTTGTTGCGCTGGTCGGCTGCGGCGGCGAGCCGGAAACGGTCGATTCACGAGTCGTCGTGCTCGGTTTCGACGGCATGGACCCCGTGCTCGCCCGTCGCTGGATGGACGAGGGCAAGATGCCCCATTTCAGCCGCCTGGCCGCCGAAGGCCATTTCCAGGAGCTGGGTACCAGCAATCCGCCGCAGTCGCCGGTGGCCTGGTCGAGCTTCGCGACCGGCAAGGGGCCGGGTGAGCACGGCATCTTCGACTTCCTGCGCCGCAACCCCGAAACCTACACGCCCAACTTCTCGATTTCGGAGAACATTCCGCCGGATCGCTTCATCAAGCTCTTCGGCCTGCAGGTGCCGCTGGGCAGCGGCGAGGTGCTCAACCGCCGCCAGGGCGAGGCGTTCTGGGTCAAGGCCGAGCGCGACGAGGGCGCGCGTGCTTCGGTGCTGCGCATTCCGGTCACCTATCCGCCCGACGACATCCACCGCATGCTCTCGGGCATGGGCGTGCCCGACCTGCTGGGCACGCAGGGCACCTACACCTACTACACCACCACGCGCCTGGGCGACGCCGGCTCGAGCACGCGCACCGTGCGCGTCCGACCCGACCGCCAGGGGCGCATCGAGTCGGAGTTCGAGGGGCCACCCGATCCCCTGCTCGAATCCGGCGAGCCGATGACCGTTCCGCTGGTGATCGAGCCTGCCGAAATCGGCGCTGCCGTGCGCCTGGGCGACGACGAAGTCAGGCTCGAGCCAGGCCAATGGTCGGACTGGATCCGGGTGGCGTTCGACGTCACCGGCCCCATCAGCGTGACGGGCACGGTGCGGCTGCTGTTGGTCCAGGGCTACCCGAGCCCGCGCCTGTACGTCTCCCCGATCCAGATCGATCCCGAGAATCCAGCCGTCGAGATCGCCTCGCCGTCGGGCTACGCTGCCGAGTTGGTCGAGGATATCGGCCTGTTCCACACCATCGGCATGCCCGAGGAGACCTGGTCGCTCAACGAGGAGCACATTTCCGACGCCGCCTGGCTGGAGATGGAGAAGACCATCCTCGCCGAGCGCGAGGCCATGTGGTACGAAACGCTCGACAAGAACGACAGCGAACTGGTCGTTGGCGCTTTCGTGCAGACCGACCGGGTCACGCACATGTTCTACCGCGGTCTCGACGAGCAGCATCCCAGGCATGAAGACACCGCGCCGGAACACCGCGACGAGGTCGAGTGGATCTACCGCGAGGCCGACCGCATCCTGGGCGAAACCATGGACCGCCTGGGGCCGGACGACCGCCTGATCGTGATCAGCGACCACGGTTTCGCGCCCTTCCGCAAGGCCGTGCACCTCAACCGCTGGCTGGTCGACAACGGCTACCTGGTGCTCCAAGAGGGCGCGACGGAATCCGACGTGGTCTTCTCCAACGTCGACTGGAGTCGCTCACGCGCCTATGCGTTGGGGCTCAACGGCCTGTTCCTGAACCTGGCCGGGCGCGAGGGGCAGGGCATCGTCGAGTCCGGCGAGATTGACGCCCTCAAGTCGGAAATCTCCGCCGGCCTGACCGAGTGGGCCGATCCGGAAACGGGCGAGCCGGTCGTGCGCCGCGTCTTCGACGGCGAAGAGGCCTACCGCGGCCCCGAGCGGGGCGACGCGCCCGACCTGGTGGTCGGCTACCACCGTGGCTATCGAGCCTCCTGGCAGACCACCCTGGGCGCCATTCCGAAGCCGCTGATGGAGCCCAACCGCCAGAAATGGAGCGGGGATCACTGCATCGACCCGGCGCTGGTGCCCGGCGTGCTGTTCTCGAACTTCACCCCCGAGGTGGAAATCAGCGGCATTCGTGATGTGTGGCAGCTGACCCGCCGCCAGATCCGGGAGGACGAACCGTGAGTGATCTTGGGATCCTCGACTGGCCGGGCATCCTGTTCGGGCTCGTCAACGATGTGTTGCTGCTCGTCCTGCCGCTGCCGGTCACGCTCGTTTTCTGGGCTGCCCTGTCGGGCTGGGCCACGATGTGGGTCTACCGCGCGACCTCCAACCAGGACAAGCTTGCCGCGCTCAAGCCGCAGGTCAAGGCGGTGCAGGACAAGCTCAAGCGCTACGACGGCGAATTTTCCGGTCTGATTCCGCTGATCAAGGAGAACTTTCGGCTGTCGGGGAGGCATATCGGCCTGGCCATCGGTCCGGCCCTGATCGCCGGCATTCCGGTGTTGTTCGTGCTGGTGTGGGGGTCGAACGAATTCGGCGCGCATTTCCCGGAAGGCGGGGCCCGCGTCAACGTCGAAGTCTCCAGCGACAGTATCGAGCGCGATGCCGACAACTGGCGCTGGGTTGGCACCGAGTCCCGCCACCTGCCGTCTGCGGTCGACGAGCCGCTTCGCTGGCGCCTGGTGTGGCCGGACGACACCGCCCGGCTCGAGACGGCCGACGGTGAAGCCGCGCTCGAGCTGCCGCTGGAAACTCCGGCGCCGATCATTCACGAGCGACGGTGGTGGAACCTGCTGATCGGCAATCCGGCCGGCTACCTGTCTGACGACAACCCGGCCGATACGGTGCGGATGGGCCTGCCGTCCCACGAGATCCTGCCGGTCGGCCCGGGCTGGATGCGCGGCTGGCTGTTCACCTATTTCGTCGTCCTGATCGCCGTTTCACTGGGCTTCAAGTTCTACTGGAAGGTTCACTAGGGCGCGGCGGCGTGGACGCTCAAGCCGACATTCGCTGGATGCGCCACGCCCTGGCCCTGGCCGAGCGCGCCGAGGCCATGGGCGAGGTGCCGATCGGGGCTGTCCTGGTCGACGCCGAAGGGCGCATCCTCGGCGAGGGCTGGAACCGCGTGATCGCCGATGCCGATCCGACTGCCCACGCTGAGATCGTGGCGTTGCGCGAGGCGGCACGAAACCTCGACAACTACCGGCTGCCCGACACCACGCTCTACGTCACCCTCGAGCCCTGCAGCATGTGCGCCGGCGCCCTGGTCAATGCGCGCGTCAAGCGCGTGGTCTACGCAGCGGACGACCTGCGCGCAGGGGCGCACCATTCCATCTTCGAAGTCCTCACCTGCCCCGAGCTCAACCACCGCTGCGAGGTCACCGGCGGCATCCTCGCCGAGGAATCGGCCGAGATGCTGCGGGCATTCTTCCGGGGCCGTCGCTAATCTCGCTCGTCGTCCCGGCCTCGATCCGGGACCGATCCGATGAAGACGCCAACCTCAGGGAAGGCCCCGGATCAAGTCCGGGGCTACACAGCGGAGGCCAACCAGCCCATGACCCATGGCATAGGCATCGCCCCCGACATCGGTGCTACCATTTCGAGTTCTGTTCAACTCAAG
>JAZBPT010000300.1:0-6473 GCA_036351755.1 Wenzhouxiangella sp. | reverse complement strand
GAGGCGATCAGGTCGTCGAGGTCGGCGGCCTTGGGCTTGACCAGCCAGAACTTGGGCAGCATGCGGCGGAAGTCATCGAGGACTTCGGCGGCGTGACGGCTGCCCGTCAACTCCTGGTGACGCATGATCAGGTCGCGCAGGTGATGGACGTGGTTTTCCATGCTCTCCGGCGCGATGTGGTGGATGTCGATCAGCTCGTGGTTGTAGCGGTCGACGAAGCCGCGGTCGAGATCCAGCACGTAGGCGAAGCCGCCGGTCATGCCGGCGCCGAAGTTGATGCCGGTCTTGCCCAGCACGACGACCACGCCGCCGGTCATGTATTCGCAGCAGTGGTCGCCGGCGCCCTCGATGACGGCCACGCAGCCGGAGTTGCGCACGCCGAAGCGCTCGCCCGCCTGGCCTTCGGCGAACAGTTCGCCGCCGGTGGCGCCGTAGAGGCAGGTGTTGCCCATGATCGGTGTCTCGCAGGCGGTGTAGCGGATGTCGCTGGGCACGCGCAGCACGATGCGCCCGCCGGCCATGCCCTTGCCGACGTAGTCGTTGGCCTCACCGGTGAGCGTCAACTCCAGGCCGCCGGCGTTGAAGGCGCCGAAGCTCTGGCCGGCCGTGCCGGTGAAGTCCAGCGCGATGGGCGCGTCGGCCATGCCCTGGTTGCCGTGCGCCCTTGCAATGGCGCCGGACAGGCGCGCGCCGATCGAGCGGTCGCTGTTTCGGATGGCGTATTCGAAGCGCCCGCCCGACTTGCTCTCGACGGCCGAGGCGGTATCGGCCTCGATGCGCTGCGCGAGTTCGCCCTTGTCGTGCGGCGGGTTGCGCTCGGCCACGCAGAAGCGGTCGGCGTCGGTCTCCAGCCCCGTCTCGGCGAGGATCGGCGAAAGATCCAGCCGCTTCTGCCGCTCGGTCAGTCCCTCGATCCGCTCAAGGTACTCGGTGCGCCCGATCAGGTCCTCGATCCGCTTGACGCCGAGTTGCGCGAGGATGGCGCGAACGTCCTCGGCGACGAAGCGGAAGTAGTTCATCACCATCTCGGGCAGGCCGATGAAGGTTTTCGCCCGCAGGGTTTCGTTCTGGGTGGCCACGCCGGTGGCGCAGTTGTTGAGATGGCAGATGCGCAGGTACTTGCAGCCCAACGCGATCATCGGCGCGGTGCCGAAGCCGAAACTCTCGGCGCCCAGGATGGCGGCCTTGACCACGTCGAGCGCGGTCTTGAGGCCGCCGTCGGCCTGGATGCGCACCTGGCCTCGCAGGCCGTTGGCCATCAGCACCTGGCGGACTTCGGAAAGACCCAGCTCCCAGGGCGCGCCGGCGTACTTGACCGAGGTCAGCGGGCTGGCGCCCGTGCCGCCGTCGTAGCCGGAGACGGTGATCAGGTCGGCGTAGGCCTTGACCACGCCGGCGGCGACCGTGCCGATGCCCGGCTCGGAGACCAGCTTGACCGAGACCAGCGCCTTCGGGTTGACCTGCTTGAGGTCGAAGATCAGCTGGGCGAGGTCCTCGATGGAATAGATGTCGTGGTGCGGCGGCGGGGAAATCAGGCCGACACCCGGGCTGGCGAAGCGCAGGCGGGCGATCAGCTTGTCGACCTTGTGGCCGGGCAGCTGCCCGCCCTCGCCGGGCTTGGCGCCCTGGGCGATCTTGATCTGGATGACCTCGGCGTTGATCAGGTATTCCGGCGTCACGCCGAAGCGGCCCGAGGCGATCTGCTTGATCTTCGACATCTTTTCGGTGCCGTAGCGCGCCGGGTCCTCGCCACCCTCGCCGGAATTCGAACGCGCGCCGAGGCGGTTCATGGCAATCGCCAGGGCCTCGTGGGCCTCGGGCGACAGGGCGCCGAGGCTCATGCCCGCCGAGTCGAAGCGCTTGACGAGGGTCTCGACCGGCTCGACCTCGTCGATGTCGATCGGCTCGTTCGGGCTGGTCAGTTTCAACAGGTCGCGCAGGGTCGCCGGGTCGCGCTGGTCGACCAGGCGCGTGAATTCCTCCCAGGCCGCCCGGTCGGTGTTCTGCGTGGCGCGGTGCAGGGCGACGACCACGTCCGGGTTCCAGGCGTGGTATTCGCCGTGGTCGACGTAGCGGTACAGGCCGCCGTGCTCGATCGGCACGCGCGTCTCCCAGGCCCAGCGGGCGAGCTTGCGCTGGTCGTCGTGCAAGTCTTCCAGGGTCGCGCCCTGCACCCGGCTGATGGCGCCGGGGAAGCACAGGTCGACCACCTCGTCGGCCAGGCCGACGATCTCGAACAGCTGGGCGCCGCGGTAGGAGCCGACGGTCGAGATGCCCATCTTCGACAGGATCTTGTAGAGGCCCTTGCGGATGCCGCGGCGGTAGGCGCGGCCCAGTTCCAGGGCTTCGTTGCGCGGATTCTCGAACTCGCCGGCCGTGGCCATCGCCTGCAGGGTCTGGTAGACGAGGTAGGGGTAGACCGCAGTGGCGCCGAAGCCGATCAGGCAGGCGAAGTGATGCGGGTCGCGCGCCGTGGCCGTCTCGACGATCAGGTTGCACAGCGGGCGCTGACCGGTTTCTAGCAGGTGATGGTGGATCGCGCTGGTCGCCAACAAGGCGTGTACCGGCAGGTGGTCGCGCTTGAGGTAGCGATCGGAGATCAGCAGGATCAGGGTTCCGTTGTTCACCGCCTCTTCGGCCTGGCGGCACAGGTCTTTCAGCGCCTCGTCGAGTGGCCTGTCGGCCGGCACGTTGAGATCGAGGAATTCCGAGGAAAGCCCGAACTGCGGCGTGTTGATCAGCTGCCGGAGCTTGCGCTGCGACAGCACCGGCGAGTTGAGCACCACGCGGTCGGCCAGGTCGGGGCCGGGTTCGAACACGTTACCCTTGCGGCCGATGCCGGTCTCGAGCGACATCACGATCTTTTCGCGCAGGCTGTCGATGGGCGGGTTCGTGACCTGCGCGAACTGTTGGCGGAAGCAGTCGTAGAGCGAACGCACCTTGGTCGAGAGCACCGGCATGGGCGTGTCGTCGCCCATCGAGCCGACGGCCTCGGCCTGGGTGTTGGCCAGCACGGCGATGACCTCGCGGCGCTCTTCGCGCGAGAGATTGAACATTTTCTGATAGCTGGCCAGGGTGTCGGCGTCGAAGGGTTCGGCAGCCATGTGCACGTCGACCAGTTCGGAGTCGAGGTATTTCACGCCGGACTTCAGCCAGTCCTGCCAGGGATGGCGATTCTTGAGTTGCTCGTCGACGCCCTTGTGGTCGAGCAGTTCGCCGGTCTTCAGGTCGGCGACCAGGATCTGCCCCGGACCCAGCCGCCCGCGGGCGGCGACCTGTTCAATGTCGACGTCGACCACGCCGGTCTCGGAGGCCACGATCAGGCGGTTGTCGGTGGTGCGCGTCCAGCGCGCGGGCCGCAGGCCGTTGCGGTCGAGCGCGCAAACGGCATGCCGACCGTCGCACATTACGAGTCCGGCCGGGCCGTCCCAGGCTTCCTGGTGGAAAGCGAAGAACTCGTGGAAGGCCCGCAGGTCGGCGTCGAGGTTGTCGTCGGTCTGCCAGGCCGGCGGAATCAGGATGCGCACGGCCTGCGGCAGGTCCATGCCGCCGGCGACGAGCAGTTCGAGCATGTTGTCGAGCGAGCTCGAGTCCGAGCCCTGCATGCCCACCGGCGGGTCGATTTCGCCCAGCTCGGTCAGCAGGGGCGAGGCGAGCAGCTTGCGCCTGGCGCGCGTCCAGTTGCGGTTGCCGCGAATGGTGTTGATCTCGCCATTGTGCGCCAGCATGCGAAACGGCTGGGCTAGCGACCACTTCGGCAGGGTGTTGGTCGAAAAACGCTGGTGGAAGACCGCCACCGAGCTGGCCATGCGCTCGTCGGCCAGGTCCGGGTAGAACGCTTCGAGGTACTCGGGCATGACCATGCCCTTGTAGCTGACGGTTTGCCCCGAAAGGCTGGCGATGTAGTCAGGCTTCTCGCCGCGCGCCTGCTCGCAGCGGCGGCGCGCCAGGAACAGGCGGCGCTCGAGTTCATCCGCATCGACATCCCCCGGCGCGTTGACGAAGACCTGTTCGATGCGCGGCAGTGTCTGGCGCGCCGTCTCGCCGCAGGCGGTCGGGTCGACGGGCACGCGGCGCCAGCCGGCGACGGTCAGGCCGCGCTCGGCAATCTGATTCTTGAGCATGCGCTTCTGGTCGGCCGCGCGCTCGTCGTGGTCGGCCAGAAACACCATGCCGACGGCGAAGCGTTGACCCAGCTCGATGCCGGACTCGCCGGCAGCCGCGCGCAGGAACGCGTCGGGCAGCTTCAGCAAAAGGCCGCAGCCGTCGCCGGTCTTGCCGTCGGGCGCGACCGCACCGCGGTGGGTCAGGCGCACCAGGGCCTGGACGGCGTCGGCGACCGTGTCGTGCGTGGCCTGGTCGTCCAGCCGGGCGATCAGCCCGAAGCCGCAGGAATCTTTTTCGAAATCAGGATGATGGAGAGTCTTCAATCGGCACTCCGGCCCCGTTTGCCAGTGCGGGGCATACGTTGGCGTATGGTCAGCGAACCCCAAAGGATAACGTGTTCTGGCTCGCAATGCCTTCAGTATGCAGGAATTGCCTTGATTGTCGTGTAGTGCAGCCCAACAATATTGGCCGAAACCCGCAAGATCTTTACCGATCAGGATGCCGAAGAATATGAGCCTCGACCCCGCCCTCAGGGAAAAAATCGAATCGCAGGTCGCCTCGCACCGCGTGGTGCTCTACATGAAGGGCACCCCGAAGATGCCGCAGTGCGGATTTTCCGCCAAGACCGCCGGCATCCTCGACCAGTTGCTCGCCGGCGACTACGCCAGCTACAACGTGCTCGAGGACGAGTCCATCCGCGAGGGCATCAAGGTCTACGGCGACTGGCCGACCATCCCGCAGCTCTATGTCGACGGTGAACTCGTCGGCGGCAACGACATCATCGGCGAGATGTTCAACAGCGGCGAACTGCACGAGCTGTTCGGACTGGACAAGCCCGACCGCACGCCGCCGGAGATCACGATCACCGACAAGGCCGCCGGGAAAATTCGCGAGTTCCTCGACGCCTATCCGGGCAATCACCTGCATTTCGCCATCGATGGCGGCTGGGATGCACAGTTCCAGGTCGGCCCGAAACAGGGCACGGAAATCGAAACCGAGTCGAACGGCATCACCGTGCTGATGGACATCGGCAGCGCGCAACGTGCCAAGGGTGCCACGATCGACTGGGTGGAGACGGTGCAGGGCGAAGGCCTCAAGCTCGATCTTCCGGGCGCCCCGGCGCCGGTCGGGCAGATGACGCCGGCCGAGCTGCAGGAGCGGATGAACTCGGGCGAACGCATCCGGGTGATCGACGTGCGCGGCGAGGCCGACCGAAGGGAAAAGCCCCTGGACTTTGCCGAGCCCCTCGACGCCGACCTGATGGCCGAGCTCAAGGACGGCGACCCCAACCAGCCGCTGGTGTTCGTGTGCAACGTCGGCCAGTCCTCGATGCAGTACGCCGAGCACTACCGCAAGCAGGGCTACAGCCAGGTCTACAACCTGGAGGGCGGGGCGAACGCCATCCTTTCCTGACCGGGCGCAATACCCGACCCTGGTGCCCGCCGAGGCGGGCCGGGGACAATGACGCCGGCCGCAGTGCCGGCGTTTTTATGCGCGCTCGGGCAACCGGTCAGCTCGATTCTTTGACTCGGCCTACCGCTCCAGTATAATCTCGCGACACGATTCACATAAATGAATGTGCCGCGACCCGGCCGTCCCCGGAGCCATTCCGGTCGGCGAAAAGGGGGGTCAACGGCCGGGAGAATCCAAATGAAGCGAGTACTCGCGCTCGTCGCGCTTGCGGGCCTGTTCTGTGTCCAACAGGCCCAGGCGGAGGGGACCTACGAACTGCGCCAGGGGGTTTCGACCAGCAGCCCAATCTACCTGGAAGGCAGCCTTTCGACGGGAAACGTCAACTACGACCAGCACCGTGTGACTTTCCTGCGGGTCGATATTTTCGACCCGGACAACGAGGTCATCGACCTCTACGGGCAGGCCCTGTCGGGCAGCCCCGACGTCCAGATCTGGTGTCCGGGCCGCATTCCGCTTGTGACCCCTGATGCCCCTTACTCGGTGCCTACGCCGGACTACACGACGGATTTCACCTCCACGGTCGGGGGGCTGACCAGCTTCGCGGAGGTCCAGGCCGTTCAGGCCATCGGCACGCGCCCGCGTCCGCCACGAACCTACTCGTTGACCGGTTTGGGCTCCTCTTCCTCCTGCGGAACGGCGGGCGTGTACACCATCCGCTACTCGAGTGCCGGCATCGACGGCAACGGCCAGCCGTTCTTCGACATCCGCGTCAGGAACACGGCGACGGCCACGCTGGAGACCGGTCGGGTCTGGGCGGACAAGTACGCCTTCAGTATGACCAACAGCACGGGCCGCGTCGGGGCCGAGCTCTACGTGGTGGCCGGGACCGACCGCGGCGACGATTACCTGGGCATCGTGTGGTTGCTGGATCTCAACGACATCGCGCCCTTCGG
>JAZBPT010000299.1:0-18252 GCA_036351755.1 Wenzhouxiangella sp. | reverse complement strand
GTCGTGGCGACCTGGGGCGGCGCCTACGAAGAAGTGCAGCGTGAGGTCCTGTTCGCGCCCTTCACCGAGACAACCGGCATTGCCGTCGAGACCATCGCGTACAACGGCGGAACCGCCGTCCTGGACCGCCAGCCGCCGCCGGACCTCGTCGACATGGCGATGAGCGAATCCCTGGCGGCCTGTGCGGAAGGCCGACTGCAGTCGATCGAGAACCTGGAACTGCCGCCGGGCAGCGACGGCACATCGGCGAGCCGCGACTTCATCGGGGGCGCCCGCCATCGCTGTGCGCTCACCCACACGGTCTATGCCACGGTCATCGCCTACGATGCCGGCGCCTTTTCCGGACAGCGCCCCAATCGCGTCGCCGACCTGTTCGACACCGAGACCTTTCCCGGCAAGCGCGCGCTTCGCAAGACGCCGGCGGACAACATGGAGTGGGCGCTGCTGGCCAGCGGGGTTCCGCGCCAGGAACTCTACGACCTGCTGTCGACACCGCGCGGGCTGGAACTGGCCTTCCGGCGCCTGGGCGAGATTCGCGATTCGATCATCTGGTGGGAGGCCGGCAGCGAGCCGGTCGACCTGCTCGAGTCCGGCCGGGCGGTCATGGCCTCGGGCTACAACGGGCGCTTCTTCAATGCGCGCCTGGACCCGGACAGCAGCATCGAAATCATCTGGGACGGCCAGATCCAGGAGTACCAGACCTGGGTCATCCCGTCCGACGCCGGTCGCCCGGAGGCCGCGCGGGCCTTCATCCGCTTCGCCACGCGTACCGGCCCGCTGACCGAGCTGGCCGAGCGCCTGGCCTACGGACCCGCCCGGCATTCCGCCGAAGCGCAGGTGCGCCGCCATCCGGAAGCCGGAATCGACATGCGCCCGCACATTCCGACGCACGCCTACAACAGCGCCAACGCCATCGCCAAGGACATCGACTGGTACTCCCACACCATCGACCGCATTCGCGAACGCTTCGACGACTGGCTGCAAGGATCGAAGGACGACGCTCAGTAGTCGGCCCGAATCCCAGCGTAGAGCCAGCGGCCCGGCAAGGGCGCGAACCCGGCCTCGACCAGGCGCTCGTCGAGCAGGTTATTGCCCTCCACGAACAGTTCGACGCCGGACAGCTGCCAACCCAGCCTCAGGTCCACCAACGTGCCGGACTCACCCGAACTGCGGTCGGTGTAGCGCGCCCGCGTCGTCAATCGCAGCGCCTTGCCCAGGCGCCAGACAGCACCGCCGGTCAGCCCCAACTCGACATGATCCAGCGCGTACTTGATCTCCAGGCCACGGTCATCGATCTCGGTGTCGAGCACGGTGGCAGCCAGGTCGATGCGCTCCAGCCAGCGGCGAGCGGGAAACCATCGCCACTCGATCTCGCCGCCGCGGCTGCGGTGCCCCTCGAACTGGCCGGCCTGCCACTGGACTTCGCCCGGCGAGCGGGCCCAGTCGATCAAGCGGTCGGTACGGCGCTCGAACAGCGCGAGGTTCAGCCGGTGCGCGCCGGCGCGAAAACGCAGGCCCGCCTCGGCGTAGTCGGAGCGCTCGGGCTCGAGATCCGGGTTGCCGAGATTGCCCGAGGTCTGCAGGAACAGTTCGGTATAGGACGGCACGCGGGCCGAGCGCGCCACCGAGGCGAAAGCCGTCCAGTGCTCGCCGACGCGATGCCGCAGGGCGATGCTGGGCAGGCCGTAACTGCCGTAGTCGCTGTAGTCGACCAGGGTGAGGCCGGCCTCCAGCGCCGTGCGCTCACCCAGGGGCTGGCGGTGCACCAGCCAGGCCTGGGACTCGTCGCGGTCGTGGCGATCGAGCGCGTTTGAGTCGATGCGCTCGCTTGCGTGCGATACACCGAGCGCCGTCACGCCCCGGGCCCATGAACGGCGTCCGGCCAGGCGCAGGCCCTGCACCCGCGTCTCGTGGCGGTTGATGTAGGCGGTGCCGAAGACGATGGTGCGGAACCAGTCGTCGTGCTCACGCCGCCAGACCTGCGGACTCAGCGTCCACTCGCCGGCCCGGGTGTCGGCGGCCAGCCAGGCCGTGCGGGTGCGGGTGCGCTCGCGCTGCTCGGGATAGTCGGCCGTGTAGAACTTCCAGGCCCCGAAATCCCGGCTCTCGGCGCCCAGGCCCCAGCGCAGGTCCGTCCGGCCGAAATCCGCCCCACCGGTGTAGAGGCCGCGCGTGAGCTCGGCGTCGGCGCGCCGCTCGGGCAGGTGGCCGTCGGTCTGCAGATGATCGAGGCTCAGGCGGTGGTCGCTGCGTCTCCAGCCGGCGGCGCCTGCCAGCGTGCCCGAGCGGGTGTCGTGGCTGCCGACCCTGGCTTGCGCGGCCAGGGAGGCATCTCCGCCCTTCCGCGTGACGATATTGATCACCCCGCCGGTCGCCTTGCCGCCGTAGGCCATGGCGCCCGGCCCCTTGACCACTTCGATGCGCTCGATGTGCTCGACCGGCACCGGCAGGTTGAGGTTGTGGTGACCGGTCTGGGGATCGCCCATCGGCATGCCGTCGAGCAGGATCACGGTCTGCTCGAAGCCTGTGCCGCGTATACCCACATCGGCCTGGACGCCCGGCTCGCCGCGTCGCCGGACATCCACCCCGGCCACACCAGCCAACAGGTCCGCCAGCGTCGCCGCCGGCCAGCTCTCGATTTGCTGGCGGTCGATGACCGTGACCGACTGGAACGATTCCGACAACGTGCCGCCGGCGGGCGTGGCGCTGACCAGCAGGGGGTCGAGCGCGGCAGTCGGTTCGTCCTGGGCGCGGGCTGCTTGCTGGGAAGCGACCCCGGTGGCCAGCACCAGGGCCGCCGCGATGCGAGGGGCGGTCGTCACGCTTTTTCTCCTTAGATCTTGTTGCGGGGAGCGAAAAGCGCGACAGTCTACCGCAAGACAAGCTGGAAAGTTTACAGACCTGTCTTTCCCGTCACTCACCCTGCCCCAGCGAGAAACCCGGCTGCCCGTCGAAGTGGCACAGGTGCTCGGTCTTGACGAAGTCGAAGCCCGCTACCTCCAGGCGCTGCAGGAGCCCGATCACGTCCGCGTGCGAGCACTCGCTTCCGGCTTCCACCCGGAATCGGCAGCGCCAGTGGTCGGTGCAGCGGGTTTCGGGCAGGCCCTCGGGCCACACCTTCACCCCTCGGTTGGTGACGAGCCGCAGCGAAAGCGGCCCTTCGCCGGCCGCGGCCACGAGCCGGTCTCCGAGGCGCTCCGGATCGCGGCCCGCCTCGTCCCAGTCGAGAAAGACATCGACGCCGACGAGGCTCTTGTGCGGCTTCTTGGCCGCCGTCTTCCAGGAACCGTCGAAGCGCGGCAGGCCGCCGGCGCGGGAGGTCGTGAGCGTCTGCGCTTCGGCGTCGAGATTCCGGCACACGCGCTCGGCGAAGCTGCGCGTTCCCAGCCGCTCGCGGCTGGGCCCGGGCCGGAAGATGTCGGCGGTGTGGGCACCTTCCTCGAGCGTGCGCATCCAGGCGCGCTCGATCCGGTCGGCCGTCGCCTCGTCGTCGAGATAGCGCAGCATCTCGCAGGCGGCCAGCAGCATTCCAGAGGGGTTGGCGATGTCCTGGCCGGCAATATCCGGCGCCGAGCCGTGCACTGCCTCGAACATGGCGAAACCGTCGCCGATGTTGGCCGAGCCGCCGAGACCGACCGAACCGGTGATCTGCGCGGCCACGTCCGAGATGATGTCGCCGTAAAGGTTGGGCGTGACCACCACGTCGAACTGCTCGGGCCGGTCGGCGAGCAGGGCGGTGCCGATGTCGATGATGCGATGCTCGGCGGCGATCTCCGGGTAGTCGGCGGCAATCTCGTCGAACACCCGGTGGAACAGGCCGTCGGTGACCTTCATGATGTTGTCCTTGGTCATGCAGGTCACCTTCTCGCGACCCTGGGCGCGCGCCAGTTCGAAGGCATAGCGCACGATGCGCTCGCTGGCCGGGCGCGAGATCAGCTTCAGGCACTGTGTCACCTCGGCGGTCTGCCGGTGTTCGATACCGGCGTAGGTGTCTTCCTCGTTCTCGCGCACGATCACCAGGTCCATCTCCGGGTGCCTCGACGGCAGCACCGGGTGCCAGGAACGACACGGCCGCACGTTGGCGAACAGGCCGAGCGACTTGCGCAGGGTCACGTTGAGGCTCTTGTAGCCGCCGCCCTGGGGTGTGGTGATCGGCCCCTTGAGCAAAACGCGGCGCTGCCGGATGGCCGACCAGGCGTCCTCGGGGATACCGGAACTCACGCCCTGCCGGTAGCAGGCTTCACCCACCTCGATCGGCTCGAATCGCACCGCCGCTCCCGCCGCCTCCAGAATCCGGCAGGTGGCCTGGGTAATCTCCGTCCCGATCCCGTCGCCGGGGGCCAGTGCAACGGTGGTGGCGGTTTCCGGTTGCGGCGCGCCGCGCCGCTCGAATTCACCGGGATTGATGACTGCTGACATGCAATGGCACTCCTCGCTTGAACGTGCCGAGCAGTCTAGAAAGCGAATCAGATTAATAAAAGTTAATTTTTATTGCTACTTGAATAGATATTTATCTAATATTGCCCCATGCACCTGACCCTGCACCAGTTGCTCATCTTCCGCACGGTGGCCGAGGCCGGCTCGATCGCGCGCGCGGCCGAGCAGCTGCACCTGACCGCCCCGACCCTCTCCATCCAGCTCAAGCAGTTGAGCGAATCGGCCGGCATGCCGCTCTATGAAGTGGTCGGAAGACAATGGCGCCTGACCGAGGCCGGGCGCGACGTCCTGCAGGCCGCGCGCGACGTCCGCGAGCCCTTGCAACGCCTCGAGCAGCAACTCGCCGCCCGCAAGGGCGTGGAGCGCGGTCACCTGAGTATCGCTGCGGTCTCGACGGCCGAGTACTTCATGCCTCGGCTCCTGGGCAGCTTCCAGCGCGAACACCCCGGCATCGAGCTGAGCCTGCGCATCATGCCGCGCTCGGCGCTGGTCGAGCGGCTCGACGAGGGGCTGGACGACTGGTACCTGATGACCCGGCCGCCGGACCGGCGAGCGCTGGAGCGCGAGCAGGTCGGCATCAATCCCCTGGTCATGATCGCGGCGCCAGACCACCCCTGGACGGCATCCAGGGACCTGCGCTTCCGGCAGGTGGCCAAGACGCGCTTCGTCGTCCGGGAACAGGGTTCGGGCACGCGTGCCTGGACCGCGGACTGGCTCGGGCGATTCGGCGCCGAACTCCGGCCCAAGCTCGAGCTCGGCAGCAACGAGGCCATCAAGCAGGCCGTGCGCGGCGGCTATGGTCTGGCCGTCATTTCCCTGCATGCCGTCAAGCTGGAGCTGGATGCCGGCAAGCTGGTCATGCTCGACGTTCCGCATTTCCCCGCGCCGGTGTACTGGTACCTCCTGCAGAAGTCGACGCGGATCATGACCCCGGCGGCGGAAGCGTTTCGAAGGCATCTGCGCCAAGCCATGCCGCCGCTCGACGCCGGCCTGGTCGAGCGGCTGCAGTCGGCCGGCATGCGCTGGCCGGCCGACTGAGTCACCGCCGTTCGATTCAGAACCGGCCGCGCAGGCCGAACCCGACATTGCGTCCCGGCAGCGGCGCGAAGTTCTTCAAGTACGAGGTATGCACCCGGGCCTCCTCGTCGAGCAGGTTGGAGAGCTTGGCGAAGGCCTCCAGGTCGGCGCCGCCCAGTGCGAAGAAGTAGCTTACGTTGAGGTCGAGCATGTCGTAGCCGTCGGTCGGCGTTTCGTTGGGCGCCAGGTGGTCGGCCTCGGTCACGTGCTGGTAGTCCAGACTGCCCCGGAAGTCGCCACGATGCCAGTCGACGCCGGCGATGTAGCGGGCCGGGGAGATCCGGGGGAGGTTGGCGCCCGAATCGAGTTCGGCGCGGACCCAGTCATAACCGGCACGCAGGTCGAAATGCCCCAGGGCCGTCCGCGGCAGGTGCCAGACCGCAAGCAGTTCGCCGCCGTAGAAGGTCGCGTCTTCCTGGCGGGTCTGGCGCAGCGGCAAGCCGTCCATTTCCTCACCGGTTTCGTCCAGGTAGATGAAATCGTCGATGGAGTTGTAGAACAGGCTGGCTTCCAGGTCGAAGGCCTCGCCGTGGCGGTGGACGATGAAGTCGAGACCATTGGTCACCTCTTCTTCCAGGTCGGCATCACCGCGCTCGAAGGTAAACGTGGCCGCATGGGGACCGTTGGCATAGAGGTCGGCCTGCGACGGCGCGCGCTCGGCGTAGGAATAGTTCAAGGATGTCTGCCAGCGCTGATCGATGCGCCACAACACGCCGGCACTGCCCGACACGGTCGTGAAGCTGCGGCTCAGCGGAGCGTGTTGGTCATGATCGTCGTGATCGTCGCCTGCGTCGCCGTGTTCGTCTTCATGATCAGGGTCGAGGTGTTCGATCAGTTCATCGACCTCGATCTCGTTGCGTTCGACGCGGCCCCCGAGGGTCCAGGTCAGCGGACCGGTTTCCAACTCTTCCAAGGCGAACAGCGCCCAGGAACGGGTGTCCCCGTCGGGCACATAGGCTTCCTCGCCCATGGCCGACAGCTCCTCGTTCTCGAACTGGAAGCCCAGCGCGCCGCGCCATCCGGCCACCGGCCGGTGCTCGAGCTCCAGGCGGGCGTTCCAGGCTTCCACGTCGAAGACAGTATGGGCGTGATCTCCGGCATGTTCGTGTTCGTCCTCGTGCTCGCCTTCGTCATGCCCGCCTTCGTCGTGTTCGTCGCCATCATCGCCCCCGACGGCGCGTTCGGCATGCGTGTAGTCGCTGTAGCTGGCGCGCAGGGTCGCCCGGATGAAACCGGGCAGCGGCTCGTTCAGCGCGCCCTTGGCATCCCAGCGGGTCTGCTCAAGGTCGATGTAGACGTCCTCATCTTCATGCCCGTGCTCTTCCTCGTGATCGTGATCATCCTCGGAAAGCAGGGCATAGCGGAACGCGTCATGGCCGTGGTCGTCGTCGTGCTCTTCTTCGTCGCCATGCGCGTGTGGCGCGGGAATGCCGTATTCGGTCTCGTATTGCTTGAGTGAAACGCCGAAAAAGCCGCGCGACCCGATCCAGCTCAGCCCGGCCGAGCCCGACCGCGACTCGACGAAACTGTTGGGCAGGATACCGGCGTCATCGTCGTGATCATGGCCGTCGTCTTCGGCGTGGCCGGCCTCGGCCACGCCGGGAATTTCGTAATCGTCGGCATCGCGCCAGGTGCCGGAGACGTTCCAGGCCCAGTTGCCCGAACCGCCGTCGAGGCGGAGCACACCGGTGCGCTCGTCGGCGACCGTATTCCCGCGCAGCTCGAAGCGACCTTCCAGGGGCTCGGCGGGAACGGCATCGGGAATGCGGCCGTCGATCACGTTGACCACGCCGCCGACCGCTCCGGAACCGAACAACAGCGTCGCCGGCCCGCGCAGGATCTCCACGCGATCGATGAGCATGGGCTCGACGCTCACCGCGTGATCGTCGGACTGGGCCGACACGTCGACCGCCGGCAGGCTGTCTTCGAGCACCTGCACGCGCCCCCCGCCCAGGCCGCGGATGACGGGGCGCCCGGCACCGGGACCGTAGCTGGTTGAATGCACGCCGGGCTGCTTCATGAGGGTCTCGCCCAGCGTCATGCCGCGACGGTCGTCGAGTTCCTCACCGAACAGCACGTCGATGGGCTGGGCCGAGTCGAGCTTGCTGCGCGCGATCGGCAGCGCACTGACCACCACCTTTTCGAGCTCGGTACGTTCGGTATGCGACTCAGGCGCCTGTTCCGGCTCGGCATCCTGCGCCAGTGCGGCCACGGGCAAGAGGCCGGCCAGCAATAGGGTCGATCGAATCATTCGGGTCTCCGTGGATGTCGACAAGAAGTGTAATGTTATATCTTTTCATTATCGGCACGAAATCCGATCCGGTCAAGACCGAGCGCACACCGCTCGGCGATACCGCCGGCTAGCGACTAGAATGCTCCCAGGCCAATCCCGCGAAAGCATCGTGAACCGAATCGAGATCCGACGTCCCGACGACTGGCACCTGCACCTCAGAGACGGCGACATGCTGGCTGCCGTGGTCCCGGCCACGGCGCGCGTGTTCGGCCGCGCCATCGTGATGCCCAACCTCAAACCACCGGTGCGAAGCGTCGCAGACGCCCGCGCCTATCGCGACCGCATCCTCGCGGCACTGCCCGCTGACAGCGCCTTCGAACCGCTAATGACGCTGTATCTCACCGAGACCACCACGCCCGAGGACATCCGCGAGGCGGCCGAGAGCGACTTCGTGCACGCAGTCAAGTACTACCCGGCCGGCGCGACCACAAACTCCGACTCCGGCGTGCGCGATCTCGAACGCGTCTACCCGGTACTCGAGGCCATGGAGAAACACGGCGTGCCGCTTCTGATGCACGGCGAGGTGACCGACAGCGAGATCGACGTCTTCGACCGCGAGGCGGTCTTCATCGAGCGCCACCTGGAGAAGCTCCGCCCGCGCTTTCCGGAACTGAAGATGGTGCTCGAGCACGCGACCACGGCCGACGCGATCGACTATGTGAAGTCGGCGCCCGGCCCGATCGCGGCGACCATCACCGTCCATCACCTGATGTACAACCGCAACGCCCTGTTCGAGGGCGGCCTGCGGCCGCACCACTACTGCCTGCCGCTGATCAAGCGGGAACGGCACCGCCGCGCCCTGGTCGCCGCCGCCACCAGCGGCAACGAACGCTTCTTCCTGGGCACCGACAGCGCCCCGCACCCGAAGCACGCGAAGGAATCCGACTGCGGCTGCGCGGGCGTCTACTCCGCGCCGGCGGCCATCGAACTCTACGCCGAAGTCTTCGAAGCGGCCGGCGCCCTCGACAAGCTCGAGGGCTTCGCCAGCCTCCACGGGCCCGACTTCTACGGCCTGCCGCGGCACGAGGAACGCATCGCGCTGGAGAAGCGGGCGTGGACCATGGATGCCGAGCTGGCCGCCGGCGGCGAAACCATCGTCCCCTTGCGCGCCGGCGCGAGCATCGGCTGGCAGGTCACGGACTGACGAGCGACCATGGACCCGATCATCCTGTTCTTCCTGCTCGGCCTGGCCGCCGGGCTGCTGAAATCCGAGCTCAGGCTGCCGCAGGCGGTCTACGACTTCGTTTCCATCCTGCTGCTGTTGTCGATCGGCCTGAAGGGCGGGATCGAGTTGCAGAAGCAGCCGTTCCTCGATCTGGCGCCCTCGGTGCTGGCCACGTTGATGATCGGCCTGCTGATGCCCTTGGTCGCCTTCCCGCTGCTGCACAAACTGGGTCGTTTCGCGCGCGCCGATGCCGCCTCGATCGCGGCCCATTACGGTTCGGTCAGCGTCGGCACCTATGCAGTCGCGGTCGCCTGGCTGGCCACGCGCGAGATCGGCTACGAGCCGCACCTGCCGCTGCTGCTGGTGGTGCTGGAGATTCCCGCCATCCTGGTCGGCATCGTGCTCGCCCGCGGGCTGTCGAGCGATACCAAGTGGGGAGACGTCGCGCACGAAGTCTTCCTCGGCAAGGGCATCGTGCTGCTCATCGGCGGCCTGCTGATCGGCTGGCTGTCCGACCCACAAGGGCTGAAGGCGATCGAGCCGCTGTTCATGGACCTGTTCAAGGGCATCCTGGCCATCTTCCTGCTCGAGATGGGCCTGATCGCCGCCTCGCGCGCGGGCAGCCTCAAGCGCTACGGCCTGTTCCTGATCGCCTTCGGCGTGGCCATGCCGCTGTTCGGCTCGGTCGTCGGCGCTACCACCGGCTGGTTGCTGGGCATGTCGGAAGGCGGCACCATGCTGATGGCCGTGCTGGCCGCGAGCGCCTCCTACATCGCGGTGCCGGCGGCCATGCGCATTTCGGTGCCGGAAGCGAACCCTACCCTGTCGCTGACGGCCTCGCTGGGCATCACCTTCCCCTTCAACGTGCTGGTCGGCATTCCCCTTTACTGGCAGCTGGCCGAGTTCATTCACCGGACCCTCTAGGGTCGAAGGAGACAAACGCCATGAGCATCCAGGAAGACTACCGGCGAAAGCTCCTGACGGTCATCACCGAAGCCGCGCTGGAGACCCACCTCACGCGCGACCTCGACAAGCTGGGCGCGCCGGGCTACACGATCACCAATGCCCGCGGGCGCGGCCAGCGCGGTGTGCGCGACGCCGGCTGGGAAGCCGACAGCAACATCCGAGTGGAAGTCATCTGCGACGACGAAACCGCGCTCAAGATCGCCCGACACCTGCGCGAGCACTACTACGACAACTACGCCATGATCCTCACGCTCTCCGACGTGGAAGTGCTGCGCCCGGAGAAATTCCGGCCGTGATTCGCCTCGGCGACAGCGAAGATGACCTGCAACGCGCCGCGGACCTGCTGCGTCGCGGAGAACTCGTCGCCGTACCCACCGAAACCGTCTACGGCCTGGCCGGCGTCGCCGACGAATCCGAAGCCGTGCGCAAGATCTTTGCCGCCAAGGGCCGCCCGGCCGATCATCCGTTGATCGTCCACCTGCCGGGCATCGAGGCCATGGACGACTGGGCCGCCGAAGTGCCCGAAGCGGCCCGCAAGCTGGCCGAAACCTTCTGGCCGGGACCGCTGACCCTGATCCTGCCGAAAGCCGGGCACGTCAACGACGTGGTCACCGGCGGCCAGCAGACGGTCGGCCTGCGCGTACCCGGTCACCCCGTCACTCTCAGGCTGCTGAAGATCCTCGACCGCGCCGTCGCCGCCCCTTCGGCCAACCGCTTCGGGCGCATCAGCCCGACCACCGCCGACCATGTCGTCAGCGAATTTGAAGGCCGCGACAGCGTCGCCGCCGTGATCGACGGCGGCCCCTGCGACGTCGGCGTGGAATCGACCATCGTCGACTGCAGCGGCGACCATCCCCGCGTCCTGCGCCCGGGCATGATTAGCATCGACCAACTGGCCCGCGTGCTCGGCGAGCTCCCGACCGTGGCGGGAGAGTCGGAGGGCCCCAGGGCATCGGGACGACTGCCCTCGCACTATGCCCCCGAGACAAAGGTCGAACTCGTCGTCGCGGACGCGCTCGCCCGACCCGACCCCGCCGTGGCCGTACTCGCCCTGGAAGACACGCCGAACCCGGGCGGATTCAGGGCCTGGCGGTCGCTGCCCGACGACCCGGTCGCTTATGCGCGTGGCCTTTACGCCGCCCTGCGCCAGCTGGATGCGCAAGGCGCCAGGCGAATCTACGTGCAGCGTCCGCCTCAAACCCCCGCCTGGGCCGCTGTTCATGATCGATTGGGAAGAGCAACGGCCTGAGCACACGGCAGCCTGCGTAACCCCTGCGGGCGCAGAAACGGCGAAACAACTTCACAGTCTCAACCAGGCAGATCAGCCCATTGCCATCAGCAGCGCCAGGCATGAAAGGCTCACGGCCAGAGCCGACAGGACGAGCGAGGCGAGGCCGAGCGTGCGTCCCAGCCGCCCGTCCCGGCGCGCGTCCCGCCAGCCACCCGCTGCGGTCTCGTATCCGCCCAGGCGATAGCCGCGCCGCGGCACTGTCTCGATGACCGTGTGATCAACCCCCAGCTGCTGAAAGTGGCGTCGCAGCCTGGAGACGATTACCGTCAATGCGTCTTCGCAGACCTCTTCCTGGCCCCAGACGGCATCGAGCAAGTCAATCCGGGAGACGACCCGCCCCGCTTCGGCCTGGAGCAGGGTGGCGAGTAGTTCCGACTCGCGCGGCGCGAGGTGGCGGCTACGGCCGCCGCGCGAAAGCGTGCGCGACTGGAGATCGAACGCCAGTTCAAGCCGTTCGAGCAGCGGATGTTCCGGCCCCGCCGGGAAAGAGATGCAATCCACAATTCATCTCCCTGTCCGAGAAAAAGCCCCCATTTCACATCCATTTCTAGCCGCTTCTTGCAGCAATCGCAAGCATTTCCGGGCATCGCCCACCGGGGCTTATACTCGGAGCCGGGCTGCCCCGGAGAAAGACTTGCGCGAACCGAACACCGACCGACGCGACCTATATCCCGATGCGTTGCGCGCGCTGGCCCTGCTTGTCGTCGTTTTCGGCCACTGGTTCGCCACCCTGCCCCGGCTCGAGGCCGGGCGCCTGGCGGCCACCGACCACCTCCTCGATGCCTGGATTCCGGCCGCTTTCCTGACCTGGGCGGTGCAGGTCGTTCCCCTGTTCGTCTTCGTCTCCGCTGCCGTCAGCACGCCGGGCGTCGCCCACCGCTTGCACCGGGGGCACTCCCAGCTCCAGTGGTGGGGCGGGCGAGCGCTGCGCCTGGCGCGACCCACGGTCACCTACATGGCGGCGCTGACCCTGCTGGTCGCGCTCGCTTCGATCACCGGCGGGAGAGTCCTGGGCACTTTCGAGGGTTCGCTGACCGTTCATCTCTGGTTCCTGGTCATGTTGCTGACCGTCCAGGCGCTGCTGCCGCTGAGCGTCGAGGCCGACCGCCGGTTCGGCCTGGGCGCCGTGCTCGGCCTGATCGTCCTGGCCGCGCTGCTCGATATCCTTCGCGCGGGCGCCTTCTGGCCCACGCAGTGGCCCGCCCTGGGCGCAAGGGTGACCGGCTCTGAGGGCGGCATCGGCTGGCTCAACGCTTTCGTCGTCTGGTTGCTGCCGCAGCAGCTCGGAATCGCCTGGAAGCGCGAACGCTTCCGGGGCGCAATCACCGGCCTACTGCTGTTCGTTCTGGGCGCTGTCTGGCTGCTGGGTTCGATCCTCAGCGGCTATCCCGTCGGCATGATCGGCGAGGATCTCGACGGCAACAGCAACATGTTGCCGCCGACTCTCGCGCTGATCGGCGTGATGTGGCTGCAAGTCGGGCTGGTCCTGTTGTGCGAACGACCGGCACGCTGGCTGCTCGACCGCGAGCGGCTGGCCGGCATCGTCGCCTTCCTCGGCGCCTTCGGCATGCCGCTGTATCTGTGGCACAAGCTGGCTGAACTGCCCGCCGCATGGCTGGGCGAGAAGATCGGCGCGCCCATCGACGCCGGCATACCCGGAGATCCGGGGTTCTGGAGCGGCAGATTGTGGTGGCTCGGCCTCTGCCTGCTGATGGCCGTGCCGGTGCTGGCAATCGTGGCCTGGATCGAAACCCGAAGGCGGACGACCATCCCCCACACCGATTCGGTTCCCGCCATCCTGGCCGGGGGAACTCTGCTTTTCGCCGGCCTCGTGGCTGCCCTCGTGCTGGGCGCCATACCCGGTGCGGTAATTGGTCTGGTCGGGGTCTCGGCGAGCTCTCAACTGCTCAGGCGGCACAGCTGATTCAAGCGAATCGATGCAGCCTCACCGCTCCGGTCGCCATGAACACAACGGCCCATTCGCTGGCCGCACAGCCCTTCCCTTCCCCGCCCCGCACGGCGGCAATCAGTCGTCCGCTTCTTCCCCGATTCTCGGCGCGGGCAGCTCCTGGCCGCCCTGGTACAGCGTCAGGCCGGTCGCGTGGCCGGATTCGGGAAGGTCGAAGACGATGTCGGCGCCGACCTCGTTATTGAAGAACTTCACCGGCGACTCGGCCTCCATCGTCACGGCCGGCTGGCCGGTCGCCTGGATTTCCATGCCCCCGTCGACCACGCGCACGGTCAGTATGAAGTTGGGCATCAGCTCGTAACGGCCAGTCAAGCGCTGCATGTGGTCCTCGGAGACCTCGGCGGTCTGGCGCTCCCACACCTCGTCGCTTTCGCGCACGGCACGCTCGGGTTCGCCGCCCCAGCCCTGGTGCAGGGCCACGGCCTCGATGGATCCGTTCTCGTCGCGTTCGACGGAGAACCAGCTCAGCGACTGGTCGAACACGAGCCGGTCACCCTCGACCGGAATCACCTGAAACTCGCCGCCGCCCTGGCGCCGGCTGATCAGCTTGCCGTCTTCGACACGCAGGGTGCGAACCGTTTCCTCGTCGATGCGATAAGTGCCCTGGAATTCCTGCAGCGCTTCAGCCGGCAGGTCCAGTTCCGGCAGCTCGCCCGGATAGGCCTTGTCCATGGCCAGGCCGGCCAGGCGCAGCGTGACGTCCTGCGTCGACCAGCCCGGACCGGCGCGATTGGTCAGCAGCACGATCGAGAGTTCCTCCTCGGGCAACCAGAAAGCAAAGGTCGTGAAGCCGTTGATACCGCCGCCGTGGTGGATCACCGAATGCCCCATCCAGTCGGCCATCATCAGGCCGTAGCCGTAACTCTGGCCGTTGCGAACGTCGGCGGCGACTTCATCGGCGCTAATCATGCGCTCGTAGAGTTCCCCATCCAGCACTTCATCGCCGTGCAGGGCACGCTGCCAGCGATCAACGTCGATGGCGGTCGACATCAGCGACCCGGCCGCGTGGGGCTGCGTCATCGACAGGTAACCGGCGTTCTCGGGCTCCTCCGCCGTCCCCGCGTAGCCGGGCACGCGCCCCGGAAGCACGGTCGTGTCGGCGTAGGCATCGGTCGAATCGATGTCCAGCGGGGCCAGCAGTCGTTCGCGAATGAACTCGTTCCAGGGCTGGTCGGTGACCTGCTCGATGATGGCCCCGAGCAGCACATAGCCGGAGTTGTTGTAGGACCAGCTCTCGCCGGGCGCAAAATCGACGGGCTCGTCGGCGAACACGGCGACCAGCTCCTCGGTGCTGAGGTCGCGGCGAATCCGATCGTCGGTCATGTAGCCTTCGATGCTGGTGTAGCTCTTGATGCCCGAGGTGTGGTTGAGCAACTGGTGAACGGTCACGTCACCGACTGGAAAGTCCGGCAGGAATTTCGACAGGGGGTCGTCGAGGGCAAGCTTGCCGTCCTGCACCAGGGCCAGGATCGCAGCGGCCGTGTACTGTTTCGTCACCGATGCCAGGCGCAGGATGTGATCGGTCTCCATCGGCACGTCCAGTTCCAGGCTGGCCATGCCGAAGGCCTCGTTGAACACGACCTCCCCATCGCGACTGACCACCGCCACTGCACCGGGCGTCTGATCGGTGTAGATCGATTCGAGCACGTCGCGCGCCCGGTCGGCGAAGTCCTCGCCAGCCTTGGCCAGGCCCGTTGCGGCAACAAAAGCAGCGGCAAGAATGCCGGCGGCAATCCGATTCATTCGATTCTCTCCCTGATTGGAATCATGAGCAGGAGATGCTAGGCGATGCGAGCCGGGATTCGCGCGTGCCGGAAGTCATTGTGCCGATCGGCTCATTTCGGGTGCCGAGCCGCGGCCGGCTCGTCGGCCTTCGTCTCGGGACTCTCCAGGATCCTCTTCGGAAGGGTCTTGGAGCTTCCAGCGAACCGACTCCCGGAAGGCGATCTGATCAATGAGCCGAAAGACCGTGGTACTTTCGATCGCACTCATGTCCGCAACCATCCAGGAGCAACTGACATGCCCGGCAAGCAGCCAAAGACCGAACGTGGACGTCGATGCTTCGAGCGCGAACAGCGAATCCGGGCCGCACCGGCGGCGGTTTTTCCCCTCCTGTGCCCGGTGCGTGAATACGACTGGATTCCCGAATGGGAATGCCGACTGATCTATACGGAATCGGGCCTCGCCGAATTGGGCGGCATCTTTCAGACGGACCGGGAGGCCGACGGCGGGATCGACACCTGGGTGGTCAGCCGACACGAGCCGAACCGGGCCATCGCCTTCGTGCGCGTTAACGAACTCCGCGCCATGCTCTACGAAATCGATCTGGAGCCAATGGGCGAAGACGCGTCACGCCTGACCTGGCGCCAGACCGTCACCGCACTGAACGAAGCCGGCGACCGTCATGTGGTAGCGCTCCGCGAAGAAGACTTCGCCCGGACCATTGACACGCTGGAGGCGCTTCTCAACGACTATCTCGATCCCGGCGACTGAGCTGAACAAACACTCGGATCGGGACGATGGATTCAGCCCCCACAGCCCGAGGAGGTTGAAGCGTCGATCCTTGGCACCGCTCCACGCGCCAGACGGGTGGCATCAGCTCACCGAAAGAGCTTGGGATCCACGGGCTAACCATCTCCCTGCCCCGTCTCCCTCGGCGCCTTCCGGCCGTGCAGGGAGAACGCGACCAGGACCATGAACAAGGGCGCCGTGATGCCCCACGGGTAGCCCAGCATCAGCAGGTTATGCGAGTAGACGGGATAGAAATAGACGATGCTGATCAGCGGGGTGGTGAAAAAATGCACGAGTAGCGCGACTCGCGTCCAGCGCTCGAGACCGGTGTTTCCGAACGCGGGAATCGCCAGTAGCGCGGCCAGTCCCATAGCGATGTAGCCGACGGCATCGTAGTTCCAGAACATCGAATGCGGATACTGCTCCAGCACCTGGACGGCCGAAGCCTCGCCAGCCACCTGCGCTGGAATCACGGTCGCCAGCTGCACGGCGTAGTTCGCGATCACGAACACTGCATAAATCACGCTAAAGACCAGGGCTGCATGGGTCCAGAATCGCCTGGCGGGTTCGGTGAGATGATGAAGCGCCAGCATCATCAGAAGGAACGGCACGGTGATGCACAGCGAAGTCGCGTAGATGAGAACGGCGTCCAGGGGAAAGTTCGTGATCCCAATCAGCTGTAGTGCCTGGACGAAAAGGAAGGCGACGGTTGCCACCGCTGCGATCAGTCCGGACCAGAAGCCGACCAGCTTGATTTCCTGGGTCATAGCGATGCCTTCCGGGATACTGCAAGCATCCTAAACCAGGATCCATCGCGATGGTGGGCTTGCACGGATCGAACGATCTCCGATGCAGGAATCGGCTTTGCGACCCCGCGCAGAGTTGGCTCCGGAATCTTCAATCCAGCCGCTTGTTGAAGCGAAGCGTCGCCAGCACCAGGAACACGCCGAAGAACGCCAGCAGGGGCCAGACTTCAGTATGCAGGTCGACCAGGTCGGCGCCGCGCACCAGGATGCCGCGCGAAAGGCGCACGAAGTGCGTGAGCGGGATCACTTCGCCGATCCACTGCGCCAGCTTTGGCATGCCCTCGAAAGGAAACATGAAACCCGACAGCAAGATCGAAGGCAGGAAGGTGAAAATGGTCAGCTGCGTGGCCTGGAACTGGGTCCTGGCCAGGGTGGATACGAGCAGGCCCAGAGCCAGTGCCGCCAGGATGAAGACCAGCGATGCCAGATAGAGGTCGACCACCTGGCCTCGTATGGGCACATGGAACAGGGACTGGCTGACCCACAGAATCAGCGTGACCTGGATGAGGCCGATGATGACGTAGGGAATGATCTTGCCGAGCATCAGTTCGGCGGATTTCACGGGCGTCGTGATGAGCAACTCCAGGTTGCCGCGCTCACGCTCGCGCACGATGGCGATCGCGGTGAACAGCACCATGGTCAGGTGCAGGATGACGCCGATCAGCGCCGGCACGATGTTGACCGGCGAGCGGCCTTCCGGGTTGTAGTAGGTGCGCGCCTCGAACAGGTTGGGTGGCTGTCGCTGACCTGGAAGCGGCATGTTGCTCAGCCTGCGCACGATGCCCTCGACCGTCGGATCCGAACCGTTGATCAGCAGCTGTCCGGCCGGGCGGTTGCCGTCCATCAGCCGTCTTTCAAAGTCGTGGGGGATATAGATACCGGCGTCGATTTCGCCGGCGTCCAGCAGGGCCTCCAGTTCTTCCGGCCCGGCCGCCGATCGCGTGACGGTCACGATCTGGCTGGCCTGCGCGGCCGCCACGACCTGCCTGGACAAGCTGGTGTTGGCGTGGTCGGCGACGGCGGCGTGGACGTTGCGCACGTCCAGGTCGATGGCATAGCCGAACAGCAGGATCTGCAGCAGGGGCACGCCGATGATCATGCCGAAGGTAAGTCGGTCGCGCCTGAGCTGGCGCACTTCCTTGCCGGCGATGGCGAGCAGTCTACGCAGCATCGGCCCGGCTCCCTTCGTGATCGTTGAGACGCGTGGCGGCGACGAATACGTCCTCGAGATTGGCCACGACGTTTTCGACCTCGCTGTCGATGTCTGCGTCCTTCAAGGCTAGCCGGATCAGCTCGGCGGGGTCGGCGATTGTCTTGTCGGTGAGCGCATGCAGGCGCGTGCCGAGCTGGGCGACGCTGTGGACGCCATCGGTGTCTTGCAGGCATTCGCGGGCCTGCTTGGGCGAATCGGTCTCGATTTCCACGACGCCGGCGGCGATATCGCGCACCAGGTCGCGCGGCCGGCCCTCCGCCACAAGCCTGCCGCGATCGAGAATGGCCAGGTTGTGGCAGCGCTCGGCCTCGTCCATGTAGTGCGTGGAAACCAGCACCGTCGTGCCCTGCTCGACCAGTTCGAAGAGGATGTCCCAGAAATCCCGGCGGCTCTGCGGATCGACGGCGGAGGTGGGCTCGTCGAGGATCAGCAGGCGCGGTCGGTGCAGCGTGGCGCCCGCCAGGGCCAGGCGCTGCTTCTGCCCGCCGCTCATGGTGCCGGCGAACTGCTTGCGCTGCTCGGTC
>JAZBPT010000298.1:0-2706 GCA_036351755.1 Wenzhouxiangella sp. | reverse complement strand
CGCTGGACCTGGATGCCCGAGACGTTGACCGAGATCCGGCCGAAATCGATGCCCGCATCCAGCCAGGCCCGCGCCTGGCCGCAGGCCGTATCGAGCACCAGCTCGCCCAGGTCCGTGATCAGCCCGGTGTCCTCCGCGATCGGGATGAAGCGCTCGGGCGAGAGCAGGCCGAGGTCAGGGTGCAGCCAGCGCACCAGCGCCTCCAGGCCCACCACCTGCCCGGTCTCGAGGTCGACCTGCGGCTGGTAGTGAACGATCAGTTCGCGGTCTTCGATCGCCTGGCGCAACTGTGCGGCAAGCAGAACGCGGTCCCTGGCGTACTGACCGAGTTCCTCGTTGTAGTGCCTGACCAGGTTGCCGCCGTCCGATTGCGCCTGATGCGAGGCCGCGTCGCTCTGTTGCAGCAGGGTCTCGGGGTCGGAGCCGGCCTGCGTGCAGGCAGCGATGCCGACGCTGGCGGTCGCGAACAGGACCCGGTTGTTGATCGAGATTGGCTCGGCCAGGGCGCTGCGGACCGATTCGGCCATCGCTTCGGGCGGCGCGCCGCCGCCGATGAGCACGGCGAACTCGTCGGCGCCGATCCGCGCAACCAGGTGATGCGAGGAAAGCACGCCCTGCAGGCGCCTGGCCGTTTCCTGAAGGACCTGGTCGCCGGCCTGCAGGCCCAGGCTTTCGTTGATGTGCTTGAATCCGTCGAGATCGATGTGGAGCACGTGAACCGGGTTGCGACCGCCGGATACGCGGCCCAGGGCCGCCTTGAGCCGGTCGAGGAACATCACCCGGTTGGGCAGGCCGGTGAGCAGATCGTGGTAGTAGAGCCGCTCGATCTTGCGCTGCGAGCTGTGCAGTTCGCTCAGGTCGGTGATGACCGCGACGTAGTGCGTGAGCGCGCCTTGTTCGTCGCTGACCGCGTTGATGCGGGTCAGTTGGGGATAGATGCTGCCGTCCTTGCGACGGTTCCACAATTCGCCCTGCCATCGCCCGCGCTCCTGCAGTGTCTTCCACATTCGCCGATAGAAGGAGCGGCCCTGGCGTCCGGACTGAAGCAGGTTCGGGTTCTGGCCGAGGACGTCCTGTTCTGCGTAGCCGGTGATCCGCGAGAAGGCCCGGTTGACGCCGACGATGCGGCTCTCATGGTCGGTGATGATGATGCCTTCCCCGGTGTTCTCGAACACCGTGGCCGAGAGCCGAAGGCGCTGGATGCCCTTTCGCCTGAGGGTGATGTCGCGAGCGATGACGAGGATGCCTTCGCGGCCTTCGTGCTCGATCGGCACCGAAGAGACTTCGACGTGGATGATGCTGCCGTCGGCGTGCAGCATGTCGACTTCCACGGGCGGCGCGCCGTCGCCTGTGTCGGTCATCTGGGAGATGCGTGAGCGGGCGAGATCGCGAAACTCCGGATGCACGTAATCGAGGACCGGCTGCCCGATAAGCGACTTCTCGTTGTCGAGGCCGAGCAGGCGGGCCGTCTGGTGATTGGCGTATCCGAAGGTCAGGTCGCAGTGGATGAAAATGGCGTCGGGCGCGGTCTCGATGACCTGCTGAAACTTGTGCTCACTCTTCTCCAGTGCCCGCAGCGTTGCCAGGTACTCCCCGGCGTCCTGAATGATGGAGTAGAGCAGTTTGCGACCGTCGTGGTCGATCAGGCCGCTGTTGACCTGGACGTCGCGCACCGAGCCGTCGGCGGTTCGATGACGGAACAGGAAGGAATTCCGCCGGGCCTGTCGCGCCTCGTCCATGCGGCGGCGGATCTCGGCGTCGTCGAGCAGGTTGATCTCCGAGATCCGCATGCTCCGCAGGGTCTCGCGCGACCAGCCGTAGAAGCGCTCGGCCGCGGGATTGGCGTCCACGATCCGACCGTCGCTGGGGTCGAGCAGCAGCATGACCGAATAGTTGTTTTCGAAGACGCTGCCGGGACCGTTGCTCATGTCGATGGATTCGGAAGGGGTGCCGGCGAGATCCGGGCCACGGGACAGCCGCGCCTGTCGGATCGATCAGGCGATGCGCTCATCCCCGAATGAAACCCCTTGATGTCGTAAAGAAGGAATTGCGATCAAAGCAAGATATCACGCCACACTGTCCCGTGGTGGGCGCGCTGCGCCCGGACCGTGAGCGGCTTCACGAATCGGGCCGGCGGCTGAGACGGCGGGCCGTCGGGGGTCAGTCCAGTCGGGGCAGCAGCTCCCGCCCTTCTCGGCGGCAGCGGTTGATTGCGTCTTCGAGGCGCTGGGTCATGTCGGGCGAGCGGGCGTCGCCGTCGCGGTCGACGATGATGGGCTCGCCCCAGTAAATCAGCACCTTGGCGAAGGGTGTGGGCAGGTCGGTCAGGTCCCAGGAGCGGTGCAGGGCGACATGGCGACTGCAGGCCATGGCGCAGGGGAAAACGGGCAGCCCGGTCACCCGGGCGAGTTCGAGCACACCGGGTTTGGCCTTGTGGACCGGTCCGCGCGGGCCGTCCACGGCGATGACCGGCGACCAGCCCTTGCGGGACAGGCGCATGAGCCCCCGCAGTGCACCCGACCCGCCCCGGCTCGAGGAGCCGCGCGCCGTCTCGAAGCCGAACTTGCGCAGGACGTAGTTCATCAACTCCCCGTCCTTGCTCCACGAGGCCATGGTGGCCAGGTGGTAGTAGCGGGAGAAGCAGACCAGGCCCAGTTCGTCGCCGTGCCACATGGCGACGACGAAGGGCTGGCCGGCCTCGAGGCG
>JAZBPT010000297.1:0-3234 GCA_036351755.1 Wenzhouxiangella sp. | reverse complement strand
TGTTCGTCCACCAGGTTCCAGTAGACCTCCCAAAGGATGGCCGTCCAGATCGATCCCACCCCGTGGGGCGGCGTGGCGCTCTGCGTATCCGCGTAGGTGCGCGGATCGACGCCCATGTCCGTGTTGTAGGGATAGGCACGAATACCCGGGCCGTCGACCGGCTGACCGAGCGCATAGGTGCCCACGCCGCGGTTGGTCGTGCGGCCATGCGCGGCCTGGGCCGTGTACACGAGGGTCTGCCAATCACTCCAGCCTTCACCGGCCTGCTCCGAGCCGGACAGGCACGACGAGGTGCTCGGCCCGCCCGTCTGGCGGATCGAGATGCCGTGTCCGTACTCGTGCAGAACGATACCGGAATCCAGGTCCCCGTCGCGGCCCGGCGTGGTCGTATCCCAGGTATACATCTGCATGCGCGGCGCGCTGCCGTCGGGCGGCGTGTAGAAATTGGCGTTGTTGGTACCCGAACCGTCCTGGGCTTCGGCTCGCACGGCATCGCCGCCGACACCGTCGCCGCTGTAGTTGGTCACCTGGAAATTGCCGGCGGCCTCGTCGAAACCGCGAACATAAATGAGGTCATGGTGCAGGTTGTTCCAGTAGAACAGGTTGGTCACGGCCGCGTCGATGTACTGGTCCGGCTCCTGGCCAAGATCCAGCGGGAAATCGAACGTGAGGCTGGTGCCCCCGTCGGGTTCATCACCCACAGAACCGTCGTTGTTTCCGCGGTCCTGGTAGGCGTGCGCATTGTTGCCGCGCGTGATCGTGTACTCGGGGCCGTCGACGCCATTGGTGTCGTGCCAGCCGTACGGCGAGGCGGGTTCGTGAGCAGGCTCCCCGACGAGCGTTCTCGCACCGTCGTCCGGATGCCCCTTGGGCATCTCGAAAACCCGGTATTGCGAGCCATCGGCCGCAGACAGGGGCAGCGGTGCGGGATCCCCGGCGCGGGCGGGTGCCGAGCCCGTATCGCCAGCGGCCGCCTTGCCGCCGGAGTGATCGTGGGTGCCCTCCCAGCGATCATGCACCACGAAATCACGACGTTCGATCAGGTCACCGGATTCCGCATCGACGAAACTGACCCAGTAGTGCTGTGCCGAACGTTCGTAGAGATCCACCTGCCAGGCAAGGCGCAAGCCGGTCTTGCCGTCGTCGAAGTAAACCAGGCGAGCCTCGATGGGTTCGAGCGCGATGCCAGCCTTCGAAAAGATCGTGTGGCGATCCGGCGCCGTCGATCGCTCGATCTGCATGATGGGATCGGTTGCCGTCAGCCCGGCCGCAAGAGCGGCCCGGTTCACCGCCGCCAACGCTTCGATCCCGGGAATCGTTGCCAGCCTGCGATCTTCCAGCCGGCCTTCGGCGCGACTACCGGAATGAAACACTTCGCCGTTCGGGAGGATGTTCACGTTAATCAGAGCATTGTAGACCTCGATACCCCGAAACCTCTGCTGGAAATAGACGTGAACCACCCGATTGTGACGACTGGCGTAGACGTCACTGACGACCAGGTCATCGACGTCCGAGTTCACCATGCCCATCGCATCGAGGTGTTGCCCGATGTGGCGCCGGGCCGTGTCCACGGCCGCGGCATGGCGCGGTGACAGATTCGACGGTAAATCCTCTGCCACGGCCGGGTTGGCGACCAGACCAGTAAACACGAAAACCGCAACCAGTGCGGTTCGCACAAAGCTCGACATCATTCCGGATTTCTCCCTCAATAAGAAAGCGACAGCCAATACACATTGGAAGAGCGCATGATCCCCTTCGACGACGCCCCGAAAGACATCGCCGTGCGGCTCGGCGAATGATTGGCAGCGATTCGCCGGTCAAAGGCAAGGGGCAGGGGGCACAAGAGAAGCCCGAACGTGAGTCCCGTCACGCTTGTCCGGCGCGCACAGCTTCGTCGCTGCGCCAGGCGGAGTCAAGTCGGTCGACTTCGATCGTTTATGCAAGCCTGGTGATATGCTCCGGGAGAAACGACCACTCGCAGACGAACCGAAATGCAGATTCTCTTGCTCCGATTCATCGCTTTTTTCTTCTGCCTGGCCATTGGCCTGGCAGCTGCACCGGCGTTCGGTGATCCCTATTTCCCCGGGCCTCGCGACTGGGAGGTGGCAACACCGACTGCAACGGGGTTCGATCCGCAATCGCTCGAATCGGCAATCGAGTTCGCCCGTTCGAAAGCCGTGACGGATCCGTCGGACCTGCATCGGGTATTGCTCGACACCTATACCTCGCGCGAGCCGGGCTATCGGGTGCTCGGGCCGACACATCCCCGCGATGGCGACAGCGGCATGATCCTCTCGGGAGGCCGCATCGTCGCGCAGTGGGGCGACATTCACCGGGCCGACATGACCTTCAGCGTGGTCAAGAGCTATCTGTCCACGCTGGCGGCTCTGGCGGTCGAACGCGGCCTGATCGATTCCCTGCACGACCCGGTCGCCGACTACGTCACCGACGGCAAGTTCGCTGGCGAGCACAACAGCGGTATCACCTGGCACCACCTGCTGCAACAGACTTCCGACTGGTCGGGAACGCTCTGGGACACGCCCGACTGGGCCGATCGGCCCGTTGGCGACAACGTGGAAGAATGGCGCAACCGCGAGATGCACGAGCCCGGCACGCACTTCAAGTACAACGACGTACGCGTCAATCTCCTGGCCTACAGCCTGCTGCAGGTCTTTCGCAAGCCGCTGCCCGTGGTGCTTCGCGACGCCATCATGCGACCCATCGGGGCGTCCAACACCTGGCGCTGGCACGGCTACGAGAATTCATGGATCACCCTGGACGCGCGCCGGATCCAATCGGTCTCTGGCGGCGGTCACTTCGGCGGGGGCTTGTTCATCAGCACTGAGGACCACGCCCGCTACGGCCTGCTGTTCCTCAATCGCGGCGCCTGGGACGGTCAACGCCTGATTCCGGACGCGTGGTTCGACCAGCTCAGGCAACCGACCGACGCCCGCCCCGACTACGGCTACATGTGGTGGCTCAACACCGGCAAGGAGCGCATCCCGGCCGCGCCCGAGAACGCCTACTGGGCGGCCGGATTCGGCGGGAACTACATCTACGTCGACGAGTGCAATGACCTGGTGGTGGTGCTGCGGTGGATACCGGAGCTGGCCGAGACGATCAAGCGGATTCTCGACGCAAAGGAAAGCGCTTCGATCTGCGGCTGAGTGGTGACGGGTCGCAGTTTCGAATCGACTTCGGATATGAAAAAGCCCCGTCGGGTGACGAGGCTTT
>JAZBPT010000296.1:0-3983 GCA_036351755.1 Wenzhouxiangella sp. | reverse complement strand
GCCAAAGCAAAAGGAGGGGCACGCCAACGGGATACTCCGAGGCGCGCCGGTTGCCCAGCGTGTAGACCACCGAGTCCGAAGATTGCTCCAGCCATTCGCTCGGCAATACAAAGGGGGTCAAGCTTTCGTGGTGAAACCAGACCACCGCCCGCGGCACCCAGTTCATCCAGGCGTCCCAGGCGAATAGCGGACGCAGCACGAGCTCCTGAGCGAGTACGCCACCGCGCTCGATCAGGAATGCCAACAGGGGCAGAATCCAGACCAAGTGCCAGAACTGCCGCCCCTTGGGCCATTCGGGACGTATCCGACCGCCCTGCCGCCACCACGGGATCACTGCCAGAAGCGCGACCAGACCGAGGATCACCGCAGGGGCCTCAAAGCTCAGGTGAGCCCCCAGACCATCGAGTGAAAGAAGCACGGCGATCACCACCATGAGCCCAACCAGGTAGCCCTGCCCGACCACTATGCTCCAGCGGGTTCCGGGCAGCGCAGCGGCGACTAGCGCCACCCCGGTCAACCAGGGCAGAAGAAGCGCCACGATCAGACCGGTCAAATCGATACCCTCGAACAAGGCCATGGTCAGACCTCCTCCAGCACCGAGGCCGAACGAACGCGATACAGCGCACCGCCGGGCCGCAACAACAGCCGTTCGACCGGGACCGATCCGTGCTGATCAGAGAGCGTGCCTTCGCTCCGATCGAAGCGCAGCCCAGCGATATCGTGGAGCACCAGGATGAAATCCCCCGCTTCAAGTTGGAGTACGGGCAGCCCCCGACCGAAATTGTGGATATTGCGCGGCAACAGGTGGTACTGCAGACGCAGCCGCCAGAAGTTGTGGCCCTTCGAGTCGTGGAGAAGGAAAACCCGATGCTCGGGCCCGGCGGGAACCCGTTCGGCCACGCGCGAGGCGAAGCGTTGGAGGTCACTGTCTAATTCGCGCGAGTGCTTTTCCGCCTGGGTCAGCCCACCAAATCGAGATTCGGTCAGCTCCAACTGCCAGTCCAGGCGGGCCTGCCAAAGCCGGTCAAGACCGATCCAGGGAACGAAGACGACCGCCAGCGCGGCCACCAGCCAGGGTTTGCGTGGCCCTCTCAGAAGCCCGTAGCAAAGTGTCAGGAACAACATGGAGAGCAGCGCCCAGGTAAGCGCCGCGCTCGTCGGGCTCAAGGGTGCCCCGGAGCGGGCACCCGGAACCTTGTTGATCGTCGACATTTGCCAAGGCTCGAAGTGGGTCCAGTACCACCGGAGTTGTGCGACCCGGGCGCCCCGTCCACCACCGTGCAATCTCAATCCCCCGAGATCGGGAACAAAGGCACGGCCGGCCCCGAAACCGGCGATGGCCAGCTGCTCGATCGTGCCTCGCCATTCCGCATGCAGGGCCGGTTCGTGCCAGCTCGTACCGACGCCGGCACCATCTAGAAGCAGTGAAAAGAGCGTGTCAGGCCGATCGGCGCGCCGCCAGAACAGGTAGAGCCGTGATTCGGAGTCGGTCATCGAGACATCGACTTCGAGCAGCGGGAATTGCGCCGCCTCGATCGAAGGGGCGGCGGTGAGCATCATGGACAGCCGCGCGGGGCTGGGCCGCTCCGCTGCCGGAACGTCGCGCAGCACCGCCGCAGCGGGTACGGGCTCGAAATCCGAAACCTTCATTGCCATCGACCCGCCTGCGCCGGCAGGGCGACCATCGACCAGGGGCAGAATCAGCCATAGCGAAAGCGCGCCGAGGCAGAGGCTGACTCCTGCACTCGCCAATGCGGTCAGCCATGCGCGATTGTTGCTTGGGCTCGGCATCACTCGAGGACGATCAGGCCGGCCCGGGAAACCATCGGCCAGCATGGAAACACGCACCGAGTCTAGCAGAGTTGACCCGTCAGAAAACGTCTCGGGACGGCCGGATCAGGCGGGATGGCGAATAATCCAACACTGATGGATTCTGCTGTTGCGCTCGAAATCCCGGGGAATCGACCAGCGCGTTCGATCATCGACGCAGTAACGGTCGGCGAGTCCCGAATCCAGGTTGAAACTCCGCAGGTTGGTGGAGAACACCAGGGTGCCCTCCTCCGAAAGGCATGACATGGCGTCGTCGATCATGGCGACGTGGTCGCGCTGCACGTCCAGGCTGCCTTCCATGCGCTTGGAGTTCGAGAAGCTCGGAGGATCGAGAAAGATCAGGTCGAATGTCTCTTTGCAATTCGCCAGCCATTCGCGCGCGTCGGCGTGCACGGTGCGGTGGCGCCGCTCGTCGCGATCGTTGAGCGCCAGGTTGCGACGCAGCCAGGCCAGGTAGGTCTTCGACAGGTCCACGCTGGTGGTCGAAGCCGCGCCGCCTACGACCGCATGAACCGTGGCCGCCCCGGTGTAGCAGAACAGGTTGAGCAGCCGCTTGCCGCGGGCATGCTCGCCCAGCCAGTGCCGCACGGGCCGGTGATCGAGAAACAGGCCGGTATCGAGATAATCGGTCAGGTTGACCTCCAGACGGCATGGACCTTCGCGAACAACCAGGGTGCGCGACTGGTCGCTCATCCGCTTGTACTGCTCGCCGCCGCGCTGGCGTCGGCGCACCTTGAAGACCATGCGCTCGGGCGGCACGCCCGTGGCCGCCGGTATCGCGCTCAGTGCCGCACGCAGCCGACCCTGCGCCTTGCCGGCGTCGACGCTGGCCGGCGGCTCGTACTCCTGCACGTGAAGCCACCGCCCCGATTCGCCGCCGTAGACGTCAACCGCCATGGCGTACTCGGGAATGTCGGCATCGTAGAGCCGGTAGCACGTCACAGCCTCCCGTTTCAGCCACTTCCGGAGCTGGCGCTCGTTCTTTTGCAGGCGATTGACGAGGTCCTGTGCCGGCTCGGCCCTCGTCCCCTCCGTCTCGGCCGCGATTTCGAATCGCTCCAGCCGGCACTCTAGCGGCCCGTTGAAGAACTGCCAGCTCTTGTCCGGCTTCAACCCGATCTGGCAGCCCGCGCCGTTGAGCACGACGGCACGCCAGCCCGGGAAGCGCGTACGCAGGGTTTCGCCCAGGCGGAGGTAAAGCGGCAGGAGCTCGTGCTGCTCGCCGATGCGCTCGCCGTAGGGCGGATTGGTGGCCACCAGGCCGCGGTCGGTCGCCGCCGGCATGGCAGCCGCGGCAATTTCCCGTCGCTCCACGTGAATCCGGCCGCTCAGCCCGGCGCGTTCGACGTTGGCCATCGCAAGCCGGATGGCCTGGCGATCGCTGTCGAAGGCGGCCATCGGCGGCAGCCGCTCGAGACCCGCTTCCTGGCGCTCGAGGGCCTCGTCGACCAGCTCCTTCCAGCCCTCGTCGTCGTGCCCGCGCCAGCGAAGGAACCCGAATCGGGTTCGCAGCAGGCCAGGCGCGGAGTCGGCCGCCATCCAGGCGGCCTCGATGGCCAGGGTGCCCGACCCGCACATGGGGTCGACGAAGCCGCCGCCCGCCGCCGCGATCTCCGGCCAGTCGGCCCGGTAGAGCATGGCCGCGGCCAGATTCTCCTTCAGCGGCGCGGCAACGCCCGTCTCGCGGTAGCCGCGCTTGTGCAGGCTCTCTCCCGACAGGTCGATGGCGACGGTCACGTTCGTCCGGTGCATGTGCACGTTGATGCGCACATCGGGCTCGCGCACGTCCACCGACGGCCGCGCCCCGGTGGACGTGCGCAACTGGTCGACGACGGCATCCTTGACCCGCTGGGCGGCAAATCGGCTGTGCGATATCGCCGCCCTGATGCCGGTGAAATCGACCGCCAGGCTGCTGTCCACGCCCAGATGCGCGGACCAGTCGATCGCCCCGGCACCGCGGTAGAGCCCGTCGTCGTCTTCCGCCTCGAACTGCCCGATCGGCAGCAATACCCGATTGGCGATACGCGACCAAAGGCAGGCGCGATAGGCGCCGGCGAGGTCGGCCTCGAACGTGGCGCCGCCGCGCTGCGGATGCGCGTGCGCCAGTCCGAGCGAGCGCAGCTCCTCGGCGAGGAGGTCCTGCAGGCCTCTGG
>JAZBPT010000295.1:0-2349 GCA_036351755.1 Wenzhouxiangella sp. | reverse complement strand
GGCGCGCTCGAGCGCGACCTCGCCGGCGGCGTCCTCGAGACGCCAGTCGACCTCGAAGACGATCAGGAACTCGCGCACCCTCGCCTGCCCGGTCACCGACAGCGGCTGGCGCCACATGTTCTGTGACTCGATGCGCAGCGTGGCCGACTCCGGCCCGGGCGCGTCGACGACGGTGACGCCGTTGGCTTCCAGGAGGAGGCCGAGCTCACGAACGAATACCGAACTGTCGTCGGCCACGGCGACGAAGGTCCGGTCCATGTAGGCCGGCAGGCGCGCTTCGCCGCGCAACTGGAAGCCGCAGGCGGTGACGAGCCAGGCGGCGAGGACGATGATGGCGGCGCGGAACATCATCCGACCACGATATTGAGGAGCTTGTCGGGCACCAGGATGACCTTGCGCACGGTCTTGTCCTGCACGTGGCGCGCGACGTTGTCGTCGGCCAGGGCGGCGGCCTGGACACTGTCCTGGTCGGCGCCCGGCGCGACGTCAACGCGCCCGCGGACCTTGCCGTTGACCTGCACGACCACGGTCACGGCGGCGCGCTCGAGCGCGGTCTCGTCGACCTCGGGCCAGCCGGCCTCGAACACCGAGCCCTCGTGGCCGAGGTCGCGCCACAGCGACTCGGCGAGGTGCGGCGTGACCGGGGCGATCAGGCGAACCACCGATTCCCAGGCCTCCTGTACGAGCGCCCGTGCGGGTTCATCGTCGGCCTCGAAGCGCTGCAGCTCGTTGCAGAACTCCATGATGGCCGCGATCGCCGTGTTGAAAGTCTGCCGACGCCCCATGTCGTCGCCGACCTTGCCGATGGTCTCGTGCAGGCGCGTGCGCAGCTCGCGCGCAGCGCCTTCCAGTCCCTCGGGTCGCTTTCCGGGGACGGCGCCGGCAGCAACATGCGCCTGCACGCCGGCGTGAAGCCGCTTGAGGAAACGCCAGGCCCCTTCGACGCCGGCCTCGGACCACTCGAGCGACTGCTCGGGCGGGGCGGCGAACATCGAGAACAGGCGCACCGTGTCCGCGCCGTAGGTGTCGACCAGGGCCTGCGGGTCGACGCCGTTGTTCTTGGACTTGGCCATCTTCTCGATGCCGCCGGGCTCGACGGGCTGCCCGTCGGCGGCGAGCACGGCGCTCAAGATCCCGCCCTTGCCGTCGCGCTGGACCTCGACGTCGGCGGGGTTGAACCACTGCTTGCGGCCCGAGGCGTCCTCACGGTAATAGGTTTCGGCCAGCACCATGCCCTGGGTGAGCAGACGGGCGAAGGGTTCGCCGACCGAAATCAGGCCTTCGTCGCGCATCAGCTTGGTCCAGAAGCGCGCATACAGCAAGTGCAGGATGGCGTGCTCGATGCCGCCGATGTACTGGTCGACCGGCATCCAGGCATCGGCGCGCTCGTCGACCATGGCCTCGTGATTGTCCGGCGAGGTGTAGCGCAGGAAGTACCAGGACGAGTCGACGAAGGTGTCCATGGTGTCGGTCTCGCGCTTCGCCGCCGCGCCGCATTTCGGGCAGGCGGTTTCGAGAAACTCGGCGTGGCGGTTGAGCGGGTTGCCCGACCCGTCCGGAACGAGTTCCTCGGGCAGCACCACGGGCAGGTCCTCGTCGGGCACCGGCACGTCGCCGCAGCCGGGGCAGTGAATGATCGGAATCGGACAACCCCAGTAGCGCTGGCGAGAAATACCCCAGTCGCGCAGCCTGAACTGCGTGCGCGCGCGGCCCGCACCCTGCCTTTCGAGATCGGCGACGATGGCGTCGAAGCCCTTCGACCACTCGAGACCGTCGTAGGCGCCGGAGTTGACCAGCCGGCCCTCCTTGACGGCGTAGTCGTCGTGCCACCGGCGGTCGTCGTACTCGCGCCCGTCGGGCAGGCTGATGACCTGCCGTATCGGCAGGCCGTACTTGTTGGCGAACGCGAAATCGCGCTCGTCGTGGCCGGGCACGGCCATGATGGCGCCCTCGCCGTAGGCCATCAGCACGTAGTTGGCCACCCATACCGGCAGTTCGTCGCCGGTGAGCGGATGCACCGCCTTCAGGCCGGTGTCCATGCCCTTCTTTTCCTGCACGGCGATGTCGGCTTCCGACACGCCGCCCTTCTGGCATTCGGCGATGAACTCGGCCAGCTCGGGAGTGCCCTCGGCGGCCTTTTTCGCCAGCGGATGCTCGGCGGCCACGGCCATGAAGGTCGCGCCCATCAGCGTGTCGGGCCGGGTGGTGAAGACCTTGATCGTCTCTTGCCCGCAGGCGAAGGCGATCTCCGCGCCCTCGCTCTTGCCGATCCAGTTGGCCTGCATCGTGCGCACGCGTTCCGGCCAGCCTTCGAGTTAGTCGAGGCTTTCGAGCAGCTCGTCGGCGTAG
>JAZBPT010000294.1:0-18486 GCA_036351755.1 Wenzhouxiangella sp. | reverse complement strand
GATCATAAGAGTTGGCTAATGCTCTTGGGTTATGCTCCCGGAGTGCAGGGCCGACACGCCCGATCGCTTTCAACTCCCCTATTCGAGAAGACGTATGTACCAGCGTTTGTTTGCGTTTTGCCTGATTTTTCTGAGTGTTGCCGTATCGGCCGATGCGGTTCGCCAGACAAAGGGCGACTTTGAAGACAAGTTCCGGCAGCTCGACGAAGTTCTGCCCACGCCCAACATTTACCGAAATGCCGCCGGCGCGCCCGGTCACCGCTATTGGCAGCAGGAGGTCGACTACGTCATCGACGCGGAGCTGCTGGAGGATGCGCGCCGGCTGGAAGCGAGCCAGACGGTGCGCTATACCAACCATTCTCCCGATACGCTTCGCTATCTCTGGCTTCAGCTGGACCAGAACCGGTTCCGTCCGGATTCCATCGCCGAGCGGAGTACGGCTTTCGGCGGCATCGGTCGGCGCGGGCCGAAAACCGAAGTGGCAGGCGGGGACCAGCCCGCGCGCATCAGCCTAGACGAGTTGCGGCGTCGGCACTGGATGGCCGACACCGAGCTGGGCTACGAGCTGGGCCCGGTCGTCGACGGCGACGGCAATGAACTGGCCGCCACGGTCGTGGGAACCAACCTTCGCCTGGATCTCGCCGAACCCCTGGCGCCCGGCGAGTCGGTGACGTTCTCGCTGGACTACGCGTTCAATATTCCGGAAGAGAACGCCGTGATCGCCCGCGGCGGTTACGAGCATTTTCCCGACGACCCCCGAGAGGGCGGCAACGACATCTTCCAGTTGGCGCAGTGGTTTCCGCGCCTGCACGCCTACACCGACTACGAGGCCTGGACCAACAAGCCCTTCCTGGGGCGCGGCGAATTCACGCTGGAGTTCGGCGACTACGACGTGTCGCTGACCGTGCCGGCCGACCACATTGTCTCGTCCACCGGAACGCTGCAGAACCCGGAAGAGGTTCTCACCAGCGAACAGCGGCGTCGCCTCGAGCGCGCCGAGAACGCCGAGCGACCGGTGTTCGTCGTCACCGAGGAAGAGGCGCTCGAGAACGAGAAGGCCGCCACCGAGGAGACCCGGACCTGGGAATTCCGTGCCGAACAGGTGCGCGATTTCGCCTGGGCCTCGTCGCGCAAGTTCATGTGGGATGCCAAGGGTCACCGGCAGGAGGGTGCCGAGCATGAGCTGGTGATGGCCATGTCCTTCTATCCCAAGGAAGGCGGCGAGCTGTGGAAGAAGTATTCCACGGAGGCGGTGATCCACACGATGGACGTGTATTCGCGCTTTTCTTTCGATTACCCGTACCCGGTGGCGCAGTCGGTCAACGGGCCGGTCGGCGGCATGGAGTATCCGATGATCACCTTCAACGGTCCGCGCACGACCTTGCAGGGCGACGGAAGCCGCACTTACTCGCTGGCCGAGAAGCGCTATCTGATCGGCGTGGTCATCCACGAGATCGGTCATATCTACTTCCCCATGACGGTCAATTCAGACGAGCGGCAGTGGACCTGGATGGACGAGGGCCTCAACAGCTTTCTCGACGGCGTGGCCGGGCGCGAGTGGGACCCGGAGATTCCCTGGGGCGTGGAGCCGCGAGACATCGTCGACTACATGAAATCCGAGGTGCAGGTGCCGATCATGACCCAGTCCGACAGCGTGCTCAGGCTGGGTCCCAACGCCTACACCAAGCCCGCCGTCGCGCTGAACATCCTGCGCGAGACCATCCTGGGGCGCGAGCTGTTCGACTTCGCGTTCCGCGAGTACGCACGCCGGTGGAAGTTCAAGCGGCCGACGCCGGCTGACTTCTTCCGCACCATGGAGGAAGCCAGCGGTCTGGACCTGGACTGGTTCTGGCGCGGCTGGTTCTATTCCACCGACCACGTGGACATCTCGCTCGATCGCGTCTACCGGCTTTCCCTGGATACGGAGAACCCGGACGTCGATTTCGAGCGGCGGCGCCGGGAAGAGATGGACAAGCCGCCTTCGATTACGGTTCGGCGCAACCGCGAGGAGCGTGATCTGTGGGTAGAGCGCAATCCGGAAGTCACCGATTTCTACGACGAGAACGATCGTTTCACGGTGACCAACGAAGATCGCAACGCCTACCGCGAATGGCTGGCCGGCCTGGAGGACTGGGAGCGCGATGCGCTGGATCGTGCCGTCGAAGAGGATCGCAACTACTACGTGCTGGAGTTCTCCAATGTCGGCGGCCTGGTGATGCCGATCATCCTCGAGCTGCAGTATGCCGACGAATCGACCGAGATGCTGCGCATTCCGGCCGAGATCTGGCGCCGGACGCCGAGCCGGGTCAGCAAGTTGATCGTCAGCGAAAAGGAGCTGGTAAAGGTCGTGGTCGATCCCTACCTGGAGACGGCCGACGTGGACGTCGAGAACAACCACTATCCGCGCCGCATCATCCAGTCGCGCATCGAGGCCTTCAAGGAAGAAGAGGGCGATGATTTCGAGGACCGCGACATCATGCACGACATCAAGGCCGAGCTGAAGCCGCTGGAGTCGTTCGAACAGGACCAGGAGAACGAAGGCTGATGCGCGCCGGCATCTCGATTCTGATGCTGTTGGTGCTGGCGGTCGTGACGACGCCGGCGGGCGCGCACCAGCAGAAGTCGGCGATCACGCGGGTGCTGTTCAACGAACGTACCGGCAACATCGAAGTGATGCATCGTTTCGTGCTGCACGACGCCGAGCACGCCGTTCGAGAAATATTCGGTGGCGACGCCGATATTCTGGCGTCGGAGGCGGTGCGGCAGCGATTCGCGACCTACGTTGCCGGCCGTTTCGAATTGCGTGCCGACGGTCGCCCTCTCGAGCTGGCGGCGGTGGGAACGGAAATCGACGGGCGTCACCTGTGGGTCTACCAGGAGACGCCGATCCCGGAGGAGCTGGACGCCCTGGCGATTCGCCACGGCGCGTTGCGCGACATCTGGCCGGCGCAGGTCAACCTGGTCAACGTCGAGCGCGGATCCGATACGCGCAGTGCCCAGTTCGAGGGCGGGGTCGGGCAGGTCGAAATCGCGTTGCCGCCGCCCGGCTGACGACAGGGTCGCTGGATCGAACGGGATTGACGATTCAGGATTCGCGTTCGCGCCGCGCGGCCTGACGGCGCTCCTCGCGGGCCTTGTGGCGGCGGCGGTGCCAGACCTCCGAAATGCCCAGCGAGGCGAAATAACCGATCAGCGCGATGGGTATGGCGATCAGTGCCGTACCCAGCGCCGTGCTCAGCAGGGCGATCAGTGCGTCGTCGACGGCGTCCGAGCCTTCGAACAGGGTCTTCGCCCAGGAGCCGAAAAGCCATTTCCCGAGCTGGTGGTAGGCGTAGACCATCGGCGGCAGGGTAAAGGGGTTGCTGACCCAGGAGATGGCGAAGGCGGCCGGGAAATTGCCGCGCACCAGCAGGCAGCCGGCCAGCATCATGATGGTCTGCAGCCCGACCGTGGGGGTCAGGCCGACCAGCAGGCCGATGCCGATCCCGCGTGCGATGGGCTCGCGCTTGAAAGTCAGGCAGCCGGAACGCTGCAGCCAGGCGCGCACGCGCTGGCTGGTGCCGCCCGGGCCTTCGCCGGCGGCCATCTGGCGGCGGTGATTGAGGACGAATTTCTTGAACACGGCGTCTCGGGCGCATGGCCCGGCGGCGAAGCGACGGGCACAGTGTAACCAATCCCTTGGCACCGCCGTCGGCGCCTGGAGTCCACCTGATCATGAAAGGTGTATCATGAAGCGACACCGATTCTGCGGGGATTCAGCGTGTCGGGGAGTGATCATCGGACCATCGCTTTCGGCGAGCATGTCGTGGATTTCGACAGCGGCATGCTCTACCACGGCCAGCAAGAGGTGCCGCTCCGACCCAAGTCCTTCGCCGTCCTGACCTACCTTGCCGAAAGGCCCGGTCAGCTTGTTACCAAAGATGAGCTGATGGCGGCCATCTGGCCGGATGTCGTTGTCACGGAAGGAGCGCTTACCCAGTGCATCATCGACGTTCGCCGCGCACTCGGTGATCGTGAAATCATTCGCACGGTCCCCAGGCGCGGTTTCCTGTTCGAAGCCACGGCGTCTGAGCAGGATTCTTCGGTTTCCGAATCGCGCAAGCGGTGGTCGTGGAGCGGACGACGCGGCTTGGCGATCTTCACTGTGGCGCTGATCGCCTTTTCACTTCTGATATTCGCGTTCATTTGGCGTTTTTGGGAAGTGCCGCGGGACTCGACGCTGGCCGTACTTGCTTTCAAGGATCTGACCTCGACAGCCGATCGCGCATACCTGGCTGAGGGCCTTGCAGAGGAAATTCTCAACAAGCTGGCGCAAGTGCCCAGGCTTCAGCTTGTCAGCAGAACTTCGTCGTTCTCCAGGACCGGTGTTGGCAGTGATTCGCGCAGCATAGGCAGGCGTCTCGGCGCGAGTCACTTGCTGGAAGGCAGCGTTCGCGTTGAAGACGGCAAGGTCCGGGTGATCGCTCAACTCGTCGACGTTGACAGCGGCTACGAGCTTTGGGCGGGCGATTTCGACGCCGAGGAAAGTAACCTGATCACGATCCAGGAATCGATCGCTGCGGCAATCGCCTACGAGTTGCGTACCGAGCTTTTGCCGAGCGATATTTCGGCCGCTGTAGAGATCAGCACCGACGATCCGGTTGCCTATGATCTCTACCTGCAGGCAAGAAACCTGTTGCGCGACACCCGCGATGTCGAGCAGATCGACCGGGCCTTGGCCCGGCTCGATGATGCTTTGACTCGTGCGCCCCTGTTTGCAGAGGCGGAAGCCGCCAAGTGCCAGGCCTATCGACGCAAGCTCAACCAGACCCGCGATTCCGCCTATTTGGATCCCGCGATCCGGGCATGCCGCCGGGCGACCGACCTGCGGCCGCAGCTGCTCGATGCACAGGTGGCGCTCGGACGTCTGCTCGATCGAACCGGGCAGTACGATCTGGCTGCCTCGCTGCTCTCGGACACCGTTTCGCGTCATCCGGCCAGCGCACAGGCGCACTGGGCCCTGGCTGAAACGCTGGTTGCGCTGGGTGACGTCGATGCGGCCGGACAGCACTTCCAGCAAGCCGTGCTTCTGGAGCCGAACAGTGCGGATGCGCTGGGTGGCTATGCCAAGTTCCTGGCGCGAACCGCTTCGCTCGACGAAGCGCTCCCGATGTTCGATCGAGCCATCCAGGCGGCTCCCGAGGATCCCAAATACCGCATTGACCTCGGTGTTGCGCTGCTCTATGCCGGGCGATTCGCGCAAGCCGCCGAGGTTTTCGAGGCAACCATTCCTTATGACCAGGATTCGGGAATCGCCCTCAACAACGCCGGCGGCAGCTACTACCTGGCCGGGCGTTATTCTCGGGCGCATGCCCTGTTCAGCGACGCGCTGGCGGTCAACGAGATGGATTTCGCCTTCTGGGGCAATCTGGGCGACACCTGCAGACACTGGCATCAGTGCACCGAAGATCCTTCTGCGTTTTATCGCCGTGCGTTGGAACTTCTGGAGGCGGAGTTGGCCGTTCGACCCAATGACCCGGAACTTCTGGCCGTTTCCGGTCAGTACCTCCTGCGGCTGGGAGAACTCGACGAGGGCCGAGCATCCCTCCAGCGGGCACTGTCCGATCGCGCCAGTGCCAAGGCTACGCTCGATGCCGCGCTCGGCTATGCCGCCATCGGCATGACGGATCGGGCTTCCGAACTGGTTGAGCAGGCGATTGAACTCGGCTATCCGGAGGTGTTCGCGCGTGCACTCCCGGACCTGGAGTCGTTGCCGGTGTTTACCCGCGCGCAAGGCAGGCAGGAGACATGATGATGAGCCAACATCGGAAGTTTCACGAACAGGACTTGGTCCAACTGTCAGACGGATCGCTGCACATCGACCTGCGTGACGTCGACGGCGTTCGCGTGACCGCAATCGTGGGTGGGGGCGATGCTTCACCGCTGGATTCCGGTCGCTTTTTCGTCGAGCTGGTGACCGGTCGTGTGCACCGCCTCGGACTGGCCGAGAATCCTCCGGCTGGGGAGTATACGGTGGTTGTTCTGGATCCGGAAACGCCGCACAGGCCGCCCTGGGTTTCGCGCATCCAGATTCGCGACATTCGCGGCTGACAACCGGGACGGATCGGCGACGATTGCCGCCGATCCGGCTTTCCTGGCCTACCGGACGAGCCCGGCAATTTCCTGATCCTGGACTCGGTTGCCCACCACGATTCGCGCAAGGCGAGCAGGTTCGGCGACGACCTCGCAGCCGGGTTGGGCAAAAAGACCGCCTCCGGCGAACTGGGCCGTGTTGCCTTCGATGCGACCTGAACGAAGCTCCACCGTGCTGCCGTCGGCACAGTAGATCCCGCCGCCCATGCTTGCTTCATTGGCCGTGAGTTGCGTGTCGCGCAGTTCGAGTCGGTTGTTGCCTCCGGCCATGTAGATTGCGCCGCCTTCGTTTGCGCTGCCGTTGCGGATGACGACGTTGTCGAGCACCAGCTTCGCAGTGCCGCGCTCCATGCGGATAACGCCGCCCTGTCTGGGGCCGAAGTTGTCGCCGAATAAGCGAAGATGGGTGAACGTGCTCGTGGCATCTCCCAATCCGCTTTCCAGCACGAACAGTGGCCGGGTTGCGGGTGCGTAAAGGTTGGTGTATGTGCCGCTGTGCTTGCCTTTACAGCTTTCGAATCCGCCTCTCACGCGCAATCCCGCGGGAAACCTGGCCGTTCCAGAGTGCCGATAGTGAAGGCTGAGGCGGAGTTCGTCACGAGGCTGCCGTCCGGCACTCGAGCCCAGAGCTTCTTGTATCGTCGCGTGATCGCAAGTCTCGCCCGGCCCAATCCAGAACACACGCGACTGCTGGGACCAGCTGGCCGTGCAGATGATGAGTGAGCATGCGAGAACGCTCGCTTGCAGGATGCTATGCAGATGAATGCTTTTCATGGATCACCTCTCGTGTCGGTTGTGCCGGACATGGATGCCGGCGTGAGATCAAACTAGCGGGCGGCGAGCGGCCGTGTAACGACAAAACAACGAAAAAACGGCTAGAAATCAGCGAAAATTCAATAAACGCCCGGGATCGCCGGCGTTGAAAAGAATCCGCCTGCAGGCGCCCACTAAGCACCACCGGAGAGGTCACTGTGATGAGTGAATGCCGAATCGCACAAGCGAATTGGAGTGCACGCTTTCTGGCCGGGGCGTTGCTGGTTTCGCTCGCGCTCGGTTGGCAGCCCGTGGCGGCGGATGCGCCCGATGCCTGGGTGACGACGGATTCCGAGGGTCAGGTTCGGGTACAGCTCTGGTTTTTCTGGTCGCAGCAATGCCCGCACTGCCTGGATGCGCGGCGCTACCTGCTCGATCGGGCTCCGGACATACACTGGCTGCAGTTCCATGACCTCGAGCTCACTGGTCATCCCGACAACATCCGGCTCTACCAGGAGATGGCCGCAGGACTGGGCCGGGAGGCGCAATCGGTGCCTGCGCTATTTTTCTGCGGGGAGATGGAGGTAGGCTGGCACTCGGCGCAGACGACCGGTGCGCGGCTGCTCGAGCATCTGCAGGCGTGCCGGCAGCAGGCCATGGCCGACGGCAAGCTGTCGACGGGTGCTCCGAATGCAGAAAGCGTGTCCCTGCCGTGGTTGGGGGAGCTGGATACAGAGGCGTTATCTCTCCCGGTGCTGACCGTGGCGCTTGCCGCGGTCGATGCCTTCAATCCCTGCGCATTCTTCGTGCTCTTGTTCCTGCTTTCGCTCCTCGTGCATCTCCAGAGCCGGGGTCGCATGCTGCTGATCGGCGGTGTCTACGTGTTCATATCGGGTGCCATGTATTTCGCCTTCATGGCGGCCTGGCTCAACCTCTTCCGCATGCTGGGCAGCCTGACCTGGGTGACCGCGGCTGCCGGTGCGGTGGCACTTGTGCTCGGGGCAATCAACGTCAAGGATTTCGTCGCGTTCGGGCGTGGAGTGTCCCTGTCCATGACCGAATCGCGGCGGGCCGACATTTTCCGTCGCGGGCGCCGGCTGCTCGCGGCCGGTAGCCTGCCGGTCATGGTCGGTGCGGCGGTCGTCATGGCCATTGCCGCCAATCTCTACGAGTTGCTTTGTACGGCGGGCTTCCCAATGGTCTACACACGGGTCCTGACGCTGCGAGTCGAAGGGGCGACAGAGCACTATGCCTGGTTGGCTCTCTACAACCTGGTCTACGTCCTGCCCATGGCGGTGATCGTGCTGGTCTTTGTGCGCAGTATGGGTGGACGAAAACTGGGAGAGCAGCAGGGAAGACTGCTCAAGCTATTATCGGGCCTGATGATGCTTGGATTGGGAACCATGCTCCTGGTCGCGCCTGAAAGCCTCGGCAACCCGGCGGTGGCGATCGGACTCGTGGGGATCGCGATCTCCCTGACGGGCGTAGCAGCATGGTGGACGCAACCCTCGGCAGGCAGTTGATTGCTCGGTCAGCAGGCTCGCCGGCTCAGTGCGTCTGCCACTTTGGATGGCCCCGGTCGGCACAAAGAAGTATTCGCTGATCACGTCCATCTGGCTTAGACTTCACCAGAGCGGTTCGGGCCGAGCTCCCCGCGGGCCATGATCCGGTGGTCACCGGGACTCCTCCCATACCCATGGAACAGCAGTTCCACTTGTTTTTCATTTGCTTCGAGAGTTGAGTTAGTCATGCCTGATACCACTGGCTCCGAGCCGGGTTTCGACGCCCTCGGGCTGCCTCCGGAATTGCTCGCCACGCTGGAAGAGCTCGGCTACGAGGCTCCCTCGCCGATCCAGGCCGCGACGATTCCGGCCTTGTTGGCCGGGCGCGACGTGCTCGGGCAGGCCCAGACGGGTACGGGCAAGACCGCGGCGTTCGCGTTGCCCATACTGGCCCGGCTGCAACCCGGGCAGGCTCGCCCGGCGGCCCTCGTGCTGGCCCCGACCCGCGAGCTTGCGATCCAGGTCGCGGAAGCCTTTCATCGCTACGCCGAGGGTATTCGCGGGTTTCACGTGCTTCCGATCTACGGCGGCCAGGCGTATGCGCCGCAACTGAACGGGCTCAAGCGCGGGCCGGACGTTGTCGTGGGCACGCCGGGGCGGGTCATCGACCACCTCGGCAAGGGTACGCTCCGGATCGATCAGCTCCAGACCCTGGTGCTCGACGAGGCAGACGAAATGCTGCGGATGGGCTTCATCGACGACGTGCGCGATGTCATGGAGCGCATTCCGGAAAGCTGCCAGAAAGCCCTGTTTTCCGCGACCATGCCGGATCCGATCCGTCGCATTGCCGAGCGCCACATGACCGGCGCCGAACACATCACGATCCGCTCGAAGACCACAACGGCGGCCAATATCCGGCAGCGCTACTGGGTGGTCAGCGGCGTGCACAAGCTCGATGCGTTGACGCGCATCCTGGAAGTCGAGGAATTCGACGCGATGATCGTGTTTGCCCGCACCCGAATTGCGACCGAACAGCTGGCCCAGCGACTCGAAGCACGCGGATTTTCCGCTGCCGCGCTCAACGGCGACGTGCCGCAGAAGCAGCGCGAGCAGATCGTCGACCGCTTGAAGCGGGGCGAAATCGACATCCTGACGGCCACGGATGTGGCGGCACGCGGCCTGGACGTCGAGCGCATCAGCCATGTTGTCAACTACGACATTCCCTACGACACGGAGGCCTACGTTCACCGCATCGGCCGGACTGGCCGTGCCGGTCGCTCGGGCGAGGCCATCCTGTTCGTCGCCCCGCGCGAGCGCGGCATGTTGCGGGCCATCGAACGTGCCACGCGTCAGCCGATCGAGGCGATGAGCCTGCCGACGATCGGTGACGTCAACGCCCAGCGCCTGGTTCGCTTCCAGGCGAGGATCAAGGCCGCACTGGAAAGCGATGACCTGGATTCGGGGCGACAGACCGTGCGGCAGTCCATGGAGACGCTGGATGTGTCCATGGACGAACTTGCCGCGGCGCTGGCGCTGATGGCGCGCGGCAGCGCCCCGAAACTGAGCGAGGAGCGCGCGCCAGCGGAGTCTGCCGAGCCCGGGTTCGAGGGACGAGCCGACAGCCGCGGTGACCGGCGGCGGCCCTCGTCGGACAAGCGCGGTGCGGGGGCGGTTTCCGAGCGTGATCAGAACCTGGTGAGCTATCGCATCGAAGTGGGGGCTCGGCACGGCGTCAAGCCCGGCAACATCGTCGGCGCCATTGCCAACGAGGCCGGCCTGGACGCCGGCCAGATCGGTCGGATCAATATCCGTCAGGACTTCAGCATCGTCGGCCTTCCCGCGAACCTGGCCGCCGAGACTATCGAACATCTCCGAGGAGTGCGCGTGGCCGGCCAGCCCTTGCTGCTCAGGCTCGACGGCGGCGCCCCGGATCATGGCGATTCAAGCCCGCGGCGAAAGGATCAGGGCAGACCCGCTGGCGGAAAGCCGCCGCGCCGTGAAACCGGGAAGGGGGCGGGCAAGAGCAAGGGGAGTCCTGCCCGGCCGGGATCGAAGCGACCGCCCCGAACGCGGGCCGAGCGCAAGGCCAGCTTCAAGTCGCGCAAGAAGACCTGATCGACCGCATGCCCCATCAAGGGGCCATCAGCGCTTTCCAGGCATTCCAGCCGAGCTCGCGCATGGTCTTGATGTTGCGCTCGTAGATCGCGTCCGGATCGGCCATGCTGGCCGTGGCTGCTTCGATGCTGGCTTCCCGCAGCAGGTGGAGCATGGGGTAAGGGGATCGGTTGGTTGCATTGGCCGGGTCGTCCGCCTGGCTGTCGGCGAACCGGTAATCCGGGTGAAAGCTGGCGACCTGCAAGACGCCGTCCAGTTGCGGGCTCTCAACAAGCCGGTCGGCGATTTCGAGAAAGTCGTTGTAGTCGAGGAAGTCGCAGAGCACGTGCGGATGAATCAGCAGCGTGGTTTCACGCTCGGCCGGATCCAGGGCCTTCAGGGCCAGCAGTTCGTCGGCCAGATCCTCGGCCAGTTGCTGTTGAGTGCTTGCCTCGCTGACACGGAAATGCACCCGGTCCTGGCGCCAGGGACGTGCGGCGAACGGACACAGGTTCAGCCCGATCACGACATTCTCGATCCAGCGCCGGGTGGCGTCGACGACCTGCTGGTTTTCTGAAGACTCGGACATGGCGGCATTCTAGCCGCAATCCGCCCGGGAGGAAGCTGCCAGTCGGTGGCGTAACCGGCCCATCCGGCCGGGTCAGACTGCAGGAGGTTCACCCCCATCGGGTTTTGCCCGGGCGCTTTTGGCTGCCTGCCCGCGGGCCTTCTTCAAGGCGCGCCGTCGTTTCTCGGGTGACTCGGCCATGGTGCGCAAGGCTTCCAGCACGTCCACCTCGCCTTCGCGCAGCAGCCGGCCGAAACTCCTCCGGCACGCCGTCCAGGTGCCGCCGATGATGGCCAGGTAGATCGTCGTCATGAGCACCGCGTAGGTCAGCTGGTCGGCGAAGTCGCCCAGCCAGTCCGGCAAGTCGATTGTGGTGATGTTTTCGATCAGCACGCCGAGGATCGGACCCACGATGCCGATCTCGACGAATACGAGCACCATCACCCAGACCATGATCTTGAAAGCGATCAATCGACGCACGAGCGCCTTGAAGGCTTCGCGCCAGGCTTTGCTGTAGCACAGGGCGGCGACGGCAATGGTCAGTCCGGCCGCTACGGCGAGGGAGTCGGCGAGCGCATCAAGAAATCCGCCGATCGTCGTCCACCCCGGCGCTCCGGGCAGTGTTTCGAGGCCGTCCATCCATCGACCCGCGAAAGTCACCAGGACCAAAGCGGCCGCCGGCGGGATCAGTGCGGCGGCCAGCCAGGGAAAATCGTCTTCGCCGGCCGCCGGATCGTTGAACAGGTAATGTCGATAAACCAGCGCGTAGCCGGCGCCGAACAAAACCGCGGCGACGTTGATGTACTCGAAGACGGTGAAATCGGCCAGCGCGCCCTGGATGGCATACCCAAGCAGCAGGCCGACGAAGGTGACGATGAGTACGGTCAGGCGCGGCCACGGGCCGAATACGCGATCGAGGCGATCGTCCTCGCGGCTGTCGTTGAATGCCTGCTGAAGCGCCGGCAGCATGTCGGTCAGGCCGCGACGTGCGACGCGAAAGAGGTGGCGCGGGCTGTACATGGCGGGTTTTCCGCGTTCGGATGCGCAAGATCATCGCCTCGCAGGTCGGCCCGGTCAATGGTTGAGGCGTCGCGCACTCCGGGTCGCCTTGCTGACTGTGCCTTCGCCGGAGCGTAGAATCCCGGAACAGAAGATCGTTCGGCATGGTCCATAGGCGGGAGATGTCGAGAGTCCTGGCGACGTTGATGTTTCTTTCCTTGCCGCTCACGTTGGGAGCGGTGGAAGATTCGTGCCGGTTCGACGAGGTGACGTTCAGTTCCGAATTCGAGGGGGCGCGCTTGAGCGAATGCCGGCGCCTGGGCGATTCGGCCTTTGAACTCCTGATCGAGCCGGAATCGGTTCCGATCAACGACAGCCCCTGGTACGCGTTTCGCCTCGAGTTCGGCGAAGGAGCGCCGCTTCGGCCGCTCGAATTGCACCTGCGATACGGCGATGGTACGCATCGTTACCGTCCGAAAGTTCTACTAGAAGGCGAGAGCGACAAGGCGCAATGGCAGGGCGTGGCTCCGGGTCGACTGGAAACGGGTGAGGCTGGAAGGACTTCGGTTTTCGAGGTGACGCCTTCTTCGCGATCGTTCATGGTCTCCGCCCAGCCGCTGCTGACCAACGCTGATCATCGAGGTTTCTTGCGCGCGCTTGCCCGGCATGAAGACGCTTCTGCCGAAATTCTGGGACGGAGTGCCGAAGGCCGCCCCATCGAAGCGGTAAGGATCGGCGAGACCGCCGAAAGCGGGCCCTGGATCGTGCTGCTGGGGCGGCAGCATCCGCCAGAGGTGCCGGGCGCCCATGCGCTGCAGACGTTCATGCGCCACCTGCTCGAAGACACCGAAATGGCAAGGCGTTTCCGATCGGCCTTTCGGGTGCTGGCCGTTCCCAATCTCAATCCGGACGGTGTTGCGCGCGGCCACTGGCGACTGAACGCCAATCATGTGGACCTGAATCGCGATTGGGGGCCGTTCACCCAGCCGGCGACCCGTGCAGTGGGCGCGTTCATCGAGGCCCTGGGGACGCCTCGTCCCGAAGGCGGCCTATGGCTCTTGCTCGACTTTCACTCCACCCATCGGGACGTGTTCTATACGCAGCTCGAGCCGCCGAAACTCTCCTTGCCGTCGTTCACGAGTTGCTGGCTGGACGGCGTCGATGAAGCGCTGCCCGAATATGATGTTGCCCGGGCGCCCCGACACCTCGCGGAAGGGACAACCGCCAAGGCGTGGGCAACCCGGGTTCTCGGCGCGCCGGCAATCACCTATGAGGTTGGTGATGCGACTGACCGTGCGGTGGTCGAACGAGTGGCCCGGACGGCCGCTCGCGAACTGATGGCAACGCTGCTGTCGGTGCAGCGCCAGGCGCGTGGTCCCTGCGATTCCGCCTGTTTGCCCTGCCTGATCCCCCAAAGCCTGCAGCAGGCTGGGCCGGAATGAGCCGGGTTACTGTCTGACAATGAAGCAGTCTTGCACCGGTCAGTTGTCCGTGTCTGCCGTTGACGAAGCGGTCGGCGCGGCAGGGCCCGTAAACTCGGGGCCGGCCACATCCTCGACTCGCCAGTTCCGGTCGGTGTCTCTTCCCGTGATTCGCCAATCGTGGGCGTGGATGCGGATCGGGCCGCGCACGCGCTCCTCGAACCGGCTCGGGAACCAGTATCCGCCCATTTGGACGTAGTCCGAAAAGGTGGTGTCGACGTGGGCGCCCTGCGTTGTCCGGAAGCCGTTGAGCGTGATGTGCACGCGGAAGAGTCGGTGCGTTTCCGGATCGATCCAGGCGATGACGCGGTCCGACTCGGCTTCGCCGAAGCCCGGTCGAATCTCGACCAGGATTCGAGGATAGCCCCGCCCGTCTTCCCGGCCTCCGGCCAGCCGGGTCATGTAGACGGCGCGACGAGCCAGAAAGGACGGTCCGAAGTGGAACAGTTCGAAGGCGTCGGTGGTCATGGCGGTGGCCGCCAGCACTTGCGCGTCGGTTTCCGGTTCGCCGTCGTACCAGACCCGGATTTCCTGTCCGCGACGCCACACCGTCTTGACGCCCTGCGGTCCGCGGTGACGGGTCACGTACAGGTTGTCGGAAGGTCGATATCGTTCCTCGGCCGATATCCGGTAGCCGCTGTCGGTGACCAGCGGCTGGATTCGCTGGATCAGCCCCGACCATTCACCGGTCATGGCCAGGTTGAAGTCCCTGGGGTCGCTCGAGATGTCACCGCCATGGGCCTGCATCATTCGCTCGAACCACTGCTCGGCGCTGAGGCCGTCCTCGAACGACAGACCTTCTCGCGGTTCGGGAAAGCCGGCGCAGCCGACCGTGAGCAGGCAGCTGGTCAGCAGCACGGCGATGATCAACTCGCGAGAAGAGTGCATTGGCTTGCTCCGGTTTACCGAACGGAAGTCTAGCCTTGCACCGTCAAGGCGGGAGCAAGGCGCCGTCTGGTGACGGCTTGCAAGGGATGGTAGTTTCGAATGGCCTGGGCGTCTGCGTGAGAGGAATCATGGCTACGGAAATCGAACGCAAGTTTCTGGTTGTCGACGATGCCTGGCGAGAGCAGGCCGACGCCGGTACGGAGATGGTTCAGGGTTATCTTGCAGCGCAGGAGCACTGCACGGTTCGGGTGCGCCTGGCCGGAAGTGCAGCAAAGCTGACGATCAAGGGTGCGAGCGCCGGGATCTCGCGCAGTGAGTACGAATACGACATTCCGGAAGCCGATGCGCGCGCCATGCTGGAGGACTTGTGCGTGGGCGCGCCGATCCTCAAGCGGCGTTACCGTGTTCCCCATGCAGGTCACGTCTGGGAGGTGGATGTCTTCGAAGGCGCCAATGCCGGATTGGTGCTCGCGGAGGTCGAACTCGACCGCGCCGACGAAGCCCTCGAGCAACCGAGCTGGGCGGGTGAAGAAGTCAGCGACGACCATCGCTACTACAATGCCTGCCTGAGCCGATATCCGTACGCCAGCTGGCCGGCTTAAGTGGACCCTCCGGCGCTTTCGGGCGGGCTGATAGGCTTCGACCTATGCTTGCGAACGCTCGCCATGCCAAGGAAGAAATCCAGGCAATGACCACCACGACATCAGGGGGTGACCGCCAACGTCGCACCGTGCTGCGGGCGATGATGATCGTCACCGCCCTGGGCGGATTGCTCTTCGCGGTTCTCAACCTCCATCGCGGTCTTTGGCCGGCGGCGGTGGTCGAGTTCGCGTTCGTCGCCTACTCGCTGATCCTGTTGCCCATCATCGGTCGCACCCCGCGGTTCCGGGCCTGGGCCGTGGCCTACGTGATTCCCTGGACCGGGGCCATGCTGTCGATCCTCGCCATGCCGGGGGCCTCGCCCTCGGTCTTCGTCTGGCCGATCCTCCTGCCGCTGGTCCTGCATTTTCTTCTCGGAAGCCGGCTGGGACTGGCCGTCTCCCTGGCAAGCTTCGCGGGTGCGGCCTTGCTGGCCTGGTATCGCTTCGGCATGCCCGCCGAAAGCACTTCGTTAACGGTGGCGGCCAATTTCTCGCTGGCGGGCATGCTCGGACTGGCTCTGGCGCATGTCTATGAACGTGGCCGCGAGCGCAGCGAGCTTCGCTTGCGCGAGATGGCCGCCACGGACACGCTGACGGGGTTGCCCAACCGCAATCTCCTCGAAGAGACCTTCGAACGCTTGCTGGCCGCGGCCAGTCACGATGGCGGGGCGCTGTCGATCCTGTTGATGGATCTTGACCACTTCAAGGACATCAACGACGCTCATGGGCACGCGGCGGGCGACCGGGCGCTGGTGGCATTCGCGCAGCGGCTCCGCTCGGAGCTCCGAGACGAGGACTTCCTGTGCCGATTCGGCGGCGAGGAGTTTCTGGCGGTGCTGCCGGGGACCTCCAAGGAGGTGGCCAGGCAGGTGGCCGAACGGCTCCGCCTGGCCTGGCGCGAGCAGCCCGCGCGGTGGTGCGAGGAGGCGGCAGGCAGCCCGCATACGGTGAGCGTGGGCATCGCCACCGTGGGCGGCGACGGTGCCGATCTCGACACCTTGCTTCGATCGGCCGACCAGCGGCTCTACCGGGCCAAGGCGGAAGGTCGCGACCGGATCGTTTCGGATTGAATAGGGCCGGCCCGCTGCCGGGGCCGGCCGTCAATTAATTTCGCGGACGGCTTGTCCGCCGGAGTCTCGATCAGTCGGCGCGCCGGATGGTGAGGCTGCCGCTGAAGGTCTGGGCTTCGACCTCCACCGCGCCCGATCCGCCGTCGACCCGAAGCGAGGCGCCCGGGCCGAAACCGGCTTCCTCGACCTCGCCGAAATCGCTTTCGATCCGGCCCGAGTAGGTTTCGGCGCGAATGCGCGGCGTGTCGCCCACGGCCAGGTGCAACTCGAGCGAGCCGCTGTGACTCGAAAGACTCAGCGTCGCTCCGGGCGTCGGCGACAGGCGGGCCTTGAGGTCGCCGGAGACCGTTTCGCTCTCGAAGTCGCTGACCTCCGTGGCCTCGAGATCGACATGGCCGCTGACGGCCTGGACGTCGATCCGGCCGCGCGCCCCCCGGATGGTGAGGTCGCCGCTGACCGACTCGAAGTCGCTTTCCTCGCCGGCGACCGCGTCGGCCTGGATGTCGCCGCTGACGGTCTGGATGTCGATCTCGGCCGAGTCGATCGCGCTCAGTTCGAGGTCGCCGCTGACCGATTCCACCTCGAGTGCGGGACCGGACAGGTCGCGAACGCTCATGTCGCCGCTGACGGTCTCGAGTTCGAGATCGCTGGCGCGCGGCACATACAGGGTCAATTCCGAGGAGCGATGGTTCGAGCCCCACTCGAAATTGCCTTCCACGGGTTCGAGTTCGATGCGCCAGTTATCCGAGTCGCCCTCGATCACCAGTTCTTCGACATCGTCGCCGAGCCGTCCCTCGAGAACGAATTCGGCAGCGTCGTGGCCGACGACGGTGAAGTCGCCGGTCACGGCCGAAAACTCGATTCGTGCATCGGGAGCGGCGTCGCGGACTTCCCGGACTTCCTCGGCCCAGGTCGGGCCGGCGGCTGCCAGCAAGCCGGCGGTGAACAGTGTGGTCGTGATTGCTTTCATGGTTATATGCTCCTTTCCGGTGGGAACAGGCCCCTTTGAATCAGGCGCGCCTGCCTCAGGCGCGCCTCGCTGAGAAACTCGAGCAGCAGCGGGTTGTCGGGATCGCCCTGCAGCGCTTGCTCGAGCTGTTCGATGGCGACCTGGTTGTCCTGCCAGGCTTTCTCGAGCGGCCCGGCGGCCTCGGTGCGTGACACCGCGAAGCTCTCCACGGCCGCGCTGCGCATGGCTTCGGTGTTGTCCTGGACGAATCGCGGGCCGTCGGACGTTTCGCGGTCGAACAGTGCAAGCGAGGCAAGCATCACCCCGAAGAAAACCGCGGCCGCGGTGGCCGAGATCGCCGGCCAGCGGCGGGTCGGCCGCAGGCGCCGCTCGATACCCGGCCACAGGGCCTCGTCCGCGTCGACCTCGCGCGTGAGCGCCTCGAGGCGGCGATCCAGTTCACGGTCGTCGATGGTCATTGCAAAGCCTCCTTGATGAGCTTTCGGGCACGGTGGAGTTGCGCCTTCGAGGTGCCGATGTCCACGCCCAGCAGCTCGGCGATCTCGGCATGGCCGAGGTCGGAGAGGTGAAACAGCACCAGTACCTGGCGAGCCCGGTCGGGCAGGGCGGCGATAGCGCGTTCCAGGTCCAGGTCGGCCGCCGGCCAGGGCGGTTCAGGCGCGCCGGGTTCGACCTCGGCATCGACCGTCGCAAGACGGCCGCGGCGTCGGTCGGCCAGGGCCACGTTGGCGGCCAGGCGCCGCAGCCAGCCCGCGAAGGCGGCGCGATCGCGCAACTGATCGAGCTTGCGCCAGGCCTGCACGAAGGCGTCCTGCAGCCAGTCCTCGGCCAGCGGCCGGTCGCCGCCGGCCAGGCGCCAGAGCATCGGCATCAGCGCACCGGCGTGGCGTCGATAGAGCGCGGCGAACGCTTCGGTATCGCCGGACTGCGCGGCATCGACCAGGGGCGCGTCGTCGTCGGCTTCACATTCGATGGCCATGGCTGCGGTCTGCATGTGGGAAAGGATGCGCCGGCGAGCCAAAAGGTTGGAACGCCCGGTGCGGATCGTTCGAATTGTGCGCAAATTCACCGGCGCCTGTTTGTATGCCCCGCCTATACATTGACAAGACCCGGCCGCGGCGCCATAATTTGTACATGAGCAATGTACAACCACCCGCACTGGCCGTCGACGTCGATTCCGATGTGCCCATCGTCCAGCAGATCGTCAACGGCCTCCGTCGGCTGCTCGTCGGCGGCGAGTTGTCGCCGGGAGACGCCTTGCCGTCTTCGCGGGCGCTGGCGCGGGATCTGGGCGTGCACTTCAACACCGTCGCCCAGGCCTACCGCACGCTCGAGGCCGAGGGCTGGCTGGCGCTGAAACGGCGTGCCGGAACCGTGGTCCTGGAACG
>JAZBPT010000293.1:0-2804 GCA_036351755.1 Wenzhouxiangella sp. | reverse complement strand
GAGAATCTCGGCGCGCTTCTTCTGGGCGGCCTCCCACTGGCCGGATTCCTTCAGGTGCTTTTCGACCTGCTGGTCGACGGCGGTGTTCATGAACATCGCCATGATCATCGGCGCCGGCCCGTTGATCGTCATCGAAACAGATGTCGTCGGATCGGCCAGGTCGAATCCCGAATAGAGCTTCTTCATGTCGTCGAGCGTGGCGATCGACACGCCCGAGTTGCCGACCTTGCCGTAGATGTCGGGCCGCTCGGCCGGATCCTCGCCATAGAGCGTGACCGAATCGAAGGCCGTCGACAGACGGCTCACCGGCTGGCCCTCGGAAAGATAGTGGAAGCGCCGGTTGGTGCGCTCGGGCGTGCCCTCCCCGGCGAACATCCGGATCGGATCCTCGCCGGTGCGTCGGTAGGGGTAGACGCCGCCGGTGTAGGGATAGTGCCCGGGCAGGTGCTCCTTCATCAGGAAGACCAGCTGGTCGCCCCAGTCGCGCGTCTGCGGCGGCGCGATCTTGGGAATCTGAAGCTTCGACAAGGACTCGCGGTAGTTGGAACCCGAGATCGTCTTGCCGCGCACCTCGTAGCTGAACTCGTCAGCCTCGACCGAGGCCTTCAGCTCCGGCCAGGACTTCAGCAGATCGCGACCCTCTTCCGGAATCGCCTTGAGCGCCTCGTTGTAGCGCTCCAGCAAGGTCTTGACCGTGGCGTCGGAGGCCTTCGTGTCGGCCGGCTGCAGGGGCTCCGGCAGATCATTGATGTCGAGCTCGCGCAGCACCTCGAAATAGTGCTGCGCACGCCGCGCCTCTTCGGCCCACTCGAGAATGCGTTCGTTGAGCGTACGGCCCTGCTCGGCAATCTCGGCCAGGTAGCGCACCCGCTTGCCGGGAATGAGCACCGAAGGCTTGGGCTCGTGGTCGTCGAGGTCGACCGCCGGCTCATAATCGCAACGCTCGGTGCCCCAGTCCATCTTCTGTCCATCGACTTCCTGTTCGCGCAGCAGGCGACACAGGTTGGCGAACATCCAGGTCACGCCCGGGTCGTTGAACTGGCTGGCGATGGTGGGATACACCGGCACGTTCTCGTCGTCCAGGTCAAAGGCCAGGCGATTGCGCTTCCACTGCTTGCGAACGTCGCGGAGCGCGTCCTGCGAGCCCTGCCGGTCGAACTTGTTGAGAACGACCAGCTCGGCGAAGTCGAGCATGTCGATCTTCTCGAGCTGGCTCGCCGCGCCGTAGTCGGAAGTCATCACGTAAGCCGGGAAATCGACCAGGTCGACCACTTCGGAATCCGACTGGCCGATGCCCGCCGTCTCCAGGATCACCAGGTCGAAGCCGGAAGTGCGCAGCAGCGCCAGCGAATCGGCCACCACCTCGGAGGTCGCCAGGTGCTGGCGACGCGTCGCCATCGAGCGCATGAACACCCGCTCCGATCGCAGCGAGTTCATGCGGATACGATCGCCCAGCAGCGCCCCGCCGGTGCGGCGACGCGTGGGGTCGACCGCGAGCACGGCGATGCGCATTTCGGGGAAGAACTGGAGAAAGCGGTTGAGCAGCTCGTCGGTCACCGAGGACTTGCCGGCACCGCCGGTGCCCGTGAGACCGACCACCGGCACGCCGCTGGCCGCCTCGGCCGACTTGCGCAATTGCGCCAGCTCGTGCTCGGAGATCGAACCGTTCTCGATCGAGGAAAGTCGCGAAGCCAGCGCCTGGTCACCCTCCGGGCCCTTGTCGCCGGTTCCGGAGTCCCGCTCTGCGCGAGCCTGGCGAGTCCGCTCGACCAGGTCGCCGATCATCTCCTTGAGCCCCATCTTCATCCCGTCGGCCGGGTGGTAGATGCGGGTCACACCGTAATCCTGCAGCTCGCGGATCTCGTCGGGCGTGATCGTGCCGCCCCCGCCGCCGAAGACCTTGATATGGCCGGCGCCCAGCTCCTCGAGCATGTCCACCATGTACTTGAAGTACTCCATGTGGCCGCCCTGGTAGGAACTGACCGCGATGGCGTCGGCGTCCTCGCAGATCGCCGAACGCACGATCTCCGAAACCGCCCGGTTGTGCCCCAGGTGAATCACTTCGCAACCCTCCGCCTGGATCAGCCGTCGCATCAGGTTGATGGCGGCGTCGTGCCCGTCGAACAGGCTGGCGGCCGTCACCACCCGCAGCGGCAGGTCGGATTCGGTGCTGGGCGTACTCGAAAGCGTTTCGGCAGTCTGGCTCATGGCGTGAAATCGGGGTTTAACGGAAACTTGCCATTGTAGCCTGCCCGGCCTCAACGGGCCAAAAGCGGCTCCCGGGCTGCCGACCGCGCGTTCGTTCGCTCCTTCGCTCCTTCGCTCCTTCGCTCCTTCGCTCCTTCGTTCTTTCGTTCTTTCGTTCTTTCGTTCATTCCCTCCGGCACGTCCTGCGTTGGGGCGTGGGTGAGGCTGGCGACGCCCCCAACGCAAAACGCGCCGAACCGAAAAACCAAAAAAATCAAGAAGCGCGGCAGCGCGGCCGCCTAAACAAAACTTTTGCGAAATCGCCCGGAAATGCGCAATAATTGACCGCTATGGCTACCGCTTCCACAATTCCGACCCCCGAACGCCTGGAAATGCCGTCCCCCCAGGAGATGGAGCAGCACGCGGAGAACGCCGCGGGCTTCCTCAAGCTGATGGCCAACCCGCACCGGCTGATGATCCTGTGCCACCTGCTCGACACCGAGCTGTCGGTCAGCGAGCTCAACCAGCATCTGCCGCTGAGCCAGTCCGCGTTGTCCCAGCACCTGGCGGTGCTGCGCAATGCCGGCCTGGTCGGGACCCGGCGCGAGCAGCAGGCG
>JAZBPT010000292.1:0-13520 GCA_036351755.1 Wenzhouxiangella sp. | reverse complement strand
CCGGCGCTGCTCGCAGGCGTCGGTCAGTTCGTGGTAGCCGTTGGCCAGCTCACGCGAGCCGGCGAAGACCTCGAAGCGTTCGGCCACCCTTGGGTCGTCGGCATCCAGCCGGGCCAGGGCGGCCTGGCTGGCCGGGTAGTGGTGAACCACGGTGATCGTGTCTTCAGCGAAGCGGGGCTGGATCCGGGTGGCGAATAGCCAGTCGAGCAGGCCGTCGCGATCCAGTCCGCGCGGTGCGTCGTTGGCGAGGGCGGCCAGCTCCGGTGTGGCTGCCGAAAGGGCATCGACTCCGAGCGCCTCGACGAAAGCCTCGTTCCAGGCCAGCCAGCGGACGGGCCAGTCGTTCTTTCCGTCCGCCAGGCAGTGTCTCAGCAGTTCGACGACTTCGTCGGCCAGCTTGCGCCACCCCCAGCCGAGCCGGTACCACTCGAGCAGCGTGAATTCGGGCTGGTGGTCGCGGCCCGCTTCGCCGCGGCGAAAGACCGGGCCGAGCTCGTAGAGGTCGCCGAAGCCCGCGGCCAGCAGTCGCTTGTGGCAGTACTCCGGTGAGGTGCGCAGCCAGCCCGGCGGGTCGCCGGTCTCGATGCTCTCAATGTGCACGTCGGTCACCCCCGAGGCCGTCAGAAGCGGCGTCTGCACTTCGGTCACGCCGCGCTCGGCGAAGAAGGCACGCACGCGAGCGAGCAGTTCGGCACGATGCCTCAGCGCCCCCGCGGATGCGCTCGGTCGCCAGGCGTTCATCCCTGCACCCGTCCGGCCTCGCTCATTGTCTCGATCCGAAGTTCCAGGTCGAGCTTGCCGAGTTTGCGTTGCTGGTATTCCAGGCTGCGCGCGCTCAGGGGGTGTGCTTCGAGCCAGCCCGGAGGCAGGCCCAGCGCGAGCCCGGCATCCGAGGGCCTGAGCGAGAAGTCGGGCATTGCGCCATCGCTGCGCGGGCGCGCCAGGGTGACGGCGATGCGCAGCAGGGCGCCGAGACGCTCGAGGGCCGGGGTCATTCGCTGCGGCACCCAATCGAGGACTTCGGCGTCGATCTTGCCGCGCTGGAGGGCGATGAGGGCGGCCATGAAGCGCTGTTCCGGGCGGGTGAAGCCCGGCATGTCGGCGTTGGCCACCAGGTAGCCGCCGTGCCTGTGGTGGTGGTGATGATTGACCGCTCGCCCGACTTCGTGGAGCTGGACGGCCCACAGCAGCAGGTCGCGATGCGCCTCGCCCAATTGCCAGCCCTCGGCCACCTGGTCGAAAGCGGCCTGGACCCAGTCGTGGACCCGTGCGATCTGGTCGGGGTCGCTGCCGAAACGATCGGCCAGCCCCGCCACGCTCCGGGCACGCGGGTCGGCGTGATGGAGCCGTCCGATCAGGTCGTGCAGCAGCCCTTCGCGCAGCGCCGATCGGGAGACCTCGAATTCGGACAGATCCAGCGCCCTGGCCAGCGCCTCGAGGACGGCCAGACCGCCGACGATCACCGGGCGGCGCCGCGCCGAGAGTCCCGGCAGGTCGATGCGGTCGATGTGGCCGGCAGCGATGACCGACTGCCGCAGGCGCCCGAGGTCGGCGCGGGAGAAGCGGCGCGCTTCTTCCTCGCCTCCGGCCGCCATCGAGGCGATTGCGCGCATCGTGCCCGAGGAGCCGATCACCCGTTGCCAACCCAGCTTCCGGCAGGGCCGCACGAGTTCGACCAGGCGATCCTCGACGGCTTCCACAGCGCGTTCGAAGCGGGCTGCCGTGATCTTGCCGCGACGGAAATGGGCCTCGGTCACCGATACGCAGCCGGCCGGCACGGTTTCGGTCAGCTCCGGCTCGTCGTCGGCGCCGATGGCCAGCTCCGTGGAGCCGCCGCCGATGTCGATGATCAGGCTGCGGCCTTCGCCCACCGGCATGCCCTGGTGCACGCCCAGGTAGACCAGCCGGGCTTCCTCACTGCCGCTGATGACGTCGATGGGGCAACCCAGGGCGGTTTCGGCCACGACCAGAAAGGCCGCCGGGTGGGCCAGCCGCCTGAAGCTCTGTGTTCCCACCGCCCGGACCTGTGCCTGCGGAATGCCGGCGATGCGCTGGCCGAAGCGTGACAGCGAGGCCAGGGCGCGTTCCCGGACCTCCGGGTCGAGGCGGCCGGCGCGATCGATGCCCCCGGCCAGGCGGACCATGTCCTTGATGCGATCGACGATACGCAGTTGGTGACCGTCGTGGTGGGCCACGACCATGTGGAAGCTGTTGCTGCCCAGGTCGATTGCGGCGTGGTGCGTGGGGGTGTCAGCCATCCGTCGCTTTCTGCATCAACAGGTCCTGCACGTGGAGCTCGGCGTCCTCCGACCGGATCAGCTGCCACTGCCCCTGACCGTCCAGTTCCCAGGCCTGCACGTCCTCGCGGAACACCAGGTCGATGCTGTCGTGCCGCACGCGCTCGGCTGCCTCCGGGTCGTCGATGGGAAAGCAGACCTCCACGCGCTGGAACAGGTTGCGCCCCATCCAGTCGGCGCTGGAGGCCCAGGTTTCCGGGTCGCCGTCGTTGCCAAAATGATAAACCCTCGAATGCTCCAGGAAGCGGCCGAGCACCGAACGCACGCGAATATTCTCAGACAGGCCGGGAATGCCGGGCCGCAGGCAGCAACTGCCGCGCACCACCAGCCGTATCCTGACCCCCGCCCGCGAGGCCGCGTAGAGCGCGCGGATGACGCCGGCCTCGGTCAGGCCGTTCATCTTGGCCATGATCAGGCCCGGCTTGCCGGCGCGGGCCAGTTCGGCCTCGCGCTCGATGCGGCCGAGGAGAAAGTCATGCAGGTCGAAGGGAGATTGCACCAGGCGCCTGAGCGGCTGGGCGCGCCCGAAGCCGGACAGCAGCTGGAAGACGCGGTGGACGTCCTGCGCGATGTCCGGATCGGCGCTGAGCATGCCCCAATCGGTGTAGGCCTTGGCCGTGCCCTGGTGGTAGTTGCCCGTGCCAAGGTGGACGTAGCGGCGCAGGCGACGGCCCTCGCGTCGCACGATCAGCATCATCTTCGCGTGCGCCTTGTGGCCGACCACCCCGTAGACCACCTGAACGCCGGCTTCCTGCATGCGCGTGGCCAGGCTGATGTTGGCTTCCTCGTCGAAGCGCGCCCGCAGCTCGACGACGACGGTGACGTCCTTGCCGTTGCGGGCGGCCTCGATGAGTAGGTCGGCCAGCATCGAATCAACGCCCGTTCGGTAAAGGGTCTGCTTGATCGCCAGCACCTGGGGATCCCGGGCGGCCTGCCGGGCCAGGTCGAGCACCGGCTGGAAGCTGTCGTAGGGGTGGTGCAGTACGTGGTCGCGCCGCCGGATGCTCGCGAACAGGTCGCAGCCGGGCCCCAGGGAACGCGGAATGTGCGGGTTGAAGGGCGGAAACTTCAGGTCCGGCCGGTCGGCCAGGTCGTAGACGGCGACCATGCGGTTGAGGTTGACCGGGCCGTTGCAGTGGTAGACGTCGTCGAGTTCCACGCCGAACTTGCTCGCCAGCAGGTTGACGATGTGTTCCGGGCAGCCGGCCGCCACCTCGAGCCGGACCGCCTCGGCGAAACCGCGCTCCATGAGTTCGCCTTCAAGCGCCCGCGCCAGGTCCTCGACCTCTTCCTCGTCGACCAGCAGTTCGCTGTTTCGCGTCACCCGGAACTGGTAGCTGCCGAGCACTTCCATGCCCGGAAACAGCTCGTCGATGAACTCGTGGACGATCGAGGACAGGAAGACGAAGTCGTCGGGTCCGGCCGAATAGCTCTTCGGAATGCGGATGATGCGCGGCAGCGAGCGCGGCGCGCGAACCAGCGCCATCGCGCTGCTGCGGCCGAATGCGTCGCGGCCCGACAGGGAAACGGCGAAGTTCAGGCTCTTGTTGAGAATTCGCGGGAAGGGATGCACGGGATCCAGTCCGAGCGGGCTGAGCACCGGCAGGATCTGCGTGCGAAAGTGATTGTGCAGCCAGCGGCGCTGGCGCTGGTTAAAGCGGTCGCGGGCGATGATCCGGATGCCCTGCTTGCGCAGCGCCGGCAGCAGCTCTTCGTCAAGCACGCGGTACTGCGCTTCCACCATTTCGAGGACGCGCTCGCGGATGGCCGCCATCGTGCTCTGCGGAGACAGGCCGTCGGCGCCGGGCTGGTGGACGCCGTGCCGGATGCGCTGGCGCGTGGATGCCACGCGCACCTCGAAGAACTCGTCGAGGTTGGTGCAGGAAATGCACAGGAAGCGCAGGCGTTCGAGCAGGGGTACCGTCTCATCGCGTGCCAGGGCAAGCACGCGGCGGTGAAAGGCCAGCAGGCTGATTTCGTGGTTGAACAGCAGCCTGGCCGCTTCGAGATCGTCGGAGGACCAGCTCTCGAGCGCTTCGGCGAGCTGCGTGACCCGCTGTTTGCCGTCGGCGGTATCGGCCGGCATGCACATTTCCCCTGAGAAGATCAGCCCTCTAAGATAGCGCTCGGACGATGACGGTTTGTTGACGCTCCGATGCTGTGCCGTCTCAGTCGGAGAACCCCAGCGGCTCGCGTTCGAGTTCACGGGAAGACAGGCGCAGTCTTTCCGCGCGCAACTGGTTCAGGCGGGCGGTAACGCGCGAGCGCTGGTAGTAGTCGAGATCCTCGCGCTCGTTGATGCGTTCGAGCTGGACGATGGCCTCCTGGATGCCGCCGCGCATGTAGTAGCTTTCGGCCAGGGCCTCGGCGGCGCGGATCTCGTCGCCGGCGCGATCGGCTGCGCGGGCGTAGAGTTCCGTCATGTTGACGTCGTCGGGGTAATCGCGCAGGTAGCTGCGCAGGATCTCGGCGGCGCGCTCGGCGCGCTCGGCATCGCGCTCGTGCATCAGGGTCCGGGTGTACTGGGTGGTGACCAGGCGGTTGCCCGGGTACTGCAGGTACAGGCTCTCGAGGATGTCCAGGCTCTCGGGGACGCGGCCCTCGGCGACCAGCAGCTCGGCTTCGAGCAGCTGGTAGAGCTGCCGGTCCGGGTCCCTGTCGAGCAGCCACTCGACCTGCCCGCGGGCGTCATCGAGGCGGCGGTCGGACAGCAGGGTCATGGCCAGGCCGTAGCGCATGGCCGCTTCCGGTCGCTCGGACGCTTGTTCGATGCGCGCGCGGAACCAGGCCTCGGCGTCGGCCGAATCGGTCAGCATGGCGCGCAGCCGCGCCTGGACGTAGTGAAAATCGGTGCCGTCGCGGGTCACGCTGCCCTCGAGCTGTTCGGCCCGCGTGCGCGCTTCGGCAATTCGGTTGATGGTCAGCGGATGGGTGCGCAGCAACTCCGGCGGCCCCTCGCCCATGACGCGGGTGATCTGGTTGAGCCGCTCGAAAAAGCGGGTCATGCCGTGGGCGTCGTAGCCGCCGCGGGCGAGCAGCGCGATGCCGATGCGGTCGGCTTCCGCCTCGGACTGGCGGGTGTGGTTGATCTGAAACTGCTGGGCCAGGCTCATGCCGCCCATCAGGATCGCCTGGGCGGCGTCGCCTTCGGCACCCGCGGCGCCCGCCGCGATCGCCAGCCCCAGCGCGGCGAGCATGGTCGGCAGCGAGACCTCCTGCTGGTTCTCCAGGCCGCGCGCCAGGTGATCCTGGGTGACGTGCGCGATTTCGTGGGCGACGACGCCGGCCACCTCGCTTTCGTCGTGGGCGGCCAGGATCAGCCCGGAATTCAGGGCGATGACTCCCGCCGGCGCGGCGAAGGCGTTGATGCTGGGTTCGCGGAGCACGAAGAAGTGGAAGGGGTCGTCGGACTTGTCCGAGTAGGACACCAGGCGGTAGCCCATGTCGCTGAAGTAGTCGCGAATCAGCGGGTCCTCGATGAGCACCTCCTGCGAGCGCAGAAACTGCTCGAACTCGCGAGGGAAACTCTCGGCCTCCTGCGGCGAGAGAATCCGCGTACTGGTCCCGCCGAGATCGGGCAGGCGCACGGAATCGTCGGCCCCCGCCGAAGTGGCCACGGCTACAATGAATGCGACGAGCAGGGTCTTGGGAATGAAATGCGTCATCGATCACTCAGACCGGCTGAAGAGGTCTTGGTTTCACCGGCGACGAGCATGGGCAAGCTTTGAACGAGTTCATACAGTACCACCGAATCCTGATGGTCCGCGCCGCGCCGGGCAGCGAGTCGAGCCTGCAGGCCCTCCGGCGGGCGGAAACCTGGCGCGGCGAGGGCGACCGGCTGCTGGTGTTCTTCCACGGGGAAGGCGTCGAACATGCCGCTGCCGAGGAGCCCTCCGCCGAATGGCGGCGGCTGGCGAGCTGGCACGGCGTGGTGCTGGCGGTGTGCAGCGGGTCCTGGTCGCGCCGTCACGAGGAACCGCCGGCCGACCCGTTCATGCTCTCCAGCCTGGTCGGATTCTGGAACCACGCGCTCGAGGCGCGCGAGGTGACCTGCTACGGAGTCGCCGATGCCGGATGAGCCCTGGGTGATCATCGTCGCGGCGCCGCCCGGCGAGCCGGGCAGTCGCGAGATGCTCGAGCTGGTGCTCGCCGGCGCCACCCTCGAGGTCGCAATCGTCGTTGTCTTCGACGGGGCCGGCCTGGGGCACCTCGAGCCCGAGCCATTCGCCCCCTGGCGGCAGCTGGTGGATTTCGGGTTGGCTGACATCCGGGCCCGACGCTCCGGCGAAGCGCTGCTTCCAGCAGGCGTATCGGCCGTCGACAGCAACGGTTTCGAGGACATGTGCCGCCATGCGGCAGGAGTATTGCGACTGTGAACGACGCCACCCGCCAACTGTTCGTGGACGGCCGGCCGGTCTCGCTCGACGCCGACGGCTTTCTCGTCGACTCCGGGCAATGGTTCCCGGAGGTCGCCGAGGCCCTGGCCGAGCGCGACGGCGTGCGTCTGGGCGAATCGCACTGGTGGCTGATCGAGTTCGTGCGCGACTACCAGGTCCGCTACGGCAATCCGCCGCTGATGCGCGTGGTCGTCGCCGAGTACCGCAAGCGCCACCCTGACAGCCGGGGTAGTCGTGAACTCTACCGGCTGTTCCCCGAAGGCCCGGTCCGGGAAGCCTGCCGCTACGGCGGCTTGCCCAAGCCGGAGTGGTGTATATGATTGGCGCAGCCGTTAAGATCATGAGGTTATCAACGCCAATCGGGAGAAAGCGATGAAAATAGCGCAGATGGCGGGCATTGCCGGCTTGGCAGGGGCTTCGGCGGCGTTTGGGGCGCTCACGGCTACCAGCCTCATCCTGGGCGACGGCACTGAACCTGTATTGCGAATGCTCGGGCTTGAACCGTTTGTCGACGATCCGCCGCTGCTGGTCAGCACGACCGCGGAGGAAGGCAAAGACAACTCTTCTTTTTACACGCTTATACCGGCCGGTGCTTCGCTCGATGCCGGTGCGCTCGGCGCCTCGACGAGACTGGAAGGGGGTGGCCGGGGTGTAGGGGCTACCTTATATGCGGAAAATGACGGCGAGGACGGCACCGTCTGGGGGTCCAACAGCATCGGGGTGACCTGGACTGGGCGGCCGGCCGTGGGCGCCGAGTTCAACGGCCTGAACTATTCAGACGAGTTTGCGATCGTGAGAGGCATCGATATCGTCAATGGTGGTTCGGCGCCTACCGAGTTGGGCCTCAGTGTAATGACCAGCAATGCACAGCCTGACGGCAAGCCGCGCTACGGAATCGTCCTTGGCGGTCCGGAATTCGGATACAGCGATCACGCTCCGGCCTCCGAGGCTGGAATCGTGGTGGATTCCATCGATTCGGGTGAAGCGATCAGAATTGCCCCGGGCAACTTCATCAGTCTCGATGGCGAAGCCGGTCGGATCCGTATGCGCTATAACCCCGGGGAAGATCGCATAGAATTCTTCAACGGTGACCGACTGGCGCATAGCATACCGATGGACTGATCCGGGGCCGTTTAGTGTGTTGTGCAAAAGGTGCTCGGGGTCAGCGATGCATCCGCATGCTTCATTTGGATGGGTCCCGGGTGGTTGGAATTGATGTTTCAGGAGAGGAAGATTGAGCAAGCAAGTCGTGATGTACACCAAGCCCACCTGTCCGTTCTGCACGGCTGCGGCCCGGCTTTTTCAGAACAAGGGCGTGAATTTCACCGAGATCGACATCGCTGCCGAGCCCGAGCGGCGCGATGAGATGATCGAGCGCAGTGGGCGCCGCACCGTGCCGCAGATCTTCATCGGCGACGAGCACGTCGGCGGCTTCGACGATCTCGACGCACTCGACCAGGAGGGCGCGCTCGATCGCATGCTCGGCCTGTAGGGTCGTTGAACGTGATGCCGGGGCGCCACAGGATCTATAATGGGCGGTTTCCTTTCAACCGCTTGATCACTACAGGAACAGCAGCGTGACGCAGCAAATCACCGTTATCCGGGGCGACGGCATCGGCCCCGAAATCATGGACGCCACCCTCCGCATGCTCGACGCCATCGGCGCGGGGCTGACGTACGACTTCCAGCTCGCCGGCATGGCGGCCCAGGAGGAAACCGGTGAACTGCTGCCGCAGGACACGCTCGACTCGATCGAGAAGAACCGCGTCGCCCTCAAGGCGCCGCTGACCACGCCGGTCGGCGGCGGCTTCAAGTCGCTCAACGTCGCGCTGCGCAAGCATTTCGATCTCTATGCCAACGTCCGCCCGGCGATCAGCTTCAAGGGTTCGAACTCGCGCTACGAGGACATCGACCTGATCACCGTGCGCGAGAATACCGAGGGCGCCTACCTGGGCGAGGGCGCGTGGACCGCGCCGGACGACAGCCGGGCCGAATCCAAGATGGTCGTCACCCGCAAGGGCTGCGAACGCATCGTGCGCTTCGCCTTCGACCTGGCGCGCCGGGCCGGTCGCAAGAAGGTCACCGTGGTCCACAAGGCCAACATCCTCAAGGACGTCACCGGCATGTTCCTGCGCGTCGCCCACGAGGTGGCCGAGGAGTACGACGACATCGAGAGCAACGACCTCATCGTCGACAATGCCTGCATGCAGCTGGTCATGCGCCCCGAGCAGTTCGACGTGATCGTCACGACCAACCTGTTTGGCGACATCATCTCCGACCTGTGCGCCGGACTGGTCGGGGGGCTCGGCCTGGCGCCGGGCGCCAACATCGGCGAGAAAGCGGCCATGTTCGAAGCGGTTCACGGTTCGGCGCCGGACATCGCCGGCCAGGGCATCGCCAACCCCTGCGCGCTGATGCTGGGTGCGGCCCAGATGCTCGAGCACCTCGACGACCACGACCGCGCCGGCCGCGTGCGCCGTGCCATCGCCGAAGTGATCGAGGCCGGCGACCGCACCACGCCCGATCTCGGCGGCAGCGGCACCACGGAGAGCTTCACCGACGCCATCTGCGAGCGCCTGGGCTGAGGCTGCGGCGCCTCGATCAAGCGGGCGCGGACCGTCCCGGGGCGCGCCCGGCGGCCTGAGACCCGCCAACGCCGGCCGGCCTGCGCCGGGTAAGAATAGGTTATTGTTGTGCTTTCGCAACATGCCGGCGGGTCGCGAAGCCCCCGTAACTGCAGGGTTTTCGGCGCGGGCGTTGCATTTCTCTCGATTCGCCGTTGTATTTTCGCCATGGGTGGCGGTAAACTTGCTCCAACATTGGCGGAAATTCCAAAACCGTGAAGCAACGGCTCCTTTCAATCTGTGTCCTGGCGGTCTCCCTTGCGGCGGCGCAGGCGGCCTGGTCGCTGCCGAGAACGACGGGATCGATTCACCTCACGCCCTATGCCGGGATGTCGTGGTTCGTGGCCGGCTTCGAGCTGGGCCCCTGGGAGCAGTACCTGGTCAATGAAATCACGCCGGAACTCGAGCGACTTTCGGCGCGGGAGCTTCCGCACGTCAGCTGGCTGCACTTCGACGAAACGATCATTTTGCCGGAGTTCGCCCTGCCCCTGATGCGTGGCGAGGGCCGCTCGCCGCTGCGCCTGTCGTTCCGCCAGTCGCGTCTGAGCCTGATGCTCGGCGAGTCGCTTTCGGAAAACATTCGGCGCGCCGACCGCTTCCAGCAGTCGATCGTCATGCCGGGCCTGACCCACAGCGTCAGCGAGAACAGCGACCTCACGGTCAGCGCGGTGCTGGCCAGCCAGCGCTTCGGGACCGCCGCGATGAATCTGCGGCCGGCGTCGACGCGCGTCGGCATCGGTGAACGCCTCGATACCCTGTATTTCGATCCTGCGCGCACCGAGGTTTCCCACGGCACCGGTCTGCGCTTCGCCCTCAGCAGCGAACTCGTCACCGGTGTTCGTCTCGAGGCGGCTTTTCAGTCGCGCATCAACATGGATGAATTCGCCACCGTTCGAGGCGTACACGGCGCCAGCGCCGAACTCGATATTCCGCCTCGCGTACAGGTCGGTCTCGAGTTTCACACCACGACCCGTTCCTGGCTGAACTTCGGCGTATCCCAGATCTTCTACAGCGACGTCGGCGCCTTTCCCAGCCGGTCCTTGCCGGCGCGGTTCACGGCGCTGCTCGGCGATCGCAACAGCCCGGACTTCGCCTGGGACGACCTGACGGTCTATAGCCTCGGTTGGCGTTGGCGCGCCGCCGACGACATCGAGCTTTTCGTCGATTATCGGACGCGCACTCAGCCTCGGCCGACCGCGCCGACCCTGGCCGCCGCGCTGGATTCTGAACTGGCCAGCAACGCGGTCGTCGCCGGGCTTTCCAAGGACGTCGGCAAGCGCAGCCGTCTGCATCTCAACGCGGCATATGCGCCGCCCGAGTATGCATTCGGCGGCAACCTGCTGGGCGTGATCAGCGATGAACTCGACCAGGATCTCGAGGTCCAGGCCATGATGAGCTTCGACTTCTGACCAGCGAGTGCGAACGATTCGTTTTTACCCGCAGCTACAACACTCCTGAACGGCACGGTGCCCGGTGGCCTTCTTGCGGGGAAGGCCCACCGGGCAGGGCTTTCTGGCGCCCCTGAATGTCCTCTCGCCCTTATAATCCAACCATGATCGCGCGCGTCAACGAGTGGTTTCGTCGGCATTTTTCCGACCCCCAGGTCGTCATCCTGGCGCTGTTCCTGGCGCTGGGCGTTCTCGCCATCGCCCTGTTCGGCAAGATGCTTGCCCCGGTACTCGCCAGCCTGGTTCTGGCCTACCTGCTCGAGGGCGGGGTACAGCGTCTCGAGCGTCTGGGCCTGCCGCGGCTGTTGAGCGTCATCGGAGTCTTTCTCGGTTTCATGACGGCGCTCGTATACCTGCTTCTCGGTCTGGTGCCGATGCTCACGCGGCAGCTCGCCGCCATCGTGCGAGATCTGCCCAGCTATGTGTCCCTGGCGCAGGATTGGGTGGCCAAGCTGCCGGAACGCTATCCCCAGCTCGTCGCGCCGGCCGAGCCGGCCTCGGCCACCGAGCCGATCGCCGCCAACGGCGTGGAGCTGGCCGCCGAGGAGCCGCAGCGCGAGCTGGCGCTGATTTCCCAGGAACAGCTGTCGACCTGGCTCGACAACATCGGCTCGGAGCTGGTGAATTACGGGGCCACCCTGGTTTCCTTCTCCGGGGTGATGAGCGCGGTCAACCTGCTGATCTTCCTCGTGCTGATGCCGGTGCTGGTGTTCTTCTTCCTCAAGGACAAGCACCAGCTGGTGGGCTGGGCCAGCCAGTACCTGCCTCGCGACCGAGCGCTCGTCACCAGCGTCTGGCAGGAGGTCGACGCTCAGATCGGCAACTACGTCCGCGGCAAGGTGCTCGAGATCATGATCGTGTGGATCGTCACCTACGTGGTCTTCGCGCTGCTCCAGATGCCCTTCGTGATGCTGCTGTCGATGCTCGTGGGCCTGTCGGTGATCATTCCCTACATCGGGGCCGCCGTCGTGACGATCCCCGTGGCCCTGGTCGCCCTGGTGGCCTTCGGGCCCGGTGCCAGCTTCTGGTATGTGTTGATCGCCTATACCATCATCCAGGCGCTCGACGGCAACGTGCTCGTGCCCATCCTGTTCTCCGAGGTGGTCAGCCTGCATCCGGTTGCCATCATCACGGCAGTGCTGGTGTTCGGCGGCATCTGGGGATTCTGGGGCGTTTTCTTCGCCATCCCCCTGGCCACCCTGGTCAATGCCGTGTTGCGGGCCTGGCCGCGTGCCAACGACGAGGGGGATCGATCCGTCTCCGGCGAACGGGACGAAGCGGCCGATGCCCGCGGCTGATCCGGGCCGGCCGGTGCCTTCCCCGGAAGACTGGCGGCGCGAGACGAGTCGCGACTTCCGCTTCGTCGATCGTCGTTTCGACCCGTCCACCGGCGTGGTCGAGCTCGCCTACCGTCTCGACGGCATCGACCTGCGAGAATGTTTCAGGCTTCCGGTCGAGGAAGGGGGCAGCCGTTGCCCCGAAGCGCTCGATGCCGCCCTCGACCTGCTGCACTGGACTGCCGGCGCCAGCTACTGGAAGGCCGGCTGCCCCCCTTCGATCGCTTTCGAGGGGCGCGCCCCGGATGCCTGGCAGGCCGCCTGGCTGGCCCGGCTGTATCGTGAAGGCCTGGCCGAGTTCGCCTGGCGCAATGGCCTGGACCAGGCCGCCTGGGCGGCGTTCCCGGCCGGTGACGCCTCGAGTGGGGCGGTGCGCTGTCGCCTGCCGAGGCGATCGCTGGTGCCGATGGGTGGCGGAAAGGACTCGCTTGTGGCGCTCGAGCGCCTGCGCCGCCGGGGCGAGCAGCCGGTCACCGTTCAGGTCGGCCAGGCCGCCCTGATCCGGCACGTGGCCGAGGTCGCCGGTACGCCCCACATGGTGATCGAGCGCGAGGTGGATGCGAAGCTGGCGACGCTCAATCGCCGAGGCGCCTGGAACGGCCATGTCCCGATCACGGCGATCAACGCGGCGGTGATGATCGTGCTGGCCCTGGTGAGGGGCTTCGACCGGGTCGTGTTCGCCAACGAGCATTCGGCCGACGAGGCGACGCTGCACGATGAGAAGGGCAGGCCGGTCAATCACCAGTTTTCCAAGTCGCTCGAGTTCGAAACGATGCTGGGGGAGTGGATCGGGCGCTGCATCACGCCCGACCTCTCGGTGTTCTCCATCCTGCGGCGCGACCGCGAACTGGCGGTGTGCCGGGAGTTCGCCGGGCTCGAGCGCTATCACGGCGTCTTTTCCTCGTGCAATCGCAACTTTCACCTCGACGGGGCGAGAACGGAGCGCTGGTGCGGTCACTGCCCCAAGTGCCACTTCGTCTTCCTCGCGCTGGCGCCGTTCCTGTCGCCCGAGGCGCTGACGGCGATGTTCGGGGCCAACCTGCTTGCCGATGACCGGCAGCTGCCGGGCTTTCGCTCGCTGCTGGCGATCGACGGTAACAAACCGTTCGAGTGCGTGGGCGAGGCCGGCGAGGCCCGTGCGGCGCTCGCCGCACTGGCGGACGATCCGCGCTGGCGCGATTGCGCCGTGGTGGCCGGGCTGGCACCCGTCCTCGCGGGCCTGGACGTTCCTGACCTCGACCGACTCTGCCGGCCTGCGCGGGCCCATCGGATACCCGATGAACTGCTCTCCGACGATTGAATGGCTGCTGGAGCGGCGCATCGGCCTGCTCGGTTACGGCCGTGACGGGCGCGCGACGGCGCGTGCCCTGCTCGAGCGGGATCCGGGCGCGCGCCTGACCGTCCTGGTCGAGCGCGG
>JAZBPT010000291.1:0-2435 GCA_036351755.1 Wenzhouxiangella sp. | reverse complement strand
CCCGGCGGTCAACTTCGGCGCCATCGGCGGCGTGATCGGCCACGAGATGGGCCACGGCTTCGACGACCAGGGCTCTCGCTCCGACGCCGACGGCGTGCTGCGCAACTGGTGGACGGATGACTCCCGCGAACAGTTCGAGCAGCGCACCGGCAAGCTCGTCGAGCAGTACAACGGTTTCGAACCCATCGAGGGCATGAACATCAACGGCGAGCTGACCCTGGGCGAAAACATCGGCGACCTCGGCGGCCTGTCGATCGCCCACCACGCGTACAAGATGTATCTGGACGATCATTCCGACGGCGAAGCCCCGGTACTCGACGGCTACACCGGCGAACAGCGCTTCTTCATGGCCTGGGCCCAGGTGTGGCGCAATCTCTGGGCCAGCGAGGAGTCGCTGCGCAACCGCCTGATCAACGATTCGCACAGCCCGGCCGAGTACCGGGTCAACGGCATCGTGCGCAATCTCGACGCCTGGTACGAGGCCTTCGACGTCGGATCGGACGCCGAACTCTACCTGGCGCCCGAAAACCGCGTCAGCATCTGGTGATCGAATAGTGAACGGCGGCGGGCCCGGCCCGCCGCCGTTTCGAGCCAGTGGTCCATTCGGCCAATCAGGCTTTCTTCCCGTTCTCGATTGACTCTAGAATCAAGCCCCACGCCGCCTCGACGTGCCTGCGTTCGACGCGCGTCTGCCCCGGAACGATGCGCAGCGCATAGCGGCCGTCCAGCCGCGTATGCGTGAGATACAGCTTGCCGCAGTCCTGGATGTGCGCCAGCAAGCGAATGTTGGCTTTCTCGATCGCGGCCTCGTCCGTCTCCCCCGGCGGCAACCAGCGAAAACACACGCAGTTGAGCGGTGCCGGGGCGAGCCGTTCGAAGTCCGGATGATCGTCGATGCGCCCGGCCAGCCACTGGCCGTACTCGATATGTCGGCGCAGCATGGCCTGCAGGCCCACCAGCCCGAACGAGCGCATCACGAACCACAGCTTGAGCGCGCGGAAACGGCGACCGAGCTGGATACCCCAGTCGCGATAATTGCGCACCTGATCATCTGCCCGCGTCCTCAGGTACTCCGGCTGGATTTCGAAGGTGCGCACCAGGGCATCCACATCGCGCACGTAGTAAGCGGTGCAGTCGAAGTTGGTGGCCATCCACTTGTGGGGATTGACGACGAAAGAATCGACGTTCCGGGCCGATCCCAGCATCCAGCGGAACTCCGGCAGCAATAGCACCGTACCGGCGTAGGCAGCATCGACATGCAGCCAGATGCCGTATTCGCGACAGACATCGCCGATCGCCTCGATCGGGTCGATCGCCGTCGAACTGGTGGTGCCGAGTGCAGCGATCACACACAGCGGCGTGACGCCTTCTGCGCGGTCGGCTTCGATGGCCTCGACCAGGGCTTCAGGCCGCATGGCGAAGAACTCGTCGATGGCAACCTTCCTCAGCGAAGCCGAGCCGAAACCGGCGATCTTGACGTCCTTTTCAATCGACGAGTGCGTTTCGGTCGAACAATAGACCGAAAAACGACGCTCTCCCTGGCCGGCAAAACCCCGTTCGTTGATCGCGAAGCCGGTCGCTCGCTCGCGCGCGCTCAGCAGTGCACAGAGCGTGGCCGTCGAGGCGGTGTCCTGGATCACGCCCTCGAAGTCACCCGGCAGGTCCAGCCAGTCGCGAAGCCACTCCATGACCCGTCCTTCCAGTTCGGCCGCCGCCGGCGAGGTTTCCCAGCTCATGCACTGCGCGCCCAGGGTCGCGGTGAGCATTTCCGCCAGCACGGATGGATAGGAACTGTTGGCCGGGAAATAGGCCATGAACATCGGGTGCTGCCAGTGCGTCATGCCGGGCAGAATCGTGTCGCGGAAATCAGCCAGGATGTCGGCCATATCCTCGGACTCTTCCGGCCCCCTGACGGGCAACTTCCCGGCGATTTCGCCCGGTGCCACGCGCGCTTTCACGGGGCGTTCCTCGACGCTTTCCAGGTAGTCGGCCATCCAGTCGACCAACTCGTGGGCATGGCGACGAAACTCTTCGTTTTTCATCCTCGGGGAATTCCGTGTTCCGGTGCCCGACTAGGATGCCACGGCACGCCGCCACCAGGGGCGCCTTGCCAGTCGCGGCTGACCGGTGCGCAGGTAGTGTACGACGTCCGGATCCACGGCTACGGCCCAGATCAGTTCGGCCGAGTGCGGCGTGCCGCAGAACAGGATGCGATCGCCCATGACCAGCGGCTCGTCCTCGTCCGGCAGGAGCATCACCCGGTCGTCCCGGATGATCATCAGGACCAGCGCGTCCATCTTCTCGCTTCGGTTGCGGGGGTCGAGCGTGAGCATGCCCGCGGTGAAGGTGCGGCCGGCTTCGATGGCTTCGGCCAGCGGGGGCGTGCGTTTTTCGCTGATCCGGCTGGACCAGAACTGCACGCGCTCGTCGCCGAT
>JAZBPT010000290.1:0-10010 GCA_036351755.1 Wenzhouxiangella sp. | reverse complement strand
GGGTGGAACTGGCAGGCGGCGAAGTTCTCGTGGCGCACGACGGCGGCGAAGCGCTGGCCGTGTTCGCTGATCGCCACGGCGTGGTCGATCGGCGCGGCGAAGCCGTGCACGAAGTAGAACCACTCGCTGCCGTCGAGGCCCTGCCCGAGCGGATCGTCGGCGACCCAGTCCACCTGGTTCCAGCCCATGTGCGGCAGCCTGAGATATTCGCCGACCTCGAGCTTGCGCACGCGGCCGGGGATCAGGCCGAGGCATTCGACGTCGCCTTCCTCGGACGATTCGAACATCAGCTGCAGGCCTAAGCAGATGCCCAGCACCGGCTGGGTCAGGCCCCGGATCACGTCGACCAGCGCGGCCTCGCGCAGGGCGTTCATCGCCCAGGCTGCCGCACCCACGCCGGGCAGGATGACCTTCTCGGCCGAGCGGATGACCTCGGCGTCTTTCGTCAGCACCGACTCGACACCGAGTCGATGCAGGGCGTGCTGGACGGAGCCGAGGTTGGCGCCGCCGGAGTTGATCACCGCTATCGTCATTGGATAGGCCGTGCACTTGGGTTCACGCCAAGGCGCAAAGGCGCCAAGGACGCGAAGAAAAAGGCGGACTGCAGATTCGTGATCCCCAAGGTCCCGTTGGCTGTTTTGTAGCGAGTCGCTGTTCCTTCTTCCCTTCTGCTCTTCCTTGGCGACCTTGGCGCCTTTGCGCCTTGGCGTGAGGCAAAAGGAATCTGGCGCCAAGCCATCACAAAACCCCCTTGGTCGACGGCGTGCCGGAGCCCGTGCGGGCCAGTGCCGGGCGCAGGGCGCGGCCGACGCCCTTGAAGCAGGCTTCGACCATGTGGTGGGTGTTCTCGCCGGTGACTTTCACGTGGATGGCGCAGCGCAGGGCCTGGGACAGGGAGGCGAAGAAGTGTTCGACCATTTCGGTGTGCAGGCCGCCGACGGACTCGCGCGGGAAGTCGGCTTCGAAGACGATGGCCGGTCGGCCGGACAGGTCGATCGCCACCTGCGCCAGCGACTCGTCCATGGGCAGCAGGAAGCCGTAGCGTCCGATGCCGCTGCGATCGCCCAGGGCCCGGTCTAAGGCGCCGCCGAGGGCGAGTGCGCAGTCCTCGACGGTGTGGTGTTCGTCGACTTTGAGGTCGCCCTTGCAGCGCAGGTCCAGGGCGAAGCCGCCGTGCGCGGCGACCTGCTCGAGCATGTGGTCGAAGAAGCCGATGCCGGTGTCGATGGCGACCGGCCCGGTCGCGTCCAGGTCGACCTTCACGGCGATGTCGGTCTCGCGGGTCTGGCGCCGGACCTCGCCGGTGCGGGCGGTGCCGAGCAGGGCGCGGGCGACGCCCGGCCAGTCCGGGCCGTCGGGCCCGATGCGGTAGCCGGGCAGGCCCATGTTGTCGGCCAGCTCCAGGTCGGTCTGCCGGTCGCCGATCACCGCCGAGCGCTGCCGGTCGAGCTGTGGGTCGCGCAGGTAGTCGAGCAGCATGCCGATGCCCGGCTTGCGCGTGGGCGCGTTCTCTTCGGGCAGGGTGGGATCGATGTGCAGGGCGTCGAATTCGATGCCCTGGCTTTCGAGGATCTGCAGCAGCAGGTCCTGCGGTCCGCGAAAGTCGGATTCCGGAAAGGCGTCGGTGCCCAGGCCGTCCTGGTTGCTGACCATCACGAAGCGATATCCGGCCGCCTTGAGCTCGAGCAGCGCCGGAATCACGCCGGGCATCAGGCGGAACTTGTCGAAGGAATCGACCTGTTCGTCCGCCGGTTCCTCGATCAGGCAGCCGTCGCGGTCGATGAAGAGGATTTTTTTCATGCTTGCCACTTTTGCAGGAATTCGATGAATGCGGTGTTTTCCTCGGGCGTGCCGAGCGTGATGCGCACGCAGTCGGCCAGCCCCGGCTGGGCGGACTGGTCGCGCAGGCGGATGCCGGCCGCCGCGGCGGCGCGCACCAGGGCCGGGCCGTCGGCGGCGCGGATCAGCACGAAATTGGCCTCGCCCGGCCAGACCTTGCGGATGCATTCGTGGTCTTCCAGGGCCGCGACGAGGCGCCGCTTGTCGTCCATCAACAGGTCGATCTGCTCGCGCCGCGCCGCCACCGCTTCGGGCTCGAGCGCCGCTTCGGCGGCGGCCACGGCCGGCGTCGGCAGCGGATAGGGCGGGATGATGCGCCTGAGCAGGTCGACGACCTCGGGATGGGCGATCAGCGCGCCCAGGCGGCAACCGGCCAGGCCGAAGGCCTTCGAGAGGGTGCGCAGCACGACCAGGTTGGGCTGCTGTGCCACGCGCGAGGCCAGGGAGGATCGCTCGGAAAACTCGATGTAGGCCTCGTCGATCACGACCAGGCCTTGGCCGCTTCGTCGGCGGGCGAGGTCGAGCACGGTTTCGGCCGCCAGGCCGTCGCCGGTCGGGTTGTTGGGCGAGCACAGGAAGAGCAGCTTGGACTCTCCGGCGGCGGCCAGGCCCTCGAGGTCTGGTTCGAAGCCGTCTTCACTTTCGCGCAACGGCACCTCGACGAGCTCCGCGCCCTGGATGCGCGCTGACAGCGCGTACATGCCGAAGCAGGGCGGGCAGGTGATGACGCGGTCGGCGCCGGGGCGCACGAAGGCGCGTATCAGCAGGTCGATGCCCTCGTCGCTGCCGCGGGTCAGAAGCAGGTTCTCGACGGCGACGCCGTAGTAGGCGGCGAGCTTTCTCTTCAGCTCGGCCGGCTGCGGTTCGGGGTAGCGGTTGAGGCCCAGGCCGCCGTCGCCCTCGGGCGGCCAGGGATTCTCGTTGGCGTTGAGCAGGATGCCGGCGCTGTCGGCCAGCGCCCGCGCCGAGGCGTAGGGCGCCAGGGCCCGGATTTCCGGCCTTGCCAGATCGACGATGCTCATCCCGAGTCCCCGTCGAGCCGGTCGAGGCGCAGCTGGATGGCCAGGCGGTGGGCGTCGAGGCCCTCGTGCGCGGCCAGGCGGGCGCCTTCCGGGCCGAGGCGGCGCAGCCCTTCGGGCGTGGCTTCCTGGACGGTCATGCGCCGCATGAAATCGGTCAGCGACAGGCCCGCGTACGAGCGCGCCCAGCCGCCGGTCGGCAGTACGTGGTTGGTGCCGGAGATGTAGTCGCCCAGCGCTTCGGGGGTGTAGTGGCCGAGGAAGACCGAGCCGGCGCTGGTGATGCCCTCGCTCAGCTCGCGCGCGTTGTCCTTAGCGATGATGAGGTGTTCCGGTGCGTAGTCGTTGGCCACGCGCACAGCCTCGTCGATCCGCTCGACGGTGACGATGGCGCCGTGCGCGAGCGCCCTGCGGGCCGTTTCGGCGCGCGGCAGGTCGGGGGTGAGTCGCTCCAGCGAAAACACGACCGCCCGCGCGAGCTCGTCGGAGTCGGTCACCAGAAACACCTGGGAGTCGGGGCCGTGCTCGGCCTGGCTGAGCAGGTCCATGGCCACGAAATCGGGGTCGGCGGTGGCGTCGGCGATGACCATCACCTCGGAGGGGCCGGCCGGCAGGTCCATGGCCGCGCCGGCGGGGTCCTGTGCGGCCTGGCGCTTGGCCTCGGCGACGAAGCGGTTGCCGGGACCGAACACGCGCACGACCTTCGGAACCGATTCGGTGCCGTAAGCCATGGCGGCCACGGCCTGGGCGCCGCCGGCGACCAGCACGGTGTCGATCTCGAGGCGGTGGGCGATGTAGCGCACGGCCGCGTCCGCGCGTCCGTCCTGGCCCGGCGGCGTAGCCAGCACGACCCGCCGGCAGCCGGCCAGCCGGGCCGGCACGCCCAGCATCACGGCCGTCGACGGCAACGGCGCGGTGCCGGCCGGCACGTACAGGCCGACCGGGTCGAGCGCGCGCCAGCGCGCCTGGCAGGTCACGCCGGGCGCGGTCTCGACTTCGTAGTCGTCGGGGCGCGCCGCTTCGTGGAAGCGGGTCACCGTCTCGATGGCGGTGTCGATGGCGGCAACCAGCACGTCATCGAGTTCGCTCTCCGCCGAAGCCAGGTCGTCGGCGTCGGCCAGCAGCGCGGCGGGTTCGCGGCCGTCGAAGCGGCGGCCGTAGTCGAGCAGCGCCCGGTCGCCGTCACGGCGTACCGTGGCGATGATGTCGGCCACGCTCGCTCGCAGTTCCTCGGTGGTCTCGAGCGCGGGCCGGGCGAGCAGGCTTTCGCGCTCATCGGGCTCGAGCGCGCTCCAGGCGACGATCTTCATGCTCATGCCAGCATCTTCTCCACCGGCAGGACCAGCACGGCCGAGGCGCCGGCGTCCTTGAGCTCCTCGAGGTGTTCCCAGAAGACCTGCTCGGTGCAGACCGCGTGTACGGCCACCTTGTCGTCCTGGCCCTCCAGCGGCAGGATCGTCGGCGATTCGGCGCCCGGCAGGATCGCGGCGATTTCGGCCAGGCGCGCGCGCGGCGCGTGCAGCATCACGTACTTGGTCTCGGCGGCCTGCTGCACGCCCTGGATGCGGGTGAGCAGCTTGTCGAGGAGTTGCTCGCCTTCGGCGTTGAGCCGCTGCGGGCAGCGGTACAGCGCGGCCTGGCTGGCCATCACCGGTTCGATCGCCTTGAGGTGGTTGGCTCGCAGCGTGGTGCCGGTCGAGACCAGGTCGACGATGGCGTCGGCCGTGCCCAGGCTGGGCGCGATCTCGACGGCGCCGTTGAGCATCACGATGTCGGCTTCCACGCCGTTGTCCTCGAGGAAGCGGCGGGTCAGCTGCGGATAGCTGGTCGCCAGGCGCTTGCCGGCCAGGTCGGCGATGGATCTCGCGTGCGAGGCCTCGGGCACGGCCAGCTTGAGCTGGCAATGGCCGAAGTCGAGCTTGCCGAGGCTGTCGAGGCGCACGTCCGGGCGGCGCTGGCGCAGTTCCAGGAGTTTCTCCTCGGCGACGTTCTCGCCCACGATGCCGAGCTGGCATACGCCCTCGACGAGCAGGCGCGGAATGTCGTCGTCGCGCACCAGCAGCAGGTCCACGGGCAGGTTGCGGCCGTACCAGAACAGCTTGTCCTTGCTGCGCGCGAAATGCAGGCCCGAGCGCTCGAGCAGGTTGAGCGACTTGTCGGCCAGGCGGCCGGATTTCTGAATGGCGATTTGTATTCGATTCATCGGTGCTATGTCGTCTCGTCAGGCGAAAATCGGTTCACGCCAAGGCGCGAAGGCGCAAAGGTCGCCAAGAGGAATTCGAATGACTTGTTACTGATTCATCATTCCTTGGCGTTCCTGGCGCCTTGGCGCCTTGGCGTGATGCTTTTTGCTTCGTCGCCGTTGCGGCTTTCATCCTTGAGGCGCTCCAGGGCCATGCGGTAGCCGCCGTTGCCGTGCTCGAGGTAGCGCGCAACGCGGCCGATGGTGGTGACGCTCACGCCGGTGATGTCGTGGATCTCGCGGTAGGGCTTGCCCTGGTCGAGGTAGCGCACGACGCGCCAGCGGTCGACCATTGCTTCCAGTTCGGCCGGCGTGGTCAGGTCCTTGAGCAGGGCGCGCATCTCTTCGGCCGTTTTCATGGCCAGCAGGGCCTCGGCCAGGCTGGATCGGGCGGCGCGGTTGGCCTGCATGTGTTGGGGGTCGTGGTGCTTCATGGCGGTCTAATGTAATAACGCGTTAGTACATTAACACAGCTGTGTGAAATTGCCAACGGGCGATTCGTTCGGAAGTCGGGGTCGGCGGGTTGGTTTGCGGCGCCTTCGCCGGGGCGTTGTGGCTCAGCCGCGGCCGTAGCCGCGCGGATCCCGGCGATAGGGCGGACGCTGGTAGTCGCGCAGCTTGCGGCTGCGGCAGGTGGCCAGGTGGCGGTCGCGCTCTTCGACGCGCTGGTAGATGCGACGCGGCGCGGTGCGCAGGGCCCAGCGGTAGTGGACTTCCCAGTCGAGCGTCCAGTGCTGGCCGGTGAAGCCGCAGACCATCTCGCGGGCTTCCTGCGCCTGGCGCATGGACTCGTTGGCATACCAGTAGGCCAGGCGGTGCTGGGGATGCTCCAGGCGGAAGTGGTGGCTCGGCGGCGGCCAGGAACGCTGTCCCTGCGGCTCGTGGGCCATACCCCCCGATATCCCGAGCGCGAGGAGCATCAGGGACGCAAGCAAGTAGCCGAACACGGGAACCGGGGATCTGCGTTTCATGTCGCCATTATGCGCCAGCGTACTGAACCCCTTCTGAATCCAGTCAGCCGGCCGGGGGGGCGGGATCCACCCGGGGCGGGCGGCGCCAGCGGGCTCGCAGCGTGATCCAGAGCACCCCGGCCAGCACCAGGCCGCCGCCGGTCAGCAGGCGAGGCCCGGGCCGGTCGCCCCAGAAAAGCACCCCCAGCACCACGGCCAGGATCGGCACCAGCAGCAGGTAGGGCGTGATCCGGTTGACCTCGTGGCGCTGGATGAGCCAGTAGAAGCCGCCGTGCCCGATGATCGAGGCGGCAATCGCCGAATACGCCACGGCCAGCCACGCGTCGGGGCGCTCCGCGGTCAGTTCGAAAACCAGCGAGGGCGTCTCAAGCCAGGCGGCCAGCAGGCCCAGCGGCACCAGCGACAGCAGGGCGTTCCAGGCCTGGAAACTGAATACGCCGATGCCCTTCAGGCGCCGCATCAGGATGGTGCCGGTCGCCAGCGACAGCGCCGAGAGCATCACCAGGGCCACGACGTCGAGCTGGGCCAGCACGAGGGGATCCAGACCCATGACCAGCACGCCGCCGAAAGCGATCAGGATGCCGCTGGTGGTGCGCCACCCGATTCGCTCGCCGAGCAGCAATACGGCCATCAACGTCGACAGCGGCACGTAGATCTGCATGAGCAGCGCGATAGAGGAGACGTCCTCCGAACGACCCAGCGCCAGGAAGACCAGCCCGAAGTGAATCGCGCCCATCGTCCAGCAGCAGGCCAGCAGGGGCTTCCATTGGTCGCGCGCGGGCACGCGCAGGAAGGGCAGGAGCAGCAGCAGGACCAGGCCGAAACGAACGACCGTGAACGTCACCGGTTCGAAGACGCGCACCGCCCAGGCCGCGGCGATGAAGTTGCCCGCCCAGAGCAGGCAGATAAACAGGAGAAAGAAGAAGTGAGGGGCGGGCATGGCGGCGGCCGGGGCGCGTTGGCGGCCCATTGTGCCCGATCCGCGGGGCGGGCAGGCCCTTCGATGGACGCAGGATGTCAGCCAGTGGACGAAAACTGTCACTTCCTGGGCAAAAACTGCCCAAAACCACGCTCGCGAACCCGGAAATAGCGGATTTTCGAACTTTGGCACGGGACCTGCATTTATGTCTGCGAAAGGCAAAACTGACGAAAGGTGCCACTCATGAACGACAACATTCGAGCCGCAGAACAGGACCAGGACGTTCAGCTGTCCGCCCACGGTGACGAAAACGGATTCGACAACCTGCTCGCCGACGAAGTCGTCGTCGAGTGGCTCGTACAGCTCGAGCAGGAACAGAACCTGCGCGCTGTCGCCGGCTGAGTCTCTCGCCGGCGCCCTGACCAGAATTCGGGAAGGGGAACCCGCGGTGCATTTCGATGCACCTGTCTGACCGGCCAGCAACACCGGCCGGATGCCGACGCCCGCCTTCACGGCGGGCGTTTGCTTGTCTGCTAGTCTCCGAACGATGGAGCTACTGACATCGCTTGCCTGCTGCGTCCTCGTGATGACCGGACTGTGGTTATGGCAGATCCGTTCGAAGCGTGCCGATTGGGTCGACGCCGCATGGGCTGTCCTCATCGGCCTCCAGGCCATCGGCTTTGCCGTCGTCGGTGACGGCGCCCCCGAGAAGCAACTGCTCGGCGCCCTGCTCGCGGTGACCTGGTCGAGCCGGCTGGCCGCGCACCTCATCCAGCGCCTGTCCGGGCACGCCGGGGAGGACGGCCGCTACCAAGCCATGCGCGAACATTTCGGCGCCCGTGCCAACACCTTTTTCTTCTTCTTCTTTCTCGTCCAGGCCATCGTCGCCTGGCTGTTCGCCTTGCCCGCCTGGGTGGTCGTCAACGACCCCTCCGCGGCGCTCGATGCCTGGCTGGTCGCCGGCGTGGCGATCTGGTTCATCAGCCTGGCCGGCGAGTCGACCGCCGACCGCCAGCTGGCCGCCTTCAAGGCCGATCCGGCCAACAAGGGCAAGGTCTGCCGGGCCGGATTGTGGCGCTATTCCCGGCACCCCAACTATTTCTTCGAGTGGCTGCACTGGTTCAGCTATCCGCTGGTGGCCGTCGGCGCACCGAACCAGTGGGTGGCCTGGCTGGGGCCGGTCGTGATGCTGATCTTCCTCTATCGGGTCTCCGGCATTCCCTACACCGAGAAGCAGTCGCTGAAATCGCGCGGCGACGCCTATCGCGAGTACCAGCGTACGACTTCGCCGTTTATTCCCTGGCCGCCCAAGAATTAGGTTTCAGGTTCCGGGGGGTTGCGGGATCATTGCCTGTCCGATGTAGTTGGTGTCGGTGCCGAACCAGACGCTGTTCGTTTCCGGGTCGAAGACCATGTGGCGGACCGTGCCGCCGCCGCTGGGAATTTCGCCCGTGGCGAAGAAGCGCTCGGTTGCCGGGTCGAAACCCACGAAGCGGTTGGGGTCCTGCCAGGTTTCCACGAACCAGATCCGACCCTGGCCATCCGATGCCATTGCATAGGCGCCGGCCTTCTCGGCGCCGGGCATGCGCCATTCCGTGAACGTTTCCGTGTCGGGATCGTATTGGCCCAGGTAGCCCCTGGCGTAATCGCCGTAGAAGACGCCGCGATCGTTATAGGCCAGCCGGCGCGGGCGGGCGTCCTCGCGCGGCAGCTCGATTTCGGTCAGCTCGAAGGTCTCCGCGTCGACTTGCGCGAGCTTGTTGGTGCCGAAGAGCGCGACCCAGGCGTTGTCGTTCTCGTCGAGTTTGATGCCGTAGGGCCTTGAACGTGGCTCCGGGACGCCGACCAGTTTGATCTCGCCGGTTTCGCGGTCGTAGCGACCGATCCGGTTGCCCCACTGGACGGTGAACCAGATTCGGCCCTGCGAGTCCTCGATCAGGGTGTGCGGGTCCTGTGCGCGGTCTTTCGGTGTGGGTACCCGGTGGATTTCGCCGGTTGCGGGATCGACTCGGCCGAGGTGCGCGGCCTTGTTGCCCGAATACCAGATCTCCTGATCCTCGGTGACGATGACGTTGTGCGGGCCGGCGCCGTCGGCCAGGTCGAAGCGCTCGAACGCCTCGCCTTCGGGGTCGAAAACAGCCACATAGTCGCCGGCCTGACCGACGAACCAGATCCGCCCGTCGGCGGCCACGTCGGGGTCACGCGGGCGCGTGTCTTCCCAGGGCACCTGCCACTCGCGAATCTCGATTCCGGTCGTGGCGGCATCGTTTTCCTGTGCGAGGGCGGGGAGGGCGACGAGGACGCTCGCCGCGGCTGTCATGATCTTGCGCATGGTGCACCTCGATCGGTTGACGAGAGGCCGATTCTAGCGCGGGCGCGCCGTGCGCGCCTTACGCCGAGGTGAAGATCAATCGCGGCCGGTTATAGAGCGTGCCCGCGACTGCCGCCAGCAGGCCCGCCAGCAGGCCGGTCGTGCCCATCGAGAATCCGAACCAGGCCCAGTTGACCGCCTCGCCGCGGACCAGTTCGAGGATCAGCACGTTCTGGCTGAGCAGCGGCACCAGGGTCATCCAGGTTTCCGCGCGGCTGGGATCGATCAGGATCCAGAAGCTGGGGATCATGGGAATGAGGATAACCATGCCCATGTAGCTCTGCGCCTCGCGGAAGCTCTTGGCGAAGGACGCCAGGATGGTGAGCAGGGCTGCCGCCAGCAGGGCGGCGGGTGCGACCAGCATAAAGGCCAGGCCGGCGACGCGGAAATCGAGGTTGAGCGCGACGTCCATCGAGGCGACCGGCAGGAAGCCCATGGCGTAGACGAAGGCGATCAGGCCCAGCGCCAGGGTGGCCAGGGCGAAGAAGGTGGTCGCCCCGAGCTTGCCGGCCATGATCTGCCAGCGCGGCAGCGGGTTGATCAGCAGGGGCTCGAGCGACTTGCGCTCGCGCTCGCCGGCGGTGGTGTCGATGGCCATGTGCATGGAGCCCATGAACACCGTGATCAGGATGAAGTAGGGCAGGAAGGC
>JAZBPT010000289.1:0-2420 GCA_036351755.1 Wenzhouxiangella sp. | reverse complement strand
GGCCGGCACCTTGCGGTAGATCTTGCAGGCCACCAGGCCTTCGTCGTTGCTGACGTAGCCCTCGGTGGTCGGCCATTCGCGCCAGATCACCTGCTCGGGATCGTTGACGTCGATTTCCTCCGCCTCGCTGTCGAGCACCGGGAAGACCAGCGGCCAGTCGGTGTCGTCGACCACGGCCTGGACGAAGTCGTCGGTGATCAGCAGCGAGCAGTTGAACTGGCGCAGCACGCCGTCCTCGCGCTTGGCGCGGATGAAGTCCATGACGTCCGGGTGCGAGACGTCGAAGGTGGCCATCTGCGCGCCGCGCCGGCCGCCGGCCGAGGAGACGGTGAAACACATCTTGTCGTAGATGTCCATGAACGACATCGGACCCGAGGTGTAGGCGCCCGCCCCCGAAACGTAGGCGCCCTTGGGCCGCAGCGTCGAGAACTCGTAGCCGATGCCGCAGCCGGCCTTGAGCGTCAGGCCCGCTTCGTGGACCTTGCCCAGGATGTCGTTCATCGAGTCCCGGATGGTGCCCGAGACCGTGCAGTTGATGGTCGAGGTGGCCGGCTTGTGCGCCAGGGCCCCTGCGTTGGAGGTGATGCGCCCGGCGGGAATGGCCCCGCGCCGCAGCGCCCACAGAAATTCACGATACCAGTGAGAGCGCTTGTCGTCGCCCTCTTCCACTTCGGCCAGGGCCCGTGCGACACGCTTGTAGGTGTCGTCGATTTCCTGGTCGATGATGTCCCCCGATTTCGACTTGAGACGGTACTTCTTGTCCCAGATGTCCAGCGACGCTTCCTGGAAGGCGATATCCGGAAGCGCGGCCGTCAAAGCTTCTGCCGAAACGCTCATGCCGCAACCTCTTGATTATTGTGTCCTAGTCCCGGTTATGCACAGGCTTTCCACCGCCTTTTCACAACCAGTTGTGCCAATCCCGATTGCCGACCACAAGATATTGTGTCAGCGGACATACCTTACGCCCAAGACCCGGGCGATTCAAGCTCTGTGATAGCTCACTTTTTGAGCAACAAAACGAGACGCGCCCGACAGCCAGCAGCCGCGGGCGTTCGCGAGTTCAATGCAGTTCGGATCGAAACCGAAGCGACCCCGGACGGGGTGCTCGACTAGTCGGTTTCGGGCTTGAGTTCACGCTCCATCAGAACCTGGACGCCCTTGCGGGCATTCCAGCCGCGGAACAGGATGCCGTGCACCTGCTCGGCGATGGGCATCTCCACGCCGGCCCGCTCGGCCAGGCGCATGACTTCCTCGGCGGTCTTGATGCCTTCGACCACCTGGCCGATCTCGGCGAGGGCCTCGTCGACCGAGCGCCCCTGCCCCAGCGCCATGCCCAGGCGCCGGTTACGCGACTGGTCGCCGGTGCAGGTCAGGACCAGGTCGCCGATGCCGGCCAGGCCCATCAGGGTGTGGTCGTCGGCGCCCAGGGCGCGCCCGAGCCGGCGCATCTCGGCCAGGCCGCGGGTGATCAGCGCGGCGCGGGTGTTGTGGCCCAGGCCCATGCCGTCGGCCATGCCGCAGGCCACGGCGAGCACGTTCTTGATGGCGCCGCCGAGTTCCGCGCCGACCAGGTCGGCCGTGTAGTAGGCGCGGAAGTTGTTGCCGTGCAACAACTCCGCCCAGACCTGCCCGAAGTCGGGATCCGTCGCCGCCACGGTTACGGCCGTGGGCAGCGACTGGGCCACCTCGCGCGCGAACGACGGCCCGGTGATCAGGGCCAGCGGAATTTCCGGCCCGAAGCGATCGCGGGCCACCTCGTGCAGCAGGCGGCCGGTGCCGGGCTCGAAACCCTTGCTGGCCCAGGCCAGGCCGGTTTCGGCCGTGACGAAGGGCGCGATGCGATCGAGGGTCTCGCCGAAGGCGTGGCTGGGCGTGGCCACCAGCAGGCGCTCGGCACCGCGGCAGGCGGCCTCGAAATCACCGGTGGCGTGCAGCGATTCCGGAAACGGGCACTCGGGCAGGTAGCGCTGGTTGACGCGGTCGCGCTCCATGGCCCCGGCGCGCTCGGCGTCGCGCGCCCACAGGCGCACGTCGTGCCCCATGCGCGCCAGCTGCATGCCCAGCGCCGTGCCCCAGGAGCCGGCGCCGAGAACCGCTATGGTCGTGGCCATGTCCGGCGCCGCTTACTCGCTTTCGCCGCCGGATTCGGCGCCTTCGGCCTGCTGCCGCTGGCTGGCCTCTTCCAGGCGCTGGCGGAAGACCGCCTCGAAATTGACCGGCTGCAGCGGCGGCATGAAGAAACCGCCGGCACTGACCATCGAGCCGATCTGCGAACGGCAGTACGGGAACAGCACGTTCGGGCACAGCACGTTGAGCACGTAGGGGATCTGCTGCTCGCTGAAGCCCGTCAGCTGGAAGAAGCCGCCGTACTGGACTTCGCACAGGAAGGCGGTCTTGTCGCCCTGCTTGGAGGTGACGGT
>JAZBPT010000288.1:0-4840 GCA_036351755.1 Wenzhouxiangella sp. | reverse complement strand
TCGGCCATGCGCGCTTCCAGCGCCTCGACCTTTTCGGGTAGCTGATCGAGTTCGCGCGCCAGCTTGTAGCTGAGCTTGGCCGGCTTCTTTTCCGGTTTTTTCTTCGACTCGGCCTTGTGCGCCGCCGGCCGCGCCTGAGCGGGCTCCGCCGCGGGTTGCGGCTCGGCCCGCCGCTGCCTGAGCCAGTCGCTGTAGCCGCCGACGTACTCGCCCACGCGACCTTCGCCTTCCATCACGAAGGTTGCCGTGACCACGTTGTCGAGAAACTCGCGGTCGTGACTCACCAGCAGCAGGGTGCCGGCATATTCGGCCAGGAGCTCTTCGAGCAGCTCGAGCGTTTCGGCATCGAGGTCATTGGTGGGTTCGTCCATCACCAGCAGGTTGGACGGACGCGCGAACAGGCGCGCGAGCAACAAGCGATTGCGCTCACCGCCGGAGAGCTTGCTGATCGGCGCACGCGCCCTCTCGGGCGTGAACAGGAAATCCTGCAGATAGCCGATGATGTGCTTGCGCTTGCCGTTGATTTCGACGAAGTCGCGGCCCTCGGCCACGTTCTCGGCAGCGGACCAGTCGTCGCGCAGCACCGACCGGTGCTGGTCGAAGTAGGCGATTTCCAGATTGGTACCCAGCGTGACGGTGCCCGACTGGGGCTCGAGCTGGCCTAGCAAGAGCTGCAGCAGGGTCGACTTGCCGCTGCCGTTGCGGCCGATGAGCCCGATCCGGTCGCCGCGGAACACGGTCGTGGAGAAGTCGTGCACCATCGGCCGGTCCTCCCAGGCGAACGAGACATTTTCGGCTTCGATGACCTTGCGCCCCGACTTGCCCGCGCTGGCGGCTTCCATCTGCACGCTGCCCTGCCGCTCTCGGCGCTGCGACCGCTCGCGGCGCATCTTCTCGAGCGCGCGCACGCGGCCCTCGTTGCGGGTGCGGCGGGCCTTGATGCCCTGCCGAATCCAGACCTCTTCCTGCGCCAGCTTCTTGTCGAAGCGCCGGTTCTCCAGTTCTTCGGCGTGGGCGCGTTCTTCGACGCGCCTGAGGTAGTTTTGCCAGTCGCCCGGCCAGGACGTCACCTGCCCGCGGTCGATCTCTACGATTCGGGTGGCAAGTGTCTGCAGGAAGCGCCGGTCGTGGGTGACGAAGACCAGGCTGCCGGGAAACTCCTTCAGGAAACCTTCCAGCCACTCGATCGATTCGATGTCGAGGTGGTTGGTGGGTTCGTCGAGCAGGAGGACATCGGGGCGCTGCACCAGCGCACGGCCAAGCAGGACGCGACGCTTCATGCCGCCGGACAGTTCGGCGAATGCCGCTTCCCCGTCCAGCCCGAGGTGATCGAGCACGCGCTCGACCTGACTGTCGACGTCCCAGCCACCGGTGGCATCGAGCTTCGCCTGGACGCGCGCGAGCGCGTCGGGGTCGAACTCGCCGTGGCTGATCCGATGGAACTCGGCCAGCAGGTCGCCGACATCGCCCAGCCCCCGGGCGACCTGGTCGAAGACACTGCCCTCGGCGCCATCCGGCACGTCCTGCTGCAGCACTGCCACGCGCACGCCGTCGCCGACGATCACCTCACCGTCGTCGGGATCGATCGATCCGGCGATCAACTTCAGCAGCGTCGACTTGCCGGCGCCGTTGCGGCCGACCAGGGCGATGCGCTCGTTCCGGTCGATATCGAGCTCGACGTTCTCGAGCAGCAAGGGCCCGCCAATGCTGAAATCGAGATTTCGGATGGAAACGAGAGACATACGGAATAGGACCCCTGCAGGCCGGGCGGATTGGGTAGCCCGTCATTGTAGAGAATTGCGGCGCCGATTCGTGACTTGTCACCCATGGCAGGGGTCCGGCAGCCGTCTATCATGGGCGGATTGAATTTCGAGACGGAGTCTGTCGAAAGTGTCGATTCGCGTGGTCACCGGCGAGGACATCGCACCCTGGATCGAGGCGGTCGCCGATCTGCGCATTCGCGTATTCCGCGACTGGCCCTACCTGTATGAAGGAAGCGTCGGCTACGAACGGGAATACCTGATCCACTACCGGACTTCGCCGGGCAGCGTGTTCGTGCTGGCGCTCGACGACGCTGGCGGCGTCGCGGGCTGCTCGACGGGGCTGCCGCTGATCGACGCTCACAACGAGTTCCGGGCGCCATTCCGGGTGTCCGGCTACGAGCTCGGTCGCGTCTTCTATTTCGGTGAGTCGGTCCTGGATCCGGCCTGGCGCGGCCGGGGGATCGGGCACGCCTTCTTCGACGAGCGCGAGGCGCATGCACGCAAGCTCGGCTTCGACATCACCGCTTTCTGCGCGGTGCTGCGCCCGAACGATCACCCACTGCGCCCGGCCGACTATCGTCCGCTGGACGAGTTCTGGAAGAAGCGGGGCTACGAACCGGTGGAAGGCCTGACGACGAGTTTCGCCTGGCAGGACATCGACCAGGCGCACGAGACCGACAAGCCCATGCAGTTCTGGGTCAAGCGGCTATAATCCTGAACTCGCCTTCCGGGGCGGGCGTTGCACTACTTGAGGGAGCACAACATGATCGAGCAGTCCTGGTTCTGGCTGATCCTGGGGGCCTTGCTGGTCCTGTCCGAATTCTTCATTACCGGCATCGTGGCCATCTTCTTCGGCGCAGGGGCCATCCTCGTTGGCATCGCCACGGCGATCGGCTTGCTCGACAGCCTGCCCGAGCAGGTCATCAGCTTCGCCGTGCTCTCGGTGGGCAGCCTGCTGTTCGCCCGGGAGCGCATCAAGGTGTGGTTCCGCGGCAACGTGTCCGATCGCTGGGACGGGGACAAGGACCTGATCGCCACGCGCGGGGAGCGCGTCACGGTCACGCGGAGCTTCTCGGAGGGCGTCGGCCAGGTTCGCCTCAGCGGCGTCGACTGGAAGGCCGAATGCGAGGACGGTGAACCGGCCGAGGGCGATACCGCCTGGGTGGTCGGTCACCGCGGCATCACCCTGCTCGTTTCAGCCACCCGCCCCGAACATTCGAACGATCAGGCCGCCGGCTGATCGCCAGACTCCTTAACCACCATCACCAGAGGGACCAACGATGGATCTCGACTTCGCCACCATACTTTCCTTGATCGTCCTGCTGATCGTCGTCATCGCGGTGGTCAAGACCGCCCAGATCGTGCCGCAGCGCTCGGCCTACGTGGTCGAACGCCTGGGCCGCTTCCACAGCGTGCTCGACGCGGGCTTTCACCTGATGATCCCCTTCGTCGACAAGGTCGCCTACAAGCACACGCTCAAGGAAGAAGCCATCGACGTGCCGCAGCAGGCCTGCGTGACCAAGGACAACATCCAGATCCACGTCGATGGCGTAATCTACATGCAGGTCATCGATCCGCGCCTGGCCTCCTACGGCATCGAGAACTACCGCTATGCCGCCATCCAGCTCGCCCAGACGACGCTGCGCTCGGTGATCGGCAAAACCGACCTCGACAAGAGCTTCGAGGAGCGCGTGATCATCAACGAGAAGGTCGTCGAAGTGCTGTCGGAAGCGTCCGAGCCCTGGGGCATCAAGGTGCTGCGCTACGAAGTGGCCGACATCACCCTGCCCGAGACCATTCGCGACGCGCTGGAGAAGCAGATGCGCGCCGAGCGCGAGCGACGCGCGGTAGTCGCGGAGTCCGAAGGCGCGCGCGAAGCCAAGATCAACGTTTCGCAAGGCATGAAGCAGGAGACGATCAATGTCTCCGAAGGCGACATGCAGAAGCAGATCAACGAGGCGCGGGGCCGTTCGGAGGAAATTCGCCTGATCGCCGAGGCCACGGCGGCCGGGATCGAGCGCATCGCCACCGCCATCAATCAGCCCGGCGGCAGCGAGGCAGTGAGCCTGCGCATCGCCGAGCAGTACGTCGAGGAGTTCGGCAACCTGGCCAAGGAAACCAACACGCTGATCCTGCCGGCCGAGCTGTCGGACATCGGCGGCGTGGTGGCCGGCCTTGCGCAGACGCTCAACAAGAGCGTCAAGTCACCCGCGGCCTGACTCCGGAACGCGGCAAGTGCGACGGCCGTCTCAGGCGGTCGTCGCCGTGAACCATTCCGGTTGCGGGTCCCGGCACACGATGAACCAGGGGTTGAGGACTTCCTCGCGGGCGTTGTAGGTCAGCGGCTCGCCGGTTTCGGCATTGACCACCTGCCCGCCGGCCGCCTCGACGACCGCTTGCGCGGCGCAGGTATCCCACTCGCAGGTCGGCCCGAGCCGCGGGTAGATGTGCGCCGAACCGTCGGCGACGAGGCAGAGCTTGAGCGAACTGCCCATGGCCACGAACTCGGCCGACCCCAGGCGCGCGACAAAATCCTCCACTTCGCGCGTGTTGTGCGAGCGGCTGCCGACGACGTGCCAGGGCCGGTCATCGGGCTTGTCGGTCGCCTCGATCCGAACCGGCTCCCGGTCCTCGTCCTGCCGCCAGGCACCGTCTTCGATCGAGGCGAAGTACCAGCGATCGAGCGCCGGGGCGTAGACCACGCCCAGCACGGGCTTGTGATCTCGCACCAGCGCCACGTTGACCGTGAACTCGCCGTTGCGCTTGATGAACTCGCGCGTGCCGTCGAGCGGATCGACGACCCACAGCTCCTCCCATTGGCGGCGCTCGGACCACGGCGCCTGCTTCGATTCCTCCGAAAGGATCGGGATATCGGGCGTAAGCGCTTTCAAGCGCTCGACCAGGATCCGGTTGGCGGCCAGGTCGGCCTCGGTGAGCGGGCTCTTGTCGTCCTTGTCAACGACCTCGGTGGTCGCCGGGTCGTTGTAGACGGCCATGATGGCCTCACCGGCCTCGGCCACGGCCTCGCGCACGCGAGGCAACATTTCACTCAATTGCATAGTCTTCTCGATTAGTCG
>JAZBPT010000287.1:0-6566 GCA_036351755.1 Wenzhouxiangella sp. | reverse complement strand
TGTGACCAGGGGAACCGGGCGTAGGGCCACCAGGGATCGTAGAACCAGGGGTCGTGGTAGTACCGAACCGGCCGCTCCTCGCCCCAGAGGAACAGGGTGTCGGCGGCAACGCGGGGATAGATATAGCGAAACTCCCCGATTCGGCCTTCCACGAAACCGGTCAGGGTGCCGACGACGGTGATGTCCCGGCCGCCTTCGAAGACGGCGGGGTCCTCGAAGCCCTCCCGGCAGGCCAGGAATCGGCCCTGGTTGGCATCGCCGCCACGGGGTCGCGCGCTGTCGTCGAGCGATCGCGCGAGGACCTCGATGCAGGTCTCGGCCTTGCCGGGACGCGTGTCGACGATGCTTCCGCCCCAGCGGACGCGCTGGCCGACGTGCTGGTCGCCCGACTGCTCGGGGGTGAGGGGTGGAAATTCCCCGCCCAGGGGTTCGGGTACGGTCGCGCAACCGGATGCAAGCAGGGCCGCGAGAGCGATACCGGGCAGGGCATGGTGAATGGCTTTCATGATCGAACTCCTCGTGCTTGAGGCCAATCGGATAGTGCCAGTTTAGACGCTGGCGGCGCGTCGCGGTTCAACGGCTTGCCGGACCGGGAATCTCCGCGCTGCGCGAATAAAGCGTTGTCGTTCGGCCTCGTTCCCGCGGTCGCCGTAGCGCAGGGCGCAATATGTCATTGCCAGCTCGAGAAAACGTGCTCCGTCGGCAAGCCGATGGGCCACGCGCTCGGCCCAGGCCAGAGGCGTTTCGCCGAGTCCGGGGCCCAGCCCGCGGCGCCGCATCCGATGCGCCAGGCGCAGCCAGGCACGCCGCACGGGATCGCGTGATCGCGCCGGCTGGCGTAGCCAGGCCCAGGCGAGTGCGAGCACGACAAGGCCGAAAATGCCCGCCATGAGCATCGCCATGCCCGTTCGCGAGAGGTTGGGCAGGCCGAAGAAGGTCATCATTCGCTGCTGGCGCGCGGCGTCGAAGCCCAGCACCCAGGAATTCCAGAGATGCTGCAGCCGGTCGTAGCGGTTGCGCAGGGCGCGCAGCCACTCCAATGACTCGCCGCCGCCAGCCACGCTGCGCGCACCGCTTCGGATGCGGGCCGGCGAAACCGCCGCGGTCGGGTCGACGCGCGTCCAGCCGCTTCCCTCTAGCCAGACTTCCACCCAGGCATGGGCGTCGGAGTTTCGAACGAGCAGGTACTGTCCGCCTTCCTGCCAGAAACCGCCCTGGTAGCCGGTGACGATCCGTGCGGGAATGTCGGCCGCGCGCATCATCACGGCAAAGGCCGAGGCGTAATATTCGCAGTAGCCGGTACGCAGGTCGAAGAGGAATTCGTCCGCGCTGTGTCGGCCCAGCGGCGCCGTCTCCAGGCTGTAGTAGAAGGGCTCCGTTCGCAGCCAGTCGAGCACGTGGTCGATCAGGGCGCGATCGTCTTCGAATCGCTCGCGCAATTCCCGCGCCATTTCGCGGGTGCGCGGATTGCGGTCCTCGGGCAGGCTCACCGCGAGTTGTCGCAGCGTCACCGGCAATTGCGGCATGTCGGTGAAATCCGGATTGCTGCGCACCGCGTACTCCGTCAGCGTCGTGACCGGATTCCGCCGGGTCATCTGGAAGTCCAGCGACAGTCGCGCGTCCTGGGGCACTCGGACGGGGTAGTCGAGCGCGAACAGCCAACGACGCTCATGGGGTTCGAGCTGGACGTTGTAGCGGTAGTCGTTCGATCCGGGCGGAACGCGGGGCGCCTCGGTGCGCGAAGGCAGGAACGCGCGTTCCCAGGTGTCTCCGTCGAAGCGCCACAGCACGGGGCCGCGCCAGTAGCGCTGGCTGGGGGGCGGCGGCTCGCCGGCGAACTCGGCACGTAAAGCCGGGGAGTCGTCGAGGAACAAGTTGGCGATCGTTCCGGGCGACATGCTGTCGGATAGCCCGGTCTTGCCGTCCATCACTTCGTCCGGAAGGCCCCACAGCGGCTCGGCCAGGCGGGGAAAGGTCACCCAGAGAGCCAGTGCCAAAGGAAGGGCCGACACCAGCAGTACGGCGCTGTGGCGAAGCAGTGCTACATCGCCGGGCGGTTCGGCTCGATGACTGACGTCGAGCTGCTGGATTCGAAGCAGTGCGCCGAGAGCCAGCAGCACGCCGCCGAACAGGTACGCCAGAAAGACGAACCGCTCGTCAAAAAGGAACTGGCTGGCGATCAGGAACAGCGACACCGAGGCCACCATGCGCAGGTCGCGAAGGCGCGCCAGTTCCATCATCTTGGCGGCGAGCATCAGGCAGAGCATGCCGGTGGCGGCACGCCGACCCCAGAGCCCGCCGTAGCTGACCGCCAGAAGTGCGATGGCCGCGATGGTCAGCAACAGCCGCAGCCAGCCGGGCGGCAGGCGCCAACCTTGCCGGGCCACCAGCAGCCGCCATCCGCACAGCGCGAACACGACGACGCCCAGTACCGGCGGCATCGCCACAAGGTGGGGCAGGGCCGCGACCAGGAAGGCGGCGATGGTCCAGGCGACCGGGCCGAGCGGCAGCTGCGCTGCGGGCCTGCTCACAGTTCCGCCAGGGCCCGGAGGCATTCGTGCTTGTGGCGCTCGCTGACATCCGGGCCGAGTCGCTTCGCACCGATTTCGAGGACCCAGGGACGTTTGTCTTGTTCGGCCCGCAGTATCCAGGCGGTCACGATGCTTATCCGCTCTTCGAGATCGCGCCCCGGAGCGCGCTCGAGGCTGAGAAAGACCTCGCGTGAGCGCTCGCGCCGGAATTGCCGCGACAGCAGTGTCTGGTGGCGCTGGCTCGCTTTCCAGGCGATGCGGTGGAGCGGGTCGCCTTCGCGCCATTCGCGCAGGCTGTGGAAATCTTCTCCTTCCTCGAGGGCCTGACTGCGCTGGCCCTGTCGGTCGTCGCCGCCTTCGGGCAGGCGCGGCGCCCCGCTGGCCGGCCTGGGCCAGACCAGGAAGGGCGAGGTCGGCTCGATCCACGACCAGGCCCGGAACAGGCCGAGCGGCTGGGTGGTCTGTATGCGCAAGCGACCGGGCCGGTGCCAGCCGCGATGCCGGTCCGGCAGGCGCACGCTGACCTCCCGCGTGCTCTCGGCCGGCACGTCGAAGCCGGTTGCCGCCTCACGGGCGTCGAGCTGCAGGCCCCTCCGGTCGCGCGCCGATTCGTTGATCGCCGCCATTCGCCATTCGACCGGCTCCCCGGCGTGGACGGGTCGTGCCTTGCCGTGGCGCAGTTGCAGGCCGTCGAGGTTGCGGAAGGCCAGCAGCATGGAGTTGACCGCGGTGGCGGCGACGATGAAGGTGGTCAGCAGGCCGAGATTGTTGTTGAAGTTGAGGCTGCCGATGAGCATCGCGCCCATGAGGACCCCCAGCATCCACCCGAATCCGGTCGGCAGGATGAAGATCCGGCGGTAGGCGAGGGTCAGCGGCAGGTCGAGCCGCGTGCGCCGCCGCAGCCAGCGATCGAGCAGATTCGGGCGCCGCGAACCGGACCGTGAACCGGTGGCTTCGGCCATCAGGGAACGGGAGTGGTCTCCAGGATCTCCGCCGCCACCGCATCGCCGTCCATGCCCGACTCGGCAACCGGCTGCAGGCGGTGACCGGCCAGCGCCGGGAAGATCGTGCGCACGTTGTCGGGCAGGCAGAAGTCCTGCTGCATCACCAGGGCATGCGCTCGGGCGGTCTGGATCAGGGCCAGCGCCGCGCGCGGCGACAGCCCGGCCTTGACCGCCGGATGCGAGCGGGTGGCCGCAACCAGCGCCTGGATGTAGTCGAGCACGGGTTCGGACACGTGGAGTTCGCCGGCGAGTCCGATCAGCTCCATCACCCGGTCCGGATCCAGTGACGGCTCCATGTCCTTGAGCAGGTTGCGACGATCGGGCTCCGTCAGCAGGCGGCGTTCCTCGGCCGCCGATGGATAGCCGATTCGGGTGCGCAGCAGGAATCGGTCCAGCTGAGAATCGGGCAGGGGGTAGGTGCCCGTGAGGTCCAGCGGATTCTGCGTGGCGATCACGTAGAAGGGCCGGGGCAGTTCGTGGGTCCGGCCGTCGACGGTGACCTGGCCTTCGGCCATGGCCTCGAGCAGCGCCGACTGGGTGCGTGGCGTGGCCCGGTTGATTTCGTCGGCGAGGACGACGTTGGCGAAGATCGGCCCGGGGCGGAATTCGAATTGCTCGCCTTCGCGGCGAAACATGGAGACACCCAGGATGTCGGCCGGGAGCATGTCGCTGGTGAACTGGATGCGCTGCCAGTCGCCGCCCACGGCAAGGGAGAGGGCCTGGGCAAGTGTCGTCTTGCCGACCCCGGGCAGGTCCTCGATCAGGAGGTGCCCGCCCGCGAGCAGGGCCGAAAAGGCGAGGTCGATGACCTCGCCCTTGTCGACGATGATCTCGTTGACCGTCGCCCGGGCCCTCGCGAGGTCATCGGCCAGCGGGGCCCCGCTCCGGGCCGTCGAGGGCTTATTCATCCAGCAGCGCGTTGACCTTGGCTGCGCAGATGAAATCGTTCTCGCTCAGCCCGTCGATGGCGTGGGTGGTGAAGTGGATCAGGCAGAAGTTGTAGCCCGCCTCGAAGTCGGGGTGGTGGCCTTCCTGGTTGGCGATCCACGCCATGGCGTTGATGAAGGCCATGGTCTTGTAGAACCCCTTGAACTCGAAGCGACGATAGATCTTCTTGCCGTCGGCGTCGATCTGCCAGCCGGGAATCTGCGCGAGCAACTCCTCGGCGCGATTGCGGTCGAGCGGATCGGTGCCGCCTTCGCAGGGGACGCACTTCTTGTCGGTCAGGGTATCGGACATGATCAGGCTGCTTCCTTGTTCTTGGGTGGATAGGTGGGTTCGAACTCGCCCAGCGCGCGTGCCTTGCGGATCAGGGCGAGCAGGTCGGTATTGGCCAGTTCGAACAGGTCGTCCATGCGGTCGAGCACGTAGTAGACCGTCTGGTAGATGTCGATGCGGTACGGCGTGCGCAGCGCGTCGATCGGATCGAACGGCCGGCGAATGGGCTCATCGCTCTCGAGCGAATAGACGGTTTCGCCGGGCGAGGAGGCGATGCCGCCGCCGTAGATGCTCAGCTGGCTGCCGTTCTGGATCAGGCCGAATTCGACCGTGAACCAGTACAGGCGGGCCAGGAAGACGCGTTCCTTCTTGGAGGCCTTGACTCCCGCCAGCCCGTAGGCGTGGGTGAAGTCCGCGAAAGCCTGGTGCGTGAGCATGGTCGTGTGGCCGAAGATCTCGTGGAAGATGTCCGGCTCCTGCAGGTAATCCATCGATTCGCGCGTACGAATGAAGGATGCGGCCGGAAACTTCTTCTCCGAGAGCAGCTTGAAGAACTTGTCGAAGTTAATCAGCGCGGGGACCGGCGCGACTTCCCAGCCGGTGCGCTCGCGCAGCACCTCCGAGACTTCCTTTGGCTGGGGAATTCGGTCGTGGGGCAGGTCGAGAATCTCCAGGCCGTCGTGGAATTCCTGGCAGACCCGGCCCTGGATGACCTCGATCTGGCGTGCATACAGGTCGCGCCAGACGCTATGCTCTTCGTCGGTGTACGGGATGATGCCGTTTTCGTCCGGCACCTTGGCTTCGTACTTGGTTGACTTGCCCATGAGCACCTCCTTTGAGTTATCCACATCATGTTATCACTTGAGCGGCGGGCTGCCATGAACACCGGCGTCGAACACTGGCCGGGGACGAGTTGGTACGAGTCCGAGGCCGGATCGCGCGACTGGCCGGTGCTCGAGGGGCGGCAGCGTTGCCGCGTGGCGATCGTCGGCGCCGGCCTGGCGGGCATTTCCACGGCACTGGGGCTGGTCGAACGCGGCCTCGAGGACGTGGCCGTGCTCGACGACCAGGGGCCGGGCGCCGGCGCCTCCGGTCGCAACGGCGGCTTCGTGTTTGCGGGTTATTCGCTCGGCAACGACGCCCTGATCGAACAGGTGGGCGAGGAAGCAGCCGCCCGCCTGCATGGCTACACCCGCGATTCGGTTGCGCTGATTCGCCGCCGCATCGATCGCTTCGGCATCGACTGCCAGGTAAACGACGCCGGCGTGCTTCTGGCGGACTGGTTCGACGAACCCGAAACCCTGCAGGCCACGGCTGAGCGGATGCGCCGGCGGCTCGGCTTCGAACTCGACTGGATTCCGGCCGCGGAGATGGGCGAGTGGGTGCGCTCGCGTCGCTACGGCGGCGGTCTGTTCGAGCCCGGCAGCTTTCATTTCCACCCGCTGCGGCATATTCGCGGGCTGGCCGAGCGGATCGAGGCGGCGGGCGGGCGGATATTCGGTCGGTCCGGCGTACTGGGCATCGACCGATGCGGCGGCCGCTGGCGGGTGGAAACCGATCGGGGAACGCTGGAGGCCGACGAACTCGTGTTGGCCACCGGTGGCTATGACCGCCGACTCGTGCCGTCGGTGCAGCGCGCGCTGCAACCCGTGGCCACCTACATCGCGGTCACCGAACCCCTCGGCGATCGCCTGCCCGGCTGCCTGCCCCGTCCGGTGGCGGTCTACGACACACGTTTCGCATTCGACTACTACCGACCCCTGCCCGATACCCGGCTCCTCTGGGGCGGTCGCATCTCCATGGCCAGCCGCTC
>JAZBPT010000286.1:0-2831 GCA_036351755.1 Wenzhouxiangella sp. | reverse complement strand
TCCTCGGCCCTGGGGCTGGCCGCATTCGCCGCCTGGATGGCGGGGCGGCCGGCCAGCAAGCGGCGCACCTGGGGTTACGGTCGCACCGAAGTCCTGGCCGCCCTGGTCAACGGCGCGATCATGCTGGTGCTCGTCGGCTCGATCGCCTGGCATGCGCTGGAGCGATTCCAGCAGCCGCGCGAGATCAGCGGTGCGACGGTCCTGGGCGTTGCGCTGGTCGGCCTTGTGGTCAACCTGCTCGTCTTCTGGGTGCTCAGCCGCGGTGAGCGCAACCTCAACGTGCGCGGTGCCCTGCTGCACGTGCTCGGCGACCTGTTGGGTTCGGTGGCGGCGCTGGCTTCCGGCATCGTGATCACGGCCACCGGCTGGACGCCCATCGATCCGATCCTGTCGCTTCTGATCTGTGTGCTGATCCTCGTCGCGGCCGTCCGGCTGCTGATGGACAGTGCGCACGTGGTCATGGAAGGCGTGCCCCAGGGGCTGGACATCGACAAGGTGCACGCGACCATGGCCGCGGTGTCGGGCGTCCAGGGTATTCACGACCTCCACGTCTGGCAGGTCTCGAGCGACCGGGTCGCGCTGTCGGCGCACGTGGTCGTGGCCGACCTGGGCGATTGGCCCGATATCCTCGCGGCGCTCAACCGCGCGCTGATGGACGCGCACGACATCGATCACCCCACGCTGCAACCCGAACTGCCCGAGCCCGGCGGCTGCGAGCACCAGCCCGAGGCCTGCCGTTCCGACGAGAGACTGTCGGAGGCGCGCTGATGGCCGGGGGCTGGGCAAGAGACGATGCCGTGCAGGAGCAGATTGACAGCACCGTCGAGGACGGGCTCGAGCGCGTGCGCAGCCGGATACCCAAGGGCGAGAGCCGGCGGGATTGCGAAGAGTGCGGGGAGCCCATTCCCGAGGCGAGGCGCAAGGCGCTGCCGGGCGTGAGGCTCTGCGTGGCCTGCCAGGAAGAGCTGGATGAGGCCGAAAAGAAATCCTTCAGCGGCTACAACCGGCGCGGCAGCAAGGACAGCCAGTTGCGTTGAGTCGGGGCAGCGCGATCCCGACCCGCGTGGCGGGCCGGGACCGTGGCGGCAGGGTCGATCAGTTTTCGCCCTGGGCTTCGCCTTCCATTTCGGCGTCATCCCCGGACTCGCCGTCGGCTTCGGATGAGCCGTTATCCATGCCGGCTTCCGCCTGTTCGATGCGCTCCAGAAGCGTGCTGAGGATCTCCTCGCCCGTCTCGCCGGTCTGCTCGATGTAGGTGTCGCGAACGCCCATGCTGGCCTCGCGGAAGGCCTGGCGTTCATCTTCGGTCAGCTCGACGAACTCGGTGCCGCCCTCGTCCAGGATGGTCTGCAGGCGTTCCTCGTTGTAGCGGATCTGTTCTTCGTCGATCCAGTCGACCAGTTCGTCGCGCACGTCGATCACCATCTGGCGCCGCTCGTCCGACAGTCCCTCGAACCATTGCCGGCTGGCGGCCAGGGTGGAAATGAACTGCGCGTGGCGGCCGGAGGTCAGCACGTCCTGCTCCTCGTAGAAGCTCATCTCCTCGATGGCGAAGATCGGGTTGACCTGGCCGTCGATCTGGCCCAGCTGGAGGCCGCTGTAGACCTCTGAGTAGGGCATCGGCGTCGGATTGGCGCCGTAGGCCCGGTAGGATTCGACCAGGATGGGCGAGGTCATGGTGCGGATCTTGAAGTTCTCGAAGTCCGCGAGCGTGCGCAGGGGCTTGTCCGCGCTCCACACCATCCAGCCCTCGGGGATGATGTCGAGCAGCTGCAGGTCCTGTTCGTTGTACAGCGGCTGGAACAGCGAATAGACCGCGTCGTCGGAAAGGACTTCGCGATTGACCTGGTTGTGCTCGGACAGCACGAAGTGCAGCGTGAACACGCCGACTTCCGGAATCAGGTCAGCGAGATGCCCGGGTGAGGCGAAGGTCAGCTCGATACCGCCGCTCTGCGCCATTTCGGTCAGCTGGGAGGACGTGCCCAGCGCGCCGTAGGGGTAGACCTCGACATTGACCGCGCCGTCGGTCCGCTCCTCGATTCGGCGCTTGAATTCCTGGGCATAGGCGTCCTGCACGCTGCCCTCGACTTCCTCGAGCGCGAAACGCCAGGTCACCGTCTCGGCGGTTTCGGGTTCGGCCGGCTCACTGCTTGCGGATTCCTCCGTCGGGGCCTGTCCGGATTCGCCGCAGGCGGCCAGCAGAAGGGCGGCCAGCAGGGTCAGGCCGGCATTGCGAATGCTTGCTCGATTCATGATTTGCTCCCGAAGATGAGACCGTCATTCAACATAACATGGCGTCGAGCCGCGGCAGGGCGCGAGGCCGGTTTCCGGGGATGCGACCGGCGCCCCGTGTAGAATGAAACGACATTCACGCAGCCACGAGGGAAGCGATCGTGAATACGGGCAGCGCGAAGGCGTCGCGGCCGCGCGCAGCGATGCAGGGGTCTGTCGCATGAGCGAGGCGCAGTCCAGGGCGCCCAGCCCGTGGCGACGTGCGGTACGCCGGCCCTTCAGCTGGTTCGACGAGGGCCTGGACTGGTTCGAGCAGTTCGTGCTGGTCACGGGCATCGCCGCGATGGCGATCGTCAGCGTGATCAACGTCATCTCGCGCAACACGATCGGATCGAGCCTGCAGTTCGCCACCGATGTCACCCAGCTGCTGCTGGTGGTGGTCACCTTCATGGGGATCGGCATCGGCGCCCGCAACGCGCGACACATCCGTGTCTCCGCCATCCACGACCTGCTGCCCGAACGGGCGCAGAAGGTGTTGCTGATCATCGTCGGCTTCGGAACCTCGGCGCTGCTCTTCCTGCTGGCCGACTACGGCTGGG
>JAZBPT010000285.1:0-7205 GCA_036351755.1 Wenzhouxiangella sp. | reverse complement strand
TCGGCTTCGGCGCGCAGGCGATCATCGGGCAGATCCTGGCCGACGGGCCGGCGGGCGAGCTGCCGCCGGCAAGGCTCCTGCCCCTGCTGGGCAGCGGCAGCTTCACCCTGCTGCTGGCGGCCGGCTTCGCCCTGCCGCCGCTGGTCGCGCTTCGCGGCGTGGCACCCATGCGCATCCTCAATCGCTCGCTCGACACGCGGCCCGGCCTGGCCGGCGGGTTGTGGTTGCTGCCGATTCTCGGCGCCCTGACCATTCCGGTGCTGCAGCTGGGCAACCTGCGCCTGGCGATGATCGTGCTCGGCGGGTCGGCCGTACTGGCCGCCCTGCTGGCCCTGGCGGCCTGGCTGGCGATGGGCCTGAGCCGGCAGCTTTCCAAGCGCACCCGGGCGGACTGGCGCTTCGGCCTGGCCGGCCTGCACCGCCGTCGCGGCCAGGGCATCATCCAGATCACCGCCCTGGGCCTCGGCCTGATGGCCCTCCTGCTGTTGATGATCGTGCGTACCGAGCTGCTCGACCAGTGGCGCGGCAGCCTGCCGGCCGACACCGCCGACCATTTCGTGGTCAACATCCAGCCCGACCAGACCGAGGGCGTGCGCGAGGCGCTGATCGAAGCCGGCGCGCAGAACGTGCAGGTGCGGCCCATGGCGACGGTCAATCTCATCGAGGTCAACGGCGAGCCGCCGCCCGATCACCGCTGGGCCGGCCAGGTCAACGTTTCCTGGATCGACCGCCTGCCGCCGGCCAACCGGGTCGTCGAAGGCGAATTCTTCGCCCCGGATGCCACCGGCGAGATCTCGTTGGCGAAGCGCTGGTCGGAGCGGACCGGCGTCGGCCTGGGCGACACCATGCTGTTCGAGGCCGGCAGCCGGCGCTTCGAAGCCACGGTGACCAGCATGCGCGAGGTCGAGTGGGAGTCGTTCAACGTCAACTTCTTCATCCTGCTCACGCCCTCGGCCGGCGAGACCCTGCCGCACCAGTTCATCGCCAGTTTCCGCCTGCCCGAGGAGGCCGGCCCGCTGCGCGCCGTCCAGCAGGGCTGGCCCAACGTCTCGATCATCGATATCGGCGCCCTGCTCGACCGCATCAGCGAGATCATCGATCGCGTCTCGCGCGCCGCCCAGGTGGTGTTCTTCTTCACCCTGGTCGCGGGCCTGGTGGTGCTGCTGGCCGCCCTGGAAGCCACGCGCGACGAGCGCCGCCAGGAGGCGGCCCTGATCCGCGCCCTGGGCGCCGACGACGGCATGGTGCGGCGCGGCCTGCTGATCGAGTACGGCGCCATGGCCTTCATCGCCGCGGTATTAGCCACCGGAGGCGCGGCCCTGACCGGCTGGCTGCTCGCCCGCGAGCTGTTCGAGTTCGCCTACCGCCCGTCCGGGCTGCTACTGGCCACCGGCTTCCTGGCTTCCTTCGTGCTGGTGATCGGCAGCGGCTGGCTGGGTAACCGCTCGGTGCTGAAGACTTCCCCCATTCGCATCCTGCGCGCCGGCGGCTGATCCCGGTTTGGCTTCCACGCCCGAAACCGCGCTGCCGGAAGAGCACGCCGACCCGCACGCCCACCTGATCCTCTACGGCGGCCGGCTGCAGGTGCTGTGGCACATGGCCTGGCCGGCGATCGCGGTGATGATGGCCTTCGGGCTCAACGCGGTGATGGACGCCGTCTACATCGGGCGCCTGATCGGCGAGCAGGCCCTGGCCGGCGCGGTGATGGCCTACCCGCTTACCCAGCTCACCCTGGGCCTGGGTTCGCTGGCCGGCATCGGCGGCGGCGTGGCACTGTCGATCGCCATCGGCCGGGCCGACCGCGACACGGTCAGGCAACTGCCCGGCACGGCGGTGACCATCGCCTTCGCGCTGTCGGTGGGTTACGCCCTTGTCGGCGGGATCTTCGCGGAGCGGCTCGTCTACGCGATGGGCGCGCGCGGCGAGTTGGTCGACATCGCGGCCGCCTACCTGCGCGCCTCGGCGCTAGGCGGCTTCGGCGCCATCGGCGGCATGACGCTCAACATGCTGTTGCGCGGCGAGGGCAAGATGAAGCTCGCCGCCGGCTACATGGCCACCGGGCTGCTGGTCAACGTGCTGCTGACGCCGGCCTTCATCGTCTTTTTCGACTGGGGCGTGGCCGGTGCGGCCTGGGCGACCAATATCGGGGGCGCCGTCGGCGGGCTGCTGGTGTGGCGCCGTTTCGCGCGCGGCCGGGCCAGCTATCCCGTCGACGCCCGCTTCCTCGGCCTGCCGCGTGCGCTCGCCGGGCGCATCGTCAGGCTGGGCACGCCGGCCATGGTCCAGAGCTCGACCGGCCTGGTGCAGGCGGTGGTGGTGTTCAACATGCTCAGCCGCATCGGCGACGAGGCCGACATCGCCTTCTTCGGCGCGGCCTGGCGGGTCTTGTTGTTCATGCTCACGCCGCTGTTCGGGCTGATGCGCGCCTTCCAGCCGGTAGCCGGCATCAACTACGGGGCCGGCCAGTGGCAGCGCATCCGCGAAGGCTACTGGACCTTCGTCGCGGCGGGTGCGGCGCTGATCGCGCCGATCTGGATCTTCATGAATCTCTTTCCCGAGGCCACACTTGCGCTGATGTTGCCCGAGGCGACGCTGGCGCCGATCGACCTGCATCGCTTCCGCGTGTTGATGCTGGTGCTGCCCGTATTGCCGATCGTGTTCACCGCGCTTGCATTGCTGCCGGCCATCGAGCAGCCCGGCAAGGCGACGCTGGTCTCGGTGTCGCGACAGCTGTTTCTGTACGTGCCAGTGATGCTGACCCTGCCGACCCTGGTGGGCGTGTCGGGCATTTACTACGGCGCGACCTCGATCGACTTCGTTTGCGCGATGTGGCTGCTGTCGATCGTGCTCTTGACCTTTCGCAACGCACCCGCCGGCCGCTCGCCTTAGAATTCCCTGACGAACCACAGGGAGGAAAGCGAATGTTCCGCTCGGTCCTGGTACTCGGCCATATCCGCGGCATCCGCATCGAGATTCACGTCAGCTGGCTGGTGATCTTCGCGCTGCTGATGATCTCGCTCCATGCCGGACTCGGCCAAGCCTACCCGGACTGGTCGACGGCCACCGTGCTGGTCACGGCAATCACCACCGTCGTCCTGTTCTTCGCAAGTATCGTGGCGCACGAACTGGGGCACAGCCTCATCGCCATCCGCCGGGGAGTCAGCGTGGAAGCGATCACCCTGTTCATCTTCGGCGGATTGGCGCAGATCACGCGCGAGGCGGAGTCGGCCAGCGACGAATTCTGGATCGCCATCGCCGGCCCGCTGGTCAGCATCGCGCTGGCCCTGCTGTTCACGCTAGCTTCCCTGTTGGCTGCGGCGTTCAGCGAACCGGCCGCGGTGGCGCTTGGCTGGCTGGGCATCATCAATCTGGTCGTGGCGGTGTTCAACCTCATTCCCGGGTTTCCGCTCGACGGCGGTCGCGTCTTTCGCGCCGTGGTCTGGCGGTTCACTGGCGATGCCCGCAAGGGCATGCGGGCGGCGGTCGCGGGCGGCCGCCTGGTCGCCTACGGGTTGTTCGCGTTCGGGCTGTGGCAGCTCCTGGTCTGGAACAACCTCATCGGCGGGTTGTGGATCATGGTCATCGCCTGGTTCCTGCTCAACGCCGCGGAAGCCAGCGGCCGAAGCTTCGGACTCGGCGAGCGCCTCAGGAAGATCCGCGCCCGCGACCTGGCCGAGCGGGACGTGCCCTTCGAGTCACCAACGAGGAGCGTGGCCGACTGGGTGGAAAAACAGGTACTGCCCACAAGCCGGCGAGCCGCATTCGTGGGCGATGGCGAAACCGTCCTCGGGCTGGTCACGCTCGGCGACGCACGCGGGATCGAGCGCGAGCGCTGGTCGCGAACCCGGGTCGCCGACATCATGACCCCGGCCGACCGGCTGGTGACGGTGGGGCTCGATACGGATGCCGAAGAAATCATGCGCCTGGTCAACCGCCACCGGCTGAACCAGCTCCCGGTGATGGAGGGCAGTCGGTTGTACGGCTGGATCGATCGCCAGCGCCTGCTGTCGGCGCTGGCGGTGCAGATGGAAGCAGGCGACAGCGGCGGCCGCTGAATTACTTCTTCCGGACGTCGCGCAGGATCGTGTAGGTCGTAATGTGCTTGCTTTCGTCTTCGTCGTCCTGGCGTTGCCCCGGGCGGCTGTCGGCGTGCTTGCCCATGTACTTCATGTCGTCGCCGGGCCCCGCGCGGAAGACCAGCAGGGCATTGTTGGACGATGGCAGGGGCTTGTCGGCAATCAGCGTGAGCTGATCGGCGCTCTTGCCAGAATCGGCCACGGTCACCTTGCTGAACCGGCCGCCCATCTCGTTCATGTCCGAAATCGCGCCCTGGTAGTAGGTCGTCTGACCACGCCGCTCGAGCCCGATGTTGCTCGACAGCGAGGAGCACATCTCCTCGGCACGCTTGATCGTGTCGTTGGAGACGAATTCATAGATGTCGTCGTCTTCTTCTCGGCGCATATCGTCGCTCTCCTGCAGATGGGTGACGGACGTCACATCTGCGACGTATATTTGCAATATAACCCAGGTCCCGAACCTTTCGAAACCGCTCCTTCACGAATGTGATCCGCTCGTCGGGTAATCGTTCCCCGAGATTCGAGCGCTTCAACCGCCGCGCTGGCGCTCCCACCAGGCCAGGCGCTTGGCCACTTCGCGCTCGAAACCCCGCTCGACGGGGCGATAGAACCGACGTCGGTCCATTTCCGAGGGAAAGTAGTCCTGCCCGGAAAAGCCCGCATCGGTGTCGTGATCATAGACGTAATCCTTGCCGTAGCCGAGTTCCTTCATCAGGCCGGTCGGGGCATTGAGAATGTGCGCCGGCGGCATGAGCGACCCGGTCTCCTTCGCCGACCGCCAGGCCGCTCCGGCGGCCTTGTAAATGGCATTGGATTTCGGCGCAGTCGCCAGGTAGAGCGTGGCCTGGACGATGGCCAGCTCGCCTTCGGGCGAGCCCAGCACCTCGTAGGCCTCACGGGCCGAAAGCGCCTGGACGAGCGCCTGCGGGTCGGCCAGCCCGACGTCTTCGGAGGCAAAGCGGATCAGGCGCCGCGCGACGTAGAGGGGGTCCTCGCCGCCGACCAGCATGCGGGCCAGCCAGTAGAGCGCGGCGTCCGCATCGGAGCCCCGCAACGACTTGTGCAACGCCGAAATCAGATTGTAGTGCTCTTCGCGATCCTTGTCGTAGGCCGGTGCCCGGCGCTGCACCAGGCTCATCAGGCGGTCGCTGTCGATCGTTTCCTCGGCGCCGGCAAGTTCGTAGATGGCCTCGGCCATGTTCAGCAGGTAGCGCCCGTCGCCGTCGGCCATGGCCAGCAGCATGCCCCGCGCTGCCTCGTCGACCGGCAACGGCCGCTCGACGTGCGCTTCGGCACGTTCGAGCAAGCGCCCGAGTGCCGCCTGGTCCAGGCGCTGCAGCACGAGCACCTGCATGCGAGACAGCAGCGCCCCGTTGAGCTCGAAGGAGGGATTTTCGGTGGTCGCGCCCACCAGCGTGATCGTGCCGTCCTCGACGTGCGGCAGGAAGCTGTCCTGCTGGGCCCGGTTGAAGCGGTGGATCTCGTCGACGAACAGCAGCGTGCCCTGGCCGTTGCGGCGGCGCAGGCGGGCGGCCTCGAAGATCTTCTTGAGATCGCCCACGCCCGAGAAGATGGCCGAGATCTGGACGAACTCGAGATCGCCGACCTGCGCCAGCAGACGCGCCATGGTCGTCTTGCCGGTGCCCGGCGGCCCCCAGAAAACCAGCGAGGCCACGCGGCCGGAATCGACCATCCGCCGCAGCGGCCCGCCGGGGCCGAGCAGGTGGTCCTGCCCGACCACTTCGTCGAAATTTCCCGGACGCAGCCGGTCGGCCAGCGGACCCGAAGGCGGCTGGTCGGTGGTCTCCGGTGCGAATAGATCAGTCATGCGCTCATTTTACGCCCCGAACCCGATGACGACGGCCTTCACGATCCGCGTTGCTATACTCCGGAAAACAACCCGACCAGAGGGGAGGAAGCCAGCATGCGCGGCATTCAGGATCAACTGGCGCACCGGGCGAAGACCACGCCCGACCAGCTCTACCTGTCCCAGCCGATCGACCGGCAATGGCATACCTGGACATGGGCGGAAGCCTACGACGAGGCAAGGCGAATGGCCGCCTCTCTGGAGCGCCTGGGCCTTCAACCGGGTGACCGGGTCGGGCTGATCTCGCGCAACTGCGCGCACTGGATCCTCGCCGACATGGCGATCATCCTCGCTGGCCTGGTGAGCGTGCCCGTCTATCCGACGGCCAAGGCCGAGACCATCCGCCAGATTCTCGAGCACAGCGACTGCAAGCTGTGCTTCGTCGGCAAGGTGGACGAGGCCGCCGAGCGCCTGGCCGGCATTCCCGCCGGCGTGACCACCATTGCCATGCCCTACCCCGACGCGCGGGGCGATCACGACTGGGACGAGCTGGCCGAGCAGCCGGCCGGGGAGTTCCAGACCCGCAAACGACGGGAAGACGACCTGGCCACCCTGCTCTACACCTCCGGCAGCACGGGCATCCCGAAAGGCGCGATGCACAGCTTCTCCAACTTCGCCTTCGTGGGCCACACCATCGCCACTTCTCTGGGCGTCGAGCCCGGCGACAAGGTCTTTTCCTACCTGCCGCTGTCGCACTGTACCGAACGCGCCTACGTGGAGGCCGTGGGCTTTTACGCGGAGACCTCGTTGTTCTTCGCCGAATCGATCGACACCTTCGCCGAGGACCTGCGCCATGTCCGCCCCACCCTGTTCGGCTCGGTTCCGAGATTGTGGAAACGCTTCCAGCTCGGCGTGCTCGAAAAGCTGCCGCCGGAGAAGCTCGATCGCCTGCTGAAGATCCCGGTCGTGGCCGGTCTGGTGCGCCGCAAGATCAAGAAGGGCCTGGGCCTGGACCGGGCGCGCTGGTTCGCCAGCGGCAGCGCGCCGATGGCCGTGTCGCTGCTGGAATGGTGGGACCGTGTCGGCGTGACCATCCGCGAGGGCTGGGGCATGACCGAGACCTTCGCCTACGGCACGCAGATCGGCCCGGACGTCGAGCCGCGCTTCGGCACCATCAGCCGCGCACTGCCCCAGGCGGAGCTCAAGATCAACGACGACCAGGAACTTCTGATCCGCTGTCCCTGCCTGATGCAGGGCTACTACAAGGCCGACGAGCTCACCGCCGAGTCCATGACCGAAGACGGCTTCTTCCGGACCGGCGA
>JAZBPT010000284.1:0-3437 GCA_036351755.1 Wenzhouxiangella sp. | reverse complement strand
GATGTGCTCGCACAACTCGGCCACCGTGGTCTTCTTCGGCGCTTCGAGCAGGCGAATGCAGGCCGAGACCACCTCGTTGAGGTTGTGCGGCGGAATGTCGGTGGCCATGCCCACGGCAATTCCCTGCCCGCCGTTGAGCAGCACGTTGGGCAGGCGCGCCGGCAGCAGCTTGGGCTCCTTGAGAGTCCCGTCGAAATTGGGCACCCACTCGACCGTGCCCTGCCCCAGCTCGGCCAGCAGGGTCTTGGCATAGGGCGCCAGGCGCGACTCGGTGTAGCGCATCGCCGCGAAGGACTTGGGATCGTCGGGCGACCCGAAATTGCCCTGCCCGTCGACCAGCGGGTAGCGGTAGGAGAAGGGCTGGGCCATCAGCACCATGGCCTCGTAGCAGGCCGAATCGCCGTGCGGATGGAACTTGCCGATCACATCACCCACCGTGCGGGCCGATTTCTTGTGCTTGGAAGCGGCCGAAAGGCCGAGTTCGCTCATCGCGTAGACGATGCGCCGCTGCACGGGCTTGAGACCGTCGCCCACGTTGGGAAGGGCGCGGTCGAGCACCACGTACATGGCGTAGTCGAGGTAGGCGCGCTCGGCGTAGGTGCGCAGGGGTTGTTGTTCGAAGTCGCCGGAAACGGGTTTGATTTCGCTCATGGCGGGGAATTGTCGCCGAAGACGGACGACCTTGCCACAGCGATTCGGACCAAAACGCGGGCGCCGGCGCCCGGCGCCCCGTCTATCGAGAAAGCGCCGCGAAGTTCAGATGACCAGCCAGGCGATCAGGGCGAAAGTCGCCAGGACACTGCCGGCCGCGATCATGTAGAGCTTCACCGGCGTGGCGTCGTTGGGCACCTTGGGCTGGGGCCGGTCGCCCTGCGGCACCGGCGCCTCGGTGGAGGCCTTGAGCAGGTCCAGGATTTCGTCGGTCGTCTCGTCGTCGAAGCGGAACGGGTCGAAGCGGTCGTGACCGTGCTGCTTGAGCTTGTCGCGCAGGGCGCGATCGAGGGTGAGGTACTTCATGGCCCAGAGCTTGAACCGGCGGCGCTCGATGGGACGTTTGCGCAAGAGCGTCACGTCACGGTGGCGCGGGTCGTCATGCAGCTTGTTGTAGAGCTTCTCGACAGCTTCGCGTTCGCCCTCGAGGCACTGAAAGAAGGTGTCGTTGCCGAAGCACAGCACGCCGCCGATCTCCAGCGGCTCGTTGTTGCGGCGCGACTGCGTGAGAATGCGGCCGACTTCCGGCTCGACGCCGGTGCCGTCCTTGCTGCGGGCGACATTGGACCGGCTGGCGTAGACGAGTTCGATGAGCTCCGACATGGTCGTCTCCCCTGTTAGGCGTTGAAATCTCGCCAAAGCTTACGGAGACGAGGGTCGGCGGGAGGTGAAGACGGGACGTCCGGACAACGATGCAGGGCCGGATCGGGGCGGTGCCCCGTCCGGCTCCGATAAGGGTTGTTGCCTCTTTGGGGGGAACCGGCTCTTCGCTGCGCTACTGCCGGCCTCGATCGAACAGGTTGCCTCTCCCGGGGAGGTCCCGGCTCTCCGCTTCGCTGCGGCCGGGACGTTAAGACGCTCGCGCAGCGAGCGTCTTAACGCTTGACGAACTTCAGGGTGAAGCGGTCGCTTTCGCCGATTTCCCGGTACTTTTCCTCATCCTCGCCCTCGGGCACGCGCAGGCTCGGGGGCAGGGTCCACACGCCGTTGGGGTGGTCGGCGGTGTCGGCCGGGTTGGCGTTGATCTCGGAGGCTTCCTCGAGCACGAAACCGGAGGACTCGACGATGCCCACGACCCAGCTCTGCTTGACGTAGCCCGTGGACGGATTCTGCTCACGATCTTCCGGCTGGCGATGGCCAACGACACCGAAGACGCCGCCGGTCTCGAGCACCGCGGCGGCCGCTTCGGCCACGTCGCGGAAATTGTCGTCGCCCGCGTAGCTGTGCACATTGCGGAAGGTCAGCACCATGTCGGCCGAACCCGCTTCTCCGAGGTCGGTCATCTCCGGCGGGTCGAAGGCGATGATCTCGACATCACCGAAGCGTTCGGCCGAGATGCGTTCCTTGTAGGTGGCCATGCCACGCTCGTAGTAACCCGGCAGGTCTTCCTGGTCCATGTTCCAGTGGGCCGCGATCAGTTTGCCCTCGTCGGCCAGGTAGGGCCCGAGGATTTCCGTGTACCAGCCGCCGCCGGGCGAAATTTCCACCACGGTCATGTCCGGCTCGATGCCGAAGAAGGTCAGCGTCTCGTAGGGGTGGCGATACTGATCCCGCTCGGCCTCGGCCGAGGGGCGCTCCGGGCTCTCGATCACGCTCTTGAGCTTGTCGTCGGCCAGGGCCGGGGCGGCCAGCATCAGGGCCGAAATCGCGAGAGAACCTGCACGCAGTGCTTTCATGGTGGTCACTCCAGGGTTGCGGTTAGTTGGAACAAGCGGTGCCCGCTGTCGGCGTACTTGCGCTCGAACGGGCTGATCGGTTCGTCAGCCCGGAAAGATACCACTTTCACGTCAAGGACTCCCGCCAGTGAAAGCGCCCGCGCGAATTCGTCGACGTAGAGCTCGAAATTGCTGCGCAGCTCCAGTCGCCCGCCCAGCGCGAGCAGGACCGGGAAGACGGGATGGGCGTGCCATCGGCGCTTCAGATGCCCGGGCTTGGGCCACGGGTTGGGATACAGCAGGTAGTGATGGGCGGGTCGCCATCCGGCCTCGACCGCGAGACGCCAGAAATCGGCCAGCTCCGCTCGAACCAGCCGCGCATTGTCCGGCAGCGCCGGCGCGCGGCCCAGCCGGTCCTCGCTCCTGTCGATTCCAACGACCAGACAGTCAGGATGAACACGTGCCAGCTCCACGGTCGAGGCGCCCGTGCCGCAACCTGAATCCAGCACGAGCGGGAGGCGAGAATCGAGCGAATCCGCCAATCCGGCGAATGCGCGTCGACTGTAGTCGTGAATCGGTGATTGCCAGTCGTGACGCAGGTGGCGCAGCACGGTTTCCCCGAGCCGCCGGTGCGGTCCGGGCTGCGAGGACTTCGGGATGCGCGATTCAGCCACGGGGCATGGCCTGGAAAGAGATGGTGGGCCGTGAAGGACTCGAACCTTCAACCAATAGGTTAAAAGCCTACTGCTCTACCATTGAGCTAACGGCCCGAAAATCGAGCCGCGTATGATACCCCCGCTTCGCGCATCTCTCAATACCCGGATTCGGGCGCAATCCGGATCCAATGGCCAATTCTGCTCGGAATTCTCGTAACAGTGGCGGAGAAACAGGAAACCACGGGAAGCGTCACTAAAAATGTCCATCGAAAATCAGCTCCACTCTCGCAAGTACCAGGTCCGCCAGCGCCTCAAGCCCACCATCGCGCCCCTGACGGCCGCCATCGGCGGCGCGCTGGCGGCCGGCTCCCTGCAGGCGGCAACGATCACCGTCGACACGCTCGACGACAGCATC
>JAZBPT010000283.1:0-7692 GCA_036351755.1 Wenzhouxiangella sp. | reverse complement strand
GCCGGCGCGTTCCACGCCCAGCTCCTCGAGGGTCTTGGTCTCGAGCGGCTTGCGCTTGGCCTTCATGATCTCGGGCAGCTTCACGAAGCGCGGCTCGTTCAGGCGCAGGTCGGAAGTGAGCACCGCCGGCAGGTCCACCTCGATCGTCTCCAGGCCGCTGTCGACCTCGCGCGCCACGGTCGCCTTGCCGTCGGCCAACTCGACCTTGGAGGCGAAGGTCGCCTGCGGCCGGTCCCACAGCGCGGCCAGCATCTGGCCGGTCTGGTTGGCGTCGTCGTCGATCGCCTGCTTGCCGAGGAACACGATGCCGGGCTCTTCCTTCTCGACCAGCTTGAGTAAGGTACGCGCGGCGGTCAGCGGCTGCACGTCGCCGTCGGCCGAGACCTGGATGGCCCGATCGGCACCCATCGCCAGGCCGGTGCGCAGCTGCTGCTGCACCTCGTCGCCGCCGATGGAAGCCACGATCACCTCTTCGGCCTCACCGCGCTCCTTGATCCGCAGCGCCTCTTCCAGCGCAATCTCGTCGAACGGGTTGATCGACATCTTCACGCCGTCGGTCTCGACGCCGCTGCCGTCGCTCTTGACCCGCACGCGCACGTTGTAATCCACCACCCGCTTGAGGGTGACCAGAATTTTCATGGCGTATGTCCTGTTTGGGCTCGAAACTTGGGAAGCGCACATTGTAACGGGTTGGCGTAGAGGTAGGTTTCGGGTTTCAGTGTTCAGGTTTCAGGAATACAATCGACTTTGTCGCCCCGGCCTTGAGCCGGGGCCTTCCGTGGATTGGCGCCTTCGTTTGGGAGGTCCCGGATCAGGGTCCGGGACGACGGATTGGGTTTTTCCGGAACCCCGAACCCCGAACACCGAACCCCTTGTTGATTTCACTCATTAACCGCCGTCCCAAACGGATCAACCACAACGACCCCATCCACATCCTGGCCGCTCTGGAGATCCTCCGACAGTAGGTAATCGCAGCGCAGTTGGCAGGCGGCGGCGAGGATCATCGAATCCCACCACGAGAACCCGTATCGATCCTCGATGGACCAGGCTTGCTCGAGCACCTCGGCCGACACATCGATGGGACGCCAGGTCAACAGGTCGCGAATGTCAGCGCGTGCGTCCTGGCGGGACAGGCCGGGATCCAGGCGCCGGGTGACGACCTGGTAGTACTCCTTGAGCACCTGTGTGCTCAGCCGCCCGGTTCCAGTGGTCCAGAGGTGCTCCACCCACTCGCGGGCCCGGCTGTGTTTAGCCGGCTCGCTGCAGTCGCGCGCGTAGACGAAGACGTTGGTGTCAACGAAGTACGTCGCGGTCATAGAGACTCTCGCGGGTGGGATAAGAATCGTCTGCACGCTTCATTCGAACGGGCGATCGCCCCAGAAACCGCCGCCCCGCCGTCTCGAAGCGCTCTTCGAGCTCACGCCGCTCGCGCAGCATCTCGCCGACCAGTCTGGAAACACTCGTCCCCCGCCGCGCCGCCTCGATCCGCGCCCACCGGGCCGTCTCCTCATCAAGCGTAATCGTCACGTTCTTCATAACCAAGAATTTAGTGCAGCACAAACTTCGTGTCAATTGTCGCCCGGAACCCCGAACACCGAATCCCTTCTTTTCCGGAAGAACGGACGATGCGCGGAGCGCCAGCGCAACGCATCAGCCACACCCAACCGCAGCCGATGCGTTACGGCCACCGGCCTCCACGCATCCTCCGTTTGCCGACCGAAACGGGTTATCATCGTTGGGAGGCGGGTTCTGGCAGCAATCCCGCCTTCAACCCTGGGGGCTCTTAGTTAGGAATTGATCGTGTTCGAAGTGGTGAAAACCATTTCCCTGTTCGTCTACCCGCTCGGCATCGCCACGCTGGCCCTGCTCATCGCGCTGGCATTCTGGCTGGCCGACCGGCGGCGCTGGGGGCTGGGTTTTTTCGCTTTCGGCTTTGCGCTGCTGTGGATCAGCGCCATGCCCGTGCTGGGCAATTGGGCGATGCTGCAGCTCGAAGCCCAATGGCCGAAACGGTCCGTGGCGCAGATGCCGACGGCCGACGCCGTGGTCGTGCTGGGCGGCGCCTTCGGCTCGGGCAACGGTCAGTTCGTCTACCCGGACGCCTCCGGCAGCGTTGATCGCTACTGGCACGCCGCACGGCTATTCCATGCCGGGAAGGCACCGCTGATCGTTCTGAGCGGCGGCCGAATGCCGCATCTCACCGACGGCCCGACCGAAGCACAGGCCGGTCGGGGCTTTCTCACCGACCTGGGGGTGCCGGAATCGGCCATCGCTCTCGACAATCGGGCACTGACGACTTACGAGAACGCTCGCAACATAGCCGCCATCGTCGACGAACGCGGCCTGGAATCATTGCTTGTCGTCACATCGGCCAGCCACATGCGGCGCTCCCTCGACACCCTTTCGCGCGTCGACGCCCGCCTCGTGCCGGCCGCCACGGATTTCAGCGCCGTCGAGAACATGCCGTTCAGGTTCAGGAACTACCTGCCCAGCGTCTCCGGCCTGGCCATGACGACCCGGGCCTGGCACGAGATCGTCGGCAGCTGGTACTACCGCCTGACCACATGAAAAAGCGAGATCGGCCCATGCGCAGCCGATACGACACTTCCACCCACGACACCGAATCTGACGCTTCATGAACGTACTCGAACTCATCGGCCGCGATACCGAGCTCTTCACCGCCGACGTCCAGGCGCACGAACAGCAACTGTCGGAAACGGTCGGCGGCAACCGCTTTCTCGTGATCGGCGGCGCCGGCTCCATCGGCCAGGCCGTCGTGCGCGAAATCTTCAAGCGAAATCCGCGCTGCCTTCACGTGGTCGACATCTCCGAGAACAACATGGCCGAGCTCGTGCGCGATATCCGATCGACCCTCGGATACATCGACGGCGACTTTCGCACGTTTGCCATCGACTGCGGCTCGCGCGAATTCGCCACCCTGCTCGCCTCCGGCAACGGCTACGACTATGTCCTGAATCTCTCGGCGCTCAAGCACGTTCGCTCCGAGAAGGATCCTTTCACGCTGATGCGCATGATCGAGGTCAATATTCTCAACACCATTGCCACGGTCGCCCAGGCACGCGAGATGGGCGCGCAAAAGTACTTCTGCGTGTCGACCGACAAGGCCGCCAACCCGGTGAACATGATGGGCGCGAGCAAGCGCATCATGGAGATGTTCTTGATGCGCGACAGCGAATCCATACCGATCTCGACCGCGCGCTTCGCCAACGTGGCGTTTTCAGACGGCTCGCTCCTGCACAGCTTCAACCAGCGTTTCATCAAGAAACAGCCGATACCCGCGCCCAACGACGTGCGCCGCTATTTCGTCACGCCCAAGGAATCGGGTGAGCTGTGCCTGAGCTCCTGCCTGCTTGGCCACAATCGCGACATCTTCTTCCCGAAACTGTCCGAAAGCCTTCATCTGACGCGATTTTCCGACATCGCGACCCGCTATCTCCAGATGCGCGGATTCGAGCCCTACGAGTGCGCGAGCGAAGACGAGGCCAGATCACGGGCCGGCGAACTCATCGACCGGGGACAGTGGCCGGTCCTGTTCTTCGAATCCGACACCACGGGCGAAAAGGACTTCGAGGAGTTCTACACAGGCCGCGAAACGCTCGAGATGGACCGCTTCGAAACCATTGGCGTGATCAAGGAGTTCGGCGATTTCGACCCGGGGCAATTGAACCACTTCCTGTCGGAAATCGAACGCATCCGCGAGCAAGCGACCTGGGCCAAACCGGAGCTGGTGCGGCTGTTCAGCGACATGATCCCGGAGTTCGATCACCTCGAAACGGGCCGATACCTCGACGCCAAGATGTAGCACCGCGCGCCAGGACCTCACCCCACCGCGGCGGATTTCGACGCTGCCGGGCCGTATTGCCCGACCGTTTCGGTCTGTTATGATGAATTACAGAGGGCGTTAAGTAGTCAATCCACATGGGACTGGAGGGAGCGTGAAAGCCGTCATTCAAGCAGGGGGCAAGGGGACTCGTTTAAGACCTTACACGCTGATCCTGCCCAAACCGCTCATGCCCGTGGGCGAACTGCCCGTGATCGAGCTGTTGCTGAAATGGCTTCGGCGAAACGGCATTTCCGAAGTCGTCGTCACCACAGGCTACCTGGGCCATCTGATCAAGTCCCTCTGCGGCGACGGAGCCGCGTGGGACATGCAGATCACCTACAGCGCCGAAACCCAGCCGCTGGGCACCGTCGGCGCTCTTGATCTCGTGCGCGAACACCTCGACGAGACCTTCCTGGTTCTCAACGGTGACCTGATCACCGACATGAACCTGCGCTCGTTCATTCACTTCCATAAATCGCACGGAGAACTGCTGACCGTCGGTACGACGCAAAAGCGCGTGCACGTCGACATGGGCGTACTGGAAACGGGCGAAGAGAATCGAATCACGGATTTCCGGGAAAAGCCCACGTTGTCCTATACCGTCAACATGGGCATCTACTGCATGGAGCCGGCAATACTCGATCTCATTCCCAAGGGCGTGCCTTTCGGCTTCGACGATTTGATGTATCAGATGCTCGACAACGGCCAGCATGCGCACGCCTACCGGCACGACGGGGAATGGCTGGACATTGGACGGCCTGAAGATTTCACGCAGGCCCAGGAAATGGCAGACGGCGAAAACATGCCGATGCGCGGGATTTGAGCAGCGTGCTCAGGGCGCGTCGGCACGAGGGGGAAAGAGCATGAAGAGACTGTTCGACATTGCACTGGCCGTTGTTGGCCTGGTCGTCGCGGCACCACTGATGGCGCTGATCGCCATTGCCGTGAAGGTGGACTCGCCCGGACGAGTGATCTTCTCTCAAAAGCGCCTCGGCCGTGGCGGAGAAGTCTTTCTGATACACAAGTTCCGCAAGTTTCCGGACAACTGGGGGGCCAGGGGCTCGGGCGTGACCGTCGCCAACGACGCGCGCATGACCCGGCTGGGCCGCTTGCTGGAGCGCTCCAAATTCGACGAACTGCCGCAGCTGTGGAATATCCTCAAAGGCGAAATGTCCTTCGTCGGCCCGCGGCCGGAGAGCTTGAACTTTGCCGAGTTGTTCACCGGCGAATTCTCGAAAGTACACGACTTCAAGCCGGGCATATTCGGTCCCAATCAGGTTGCGTATCGCAACGAATCGGAGATGTATCCACCCGACCGGGACCCTGAAGACTTCTACCGCACGGAACTCTTCCCGGCCAAGGCGCGTAAGGATATCGAGTATTTCCGCGACGCGAATCTCTTGTCCGACCTGGGCTGGATGATTCGCGGCGTTTGGGTCAGCCTGACCGATGCCGTCAACTGGCGGCGCCTGATCCGCCAGCGCGGCCCCCATGTCGCTTACGACGTGGGCGCCGTCATCAGTGCCTGGACGGTCGCCAATCTACTGCGTTTCGAGGGCCTTCCGACCGGCGGCCACCTGACGGTATTCACGCTCGGATTATGGCTGCTGCCGGTCGTCATCCTGCCGCTGATCATCCTGTCAGGCTGCTATCGCCAGCCGGTGCGTCATTTCTCGCTCGGCGGGACGGTTCGGATTTTCTCTGCAATCACCATCGGTCATGCGTTTTTCACCATGTTCGCGATGATCTTCGCCTACCGCGAAATCTCCATCATGGTGCTGCCGCTGAGCGGCCTGGCAACTTTCATTGTGATGCTGGCAGGACGGCTTTACTACCGCGAGCGTTGGCGCAAACGAACCGCAACGCCGCCCGGCGACCACCGCAGCGTGAAAGTGGCCATCTACGGCGCCGGCCGGCGGGGCGGCGCACTGGCCAGTCTGATCAACCAGGGGTTCCCCACCGCCGATGTCATCGGGTTCATCGACGACAGCGACCACGACATGCGTGGTCGCGAGATTCAGGGACGACCCGTCCTCGGTTCCGAGCGCGATCTCACCACCATTCAGGCCGTCCACGACCTGGACCAGATCTGGACCACGTTTCGTCCCGATGCACCCAAGCGCCAGCGACTCAGCAAATGGTGCACTCGGCATGAGGTCAAGTTCGTCGTCATGCCGGAAGCCGACCTGTTCAAAGGGCTCGGTCGGCGCAGCGATCCCCGGTCCGCCGCAGCTATCGCCGGGCCCGAATTCGAGGAGCCGCAGGCCTCGGGCAACCGCCTTCCCGCCAGAGGCTGACACCCGGCAGGACGACAAGCGCCGATCCGAATCGCACCCCCACCCGTAGGTTGCGCTAGGATGGGCATCCTGAATCGATGCTGCCGCCGATCTTCTGACCGGATAAGCCATTGCTGGAACTCGCGATCGTTGCTGCCTGCGGCCTGGGGCTCCTGCTGCTGGGCTTTTGGCTGACCCGACCGCTTGCATTCGTCTGGCGATGGCTGGGCAGATGCCTGTTTGCGGGCATACTCATCACACTTCTGGCCCCGGCAGGGGCAATCGATCCCCTGCAGGACTGGGTACGGGACTGGCTTCCCCTCTCCAGCGCAATGGCCTCTGGCATGGGCGCCGACAAGCTCAGTCATTTCCTGTCCTTTGTTGCCCTGGCTGCCTTGCTGTTCCATTTCAGGCGCGACGTAGCGGCGACATGGATCGCGGTGGGACTCGCCGCACTGGGTGGCGTGACGGAAATCCTGCAGCTCCTCGTCGACGGCCGCAGCGCCAGCTGGGGTGACTGGTTCGCCGACTGCCTCGGCATCGGCCTGGGATTTGCCATCGTGCTGTCTCCCGCACAAGGCGGCCCGGAAGCCGATGAATGACCAAAACACCCGACTCTTACGCCCCGAATGGGCTATCTCCGGCCTTCCGCCCCCTGGACCGCTGATGTATCCTGATAGCGGCAAAAGGGTGAACGAAACGAGCATCACAGAGGGGCAAACGATGCAACACCAACGCCTTTGGCGGGCGGTTTTCTGTCGGCCAGGCCAGGAGCGGCGGGCCGAGGCCCACCTGGAGAACCAGGGATTCGAGGTTTTCATGCCGCGCATCCGCATGCGCACCCGCTCGCGCGGGGCCTCGCGCCTGCGCGTGATGCCGATGTTCCCGCGCTACCTCTTCGTGAACCTCCGCGCATACGCCGAGGACTGGAGTACCATTCGCTCCACGCGCGGCGCCGTCGGCCTGGTGCGATTCGGCGACCGCGTCCCGACCGTACCGGGTGAATTCATCGAGTACCTGATGAGCCGCCACACCGACCTGGGTGCGGTCGACATGAGCCGGGCGATGGAAATCCGGCCCAACGACGAGATCGAAATCACCGACGGCGCCATGGCCGGACTGCGCGCCGTCTTCCAGGCCCGAAGCGGTCAGGACCGCGTCGTCGTCCTGCTCAAACTGCTCGAGCACGAAAGAAAAGTCGAACTGCCGGCCGATACGATTCGGAAGGTGGTTTGAGGATAGGTTTCAGGTTTCAGGGTTCAGGTTTCAGGAAAACCAACGGCACACCCGATGAAGGAGCGGCTTCCAAGCCGCGATGCCAGGGGCAATGGGGCTTTGCGATCTGGAGATCGCTCCCACAACCCGGAGATCGCTCCTTCGGTTCGATACCGCTCCAAACCCAGCCCCCAGCCGCGATACACTTCAAAAATAGACGCGTTCAGCAAGGGGCAAAGATCCGGACGACCCTCTAAGCTTTCATAGTGGCACTCCGCTCCCCTGAAACCTGAACCCTGAACCCTGAAACCTATTAAACCCACCAAACCGCAACCCCAAACATCACAGCAGCTGAAG
>JAZBPT010000282.1:0-2674 GCA_036351755.1 Wenzhouxiangella sp. | reverse complement strand
GCCGTTAACGAGCCAGTTCTGCACCCAGCCGACCTGCCCCAGGAAAAGGTTGATCGCCAGCCCGGTGGCCAGGCCGAGAAGAAGGGCGATGAAGATCTGCTTGCTCAGCTTGTGGTGATCGAAACGGTATTCCTGAGTCATGCGAGCGAGTCCGATTGTGCGGGATGCGGAGAGGGTAGCGTATGGGGGCAAGGCGGTCTAGCGTGGACGGAGACCGGGGTCAGAGGTCTGGGATCAGGCCGCCTGGGCTACGGGTGGGATGGCCATGGCCGGTATAATGGCGGGTTTGAGCCCTAGCGACCCGCCCACATGTCCAGCAACGACGAAGCAGCGACGCCGACCAACTTCATCCGCAATCGGATTCTCAAGGAACTCGACGCCGGGCAGTACGACGAGATCGTCACCCGCTTTCCGCCGGAGCCGAACGGCTACCTGCACCTGGGGCACGCCAAGTCCATCGTGCTCAACTTCAGCCTGGCAGAGGAATTCGGGGGTTACACCAACCTGCGCTTCGACGATACCAACCCGGCCAAGGAAGAGCAGCGCTACGTCGACGCCATCAAGGAAGACGTCGCCTGGCTTGGTTTCGAGTGGAAGAACGAGTGCTATGCCTCGGATTATTTCGAGACCCTCTACGAATACGCCCTGCACCTGATTGACAACGGCCTGGCCTACATCGACGGCCAGGACGCCGACGCCATTCGCGAGCAGCGCGGCACCCTTACCGAGCCGGGTACGCCCAGCCCGGATCGCGAGCGCGACCCGGCCGAGAGCCGCGACCTGTTCCAGCGTATGCGCGCCGGTGAGTTCGACGACGGCGCTTACGTCCTGCGAGCGAAGATCGACATGGCCGCGCCCAACATCAACCTGCGCGATCCGGTCATCTACCGCATCCGCCACAAGGCCCATCCCAGGACCGGCACCGAGTGGTGCATCTATCCCAGCTACGACTTCGCGCACGGCCAGTCCGACGCGATCGAACACATCACCCACTCGCTGTGCACGCTCGAGTTCGAGGATCACCGCCCCCTCTATGACTGGCTGATCGAACACCTGCCGGTGCCCGCCCGGCCGCACCAGATCGAGTTCTCCCGGCTCAACCTGGACTTCACCGTCCTGTCCAAGCGCCGCCTGACCCGCCTCGTCGACGAAGGCCATGTCAGCGGCTGGGACGACCCGCGGATGCCGACCGTCGCCGGCATCCGTCGCCGCGGCTTCACGCCCGACGCGATCCGCAACTTCTGCACCGAGATCGGCGTGACCAAGTCCGAAAGCATCATTCCCTTCGGCGCGCTCGAGCGAAACCTGCGCGACGATCTCAACGCGCGTGCGCCGCGACGCATGGCCGTGCTGCGACCGCTAAAGCTGGTGCTGACCAACTTCCCCGAAGGCGAAACCGAGTGGGTCGAGGCCGCCAACCATCCGCAGGATCCCGACATGGGGACCCGCAAGGTGGCGCTCACCCGCGAGCTGTTCATCGAGCAGGACGACTTCATGGAAGAGGCCCCGAAGAAGTTCTTCCGCCTCAAGCCCGGCGGCGAGGTACGCCTGCGCAACGCCTTCATCATCCAGTGCGACGAGGTGGTCAAGGACGATGCCGGCAACGTTGTCGAGCTGCACTGCAGCTTCGATCCGGACACGCGTTCGGGACAGCCGGGCGCCGACCGCAAGGTCAAGGGCACCATCCACTGGGTCTCGGCCGAGCACGCCGTCAAGGCCGAGGTCCGGCTCTATGACCGACTCTTCAACGTGCCGCATCCCGGCGGCGACAAGCACCGCGATTTCGTCGAGCACCTCAATCCCGATTCCCTCGAAGTGCTGGACAACGCGCGCCTCGAGGCCGGCACCGAGAACGCCCGGCCAGGCGAGTTCTTCCAGTTCGAGCGCCTGGGCTATTTCGTGCCCGACCCGGACACCACGCCGGAGCGGGCCGTATTCAATCGCGCCGTGACGCTTCGTGACACCTGGGCCAAGCTGGAAAAGCAGCTCAAGCAGGGCTAGTCCCGAAGGCCGCCGATTCGGCGTTCCTCAGGACTCGTCGAGCTCGAAGGTCAACTCCTGGATGACGCGTTGCGCGGTTGGCGTGCCGTCAATGATGGCCGGTTTCCAGGTCCAGCGACGAACCGCCTGGACGGCCGCCCGATCGAACACGCCGCGGGGGTCGGCCTCGAGCACCTCGACGTCGAGAACCCGGCCGCGCGCATCGATCTCGATGGCCACGCGCACCCAGCCTTCCAGGCCCTGAATGGCCGCTTCCCGCGGATACGGCGGGGGTACGGCCGCGACCGGATGTGCGGTGGCGCTTCCGTTGGCGCCGCCCGGCCCGCCGGTAAAGTCGCCCGTGTAGATATTGCTCGAGCCCGGCGCCGGCTCGAGTGAGCGCTCGATGTCGATCGCCCGATCGATCTTTTCGACCTGGGCGGTAACCCGGCTCGGTGGCGGCGGCTCTTGCCGCTCCGGGCGTTCCGGCCGGACTCGCGGGTCGCGCTCCGGTTCCTCAGGAATGTCCACCGGACCGAAATAGATGCTGGTCACCGGCGGCGGACTCACCGCCGCGGCGGCGTCGTGGTCGATGAGGCGGTGCATCAGGTAGAACGCCGAAAGCGTAATGATCGCGGCGATGGCGACCGTGGCGAGGTAGCGAACAACGGATCCCATGAGCGGCCCTCCCTGC
>JAZBPT010000281.1:0-5272 GCA_036351755.1 Wenzhouxiangella sp. | reverse complement strand
GGCGCTCAAACTGGCCCGGGTTGAGACCGTCATGGTCCGCCTGCCCGGCACCTCCCACGGCATCGCCAGCCGCCCGTCGCGCCTGATCGCCAAGATCGACAACATCCTGGCCTGGTTCGAGCGCCATGACGAAGGCAAGTAGCAGGACACGGTCGTCCCGGAAGCCGCGAAGCGGCTATCCGGGACCTCCCGGACTACTGGCCGCCACGGTTTGCGGGCTCGCGCTTGTGGCCGCTTTCTGGGCTTCTGCCGACACGCCGGAGCAAGCCTGCCCCGAACCGGATGTGGCCCTGGTGCTCGGCTCCGGGGGTGCTGCCGGGCTGGCGCACATCGCCATGCTGCGCGTGTTCGAGGAGCAGGGCATCCGTCCGCGGGAGATTGCCGGCACCAGCATCGGCGCGATCATCGGCACGCTGTATGCCGCCGGAATGCCCGTCGACGAGATCGAAGCGCTGTTTCGCGAATTCGGAGAATCGGCGTTGAACCCCTTCGCCGGCATGTTCAGCGGCGGAGGCCCGCCCAGCCTGCGCGACCTCATCGAGATCGACCTGGGCAACGGCAGCCTGCTCGACTCCAACCGCTTCGTCGAATTCGCCGCCGAGCGCATGGACGCCGAAAGTTTCGACGACCTGGCACTGCCGATGAGCATCGTCGCCACCGACTTCTGGTCCGGCGAGGCGCGCGTGTTCGACAGCGGCGAACTGCTTCCGGCGCTGCGCGCCAGCATGGCAGTGCCCGGCGTTTTTGCCCCCATCGAGTCCGGCGACGACCTCCTCATCGACGGCGGCGCTTCCAACCCCCTGCCCACCAACCTGGTCGCCGACCACGACGTGATCGTCGCCATCGATGTCACCGGCTCGCGCCGCCCCGACTCCGGCGAGCAGCCGAACATCAGCGACCTGTTGTTCAGCAGCTTCGAGATCATGCAGCAGTCGATACTGCGAGCCCGCCTGCGCGAACACCCGGCCGATATCTACATCAAGCCCGGCCTCGACGACATCCGCATGCTGCATTTCGACCGCGTCGACGAGATTCTCGAGCGCACCCGCCCGGCCGCTCGCGAACTGGCCGAGCGCCTGCGCGAGCTCACCGCACAACGCTGCGGGGAGGTGCGCGCCGGCTCAAACGGTAACTAGCTTCCGGTCTTTGCGGCGCACCCGCCCGGCATGTTTCCGTCGGGATCGGGAAGCCGCCGTGACCTCGGCTGAAAGCAAGGGGTCATGCTTTCGCAATGAATCGGGGCTAGACTCTTGCGCTTTGTTGTACGCAAGAGAATAAGGAGAAGACCCGTGAAGCAATCTCCGATCGCGGCCATCGCCGCGTGCCTGCTGGCCCTCGTGGCCGCCGCGCCCGCCTGGGCGCAGGATCTCTGGATCAACGAATTCCATTACGACAACGACGGTGGCGACGTCGGCGAGTTCGTCGAAGTGGTCGTGGCCGATTCCGTCGGCACGGCGCCGGCCAGCATCGAAGTGGTGCTCTACAACGGCAGCAACGGCACCAGTTACGGCACGCACTCGCTCGATACCTTTACCGCCACGACGGTCTCGGGCTTCACCATCTACGACAAGGCCATTTCCGGCATCCAGAACGGCGGGCCCGACGGCATCGCCCTGGTCGAGGGCGGCGCCCTGGTGCAGTTCCTCAGCTACGAAGGCAGCTTCACCGCGACCGACGGCCCCGCCAGTGGCAGCACCTCGACTGACATCGGGGTCAGCGAGGGTGGGGGCACGGCCGTGGGTCAATCGCTGCAACTCGGCGGCTCCGGTTCCAGCTACGGCGATTTCACCTGGTCGGCGCCCGCTGCCGAAACGCCGGGTGCGGTCAACAACGGCCAGACCCTGACGACGACGGCACCCGACATCCCAACCGTCACCTCGACGACGCCGGCCAATGGAGATACCGGCGTGGCGGTGACCACCACGCTGACCATCGACTTCAGCGAGGCGGTCGATGCCACGGCCAGCGCAGCGAGCCTCGACTGCGGCGGCAACGCTCAGAGCTTCAGTGGCCTGCCCGTCACCGGCGTAACCCAGATCGTGCTGACCCCCGACGTCGACCTGCCCGCCGTCGAGAGCTGCACGGCCACCCTGGTAGCTGCCGAGATTGAGGACGGCGACGGCAATACGCTGGCCCAGGACTTTTCCTGGAGTTTCCAGACCGATCCGGGCGTGCTCGAGATCTGGCAGATCCAGGGCGCCGGTGCCGCCTCGCCCTTCGTCGGCCAGGTCGTGACCACCGAAGGCAACGTGGTCACCGCCGTCGGCCCCGAAGGCTTCTTCATCCAGACGCCCGATGCCCGGGCCGACGCCAGCGTCGATACCTCCAACGGCATCTACGTCTACACCGGCACGGCCCCCACCGTGACGGTCGGCGACGTCGTCAACGTGGAAGGCGAGATCGTCGAGTATTTCGACTTCACCGAGTTCAGCAACAACCCGATCGTGACGGTTTCCTCCGGCGGCGCGACGCTGCCGACGGCCGTCGTCTTCGACGCCAACGTGCCGTCTTCGGACCCGAATGCGCCGTCGTGCGCCATCGAGTTCGAGTGCTACGAAGGCATGCGAATCAGCCTGCCCGAGGGCATGGTCAGCTCCGGTAACCAGGGCTTTGGCAACGAGCCCCTGGCCGAGGTGTCGGTCAAGGCCGGAAGCGAGCGCGCCTTCCGCGAGCCGGGCATCCTCGAGCCTGGCCTGCCCGGCCTGCCCGTGTGGGACGGCAACCCGGAAGTCTTCGAGATCAGCCCCGCCGCGCTGGGCCTGCCGGCAACCGCCTTGTTCGGCGGCACCCGCGTGCAGGCCGAGGGCGTGCTCGGCTACAGCTTCGGCGACTACGAGCTGTGGCCGAGCAGCCTGACCGTCCTCGACGAGCCCACCCTGCCGGGCCCGGTGCCGGCACCGCAAGCCGGCGACGTGGCCATCGGCTCGATCAACGTGCTGCGCCTGTTCGACGACATCGACGACCCCGGCATCGACGAGCCGGTCGAGTCCACGGCCGTCTACGAAGCCCGGCTGGCCCGCTTTGCCGATCACATCGTCAACGCCATGAACGCCCCGGCGGTGATCGCCTTCCAGGAAGTCGAAAAGCAGGGCGTACTCGACGACCTGGCCGCGGAGGTCGCCACCCTGGACGCCACGCTCAGCTACAGCTCCGAGCTGATCGAGGGCAACGACGTCGGCGGCATCGATGTCGGCTACCTGGTGCGTTCGGACGTAACCGTGCTCGGCGTCGACCAGCTGGGCGAGGCGGAAATCCTGGACTACGACGGCTCGCTGCTGCACGACCGCCCGCCGCTGCTGCTCGAAGCGCGCTTTACCGACGGCGACGACACCCTCGACGTCAACCTGCTGGTGGTGCACAACCGCTCCCTGGGCGGCATCGACGGCAGCGAGGCCGAGCGCATCAAGACCAAGCGCCTCAAGCAGGCCCAGTCCATCGCCCAGATGGTGCAGGACCTGCAGACCGGCCAGCCGAACGTGCCCGTCGTGGTGATCGGCGACTTCAACGCCTATGAGTTCACCGACGGCTACGTCGACGTGGTCGGCCAGGTCGCCGGCACGGCCGTGGATGCCGACAACGAGTTCTGGGAAGCGCCCATCACCTCGCCGGCGATGCAGATCGTCACCGAGACCCTGCCGCAGGCCGAGCGCTACAGCTTCGTGTTCCAGGGCCAGGCCCAGGCACTCGACCACGCCCTGCTCAGCCAGTCCGCGCGCCCGTACCTGGTCTCTGCCGCCTACACGCGCGGCAACGCCGACGCCCCCGAGAGCTACGAGGAAACCCCGCCCACGGGCGAGGAAGATCTCGGCATGACCGACCACGACAGCCTGGTCATCCAGCTCTCCATCGCCCTCGAGCCGCTCTTCCAGGATCGCTTCGAGAGCAACTGAAGTCTTGCCACGGCGCCGGCGGCCAGCCCGCCGGCGCCAGCGGCAGACCGCGTCAGAAGAGACCGCAAGCAAAGAAGCCGTCGTCCCGGAAAGCGCAACGCGCTTGTCCGGGACCTCCCATCTATGGGCTAGACCCGGCACGCGCCCCTGTCACCCAATCCGTCGCCACTCCCCGGGCGCCAACCCCTCGATCGACCACTCCCCGATCGACCACCGAATCAGTCGAAGGGTAGGGTGACCAACCGCCGCCGTCATCCGCCGCACCTGCCGATTTCGCCCCTCGCGCAGCACGATCTCCAGCCAAACGTCCACCACGTTCTTGCGATACCGCACCGGCGGATCCCGCGGCCAAAGCCCCTCGGGCTCTTCAATCCGCCGAACCTCCGCCGGCCGCGTCCAGCCGTCCTTCAACTCGACGCCCCGGCGCAACCTTTCCAGCGATTCCTCGGAAGGCTCCCGCTCCACGAGCACGCGGTAGGTCTTCGGCAACTTGAACTTCGGCGAGGCAATCCGCGCCTGCAGCTTGCCGTCGTCGGTCAGAAGCAGCAGCCCTTCGGAGTCCTTGTCCAGCCGCCCGGCCGGGTACACGCCGGGCACGTCCACATAATCCGCGAGCGTCGGCCCCTCGCCGGTAAATTGGCAGAGCACGCCGAAGGGTTTGTTGAAGGCAATCAGCATGCGGGGAAGGATAGACGCTGCCGCGGCCGCCTGCAGGGTCGCATCCTTCGATGCCTTGAATCGGACTTGCGGAGCGGGCAGTATCTGCCCCTTTTACTGCGCAACGCCTCTCGGGGGTTGGGCGACCTTCAAGGGTTGCAGCTTGCGTGGCAGCCAACCCGGCAAGGGCGAGACAGACCAACCTCTGGATCAGTTGGTGATCATGAGCCTGCAACAGGTCGCCAAGCAGGTAGAACGGCAAGGAGACCACAATTGTTTTCAGTGCAGGAGATTCCGGAGGAGGCCGAGCCCGTCAAGTTTGCTCAGTCGTTGTTCGTGTTTACCATCCTTGCATTGGGAGCCCTGAACTTCCTCATCGAAGGCGTGTTCTCATGGATTTTCCCCGTTTCCATACCATTGGCGGGTAACTACGCATTGGCCGTCTTTAGAACGGGTTACGCAATCGGCCGATACGACGTCTATCACCGCGACAAGAATCCGAATATGTACAGGGTTCATCTGCTGGGCGCGGTCGGGCTCATGATTCTGGCGTTCCTTGCATGGGTCACTTGATACCGAGTTCCTGGCGGCCTTCGCGGGCGCTTCGACCGAGTGGTTGGCCATCGATGGGTGTGGCGCCAAAGCGGGCTATCGTTCTGGTTGCTTTACTGGGGCTTTCGGCTTGCGATCAGGCGCCGCGCGAAGTCTATGTTCCCGAATCCGAG
>JAZBPT010000280.1:0-9258 GCA_036351755.1 Wenzhouxiangella sp. | reverse complement strand
TGGTGTCCACCAACGAGCCCGTCTTTCGGGTGACGGCGCTCGATCCGCTTCAGGCCACCCTGCACGTGCCCGAGCGCGAACTCTCGCGCCTGGCTCCGGGACAGGCGGCCTCGCTGACCGCCGACGCCATCCCCGGCGAGCGCTTCGTGGGCGTGATCGATCGCATCAGCCCGGTCATCGACGCCGATTCGGGCACCTTCCGCGTCACCGTGGAGCTGCGCGACCCCTCGGGACGGCTGCGGCCGGGGATGTTCGGTCGCTTCGACATCGTCTATGACCGCCGCGACCAGGCCGTGCTGGTGCCCGTCGAGGCGGTGCTGATCGAGGACGGCGAAGCCTCGGTGTTCGTCGTGGCCGACGGCCAGGCGCAGCGCCGTGGCGTGGAAGTCGGTTATCGCAACAACGGCGACTACGAGATCGTCGCCGGGATCGAACCGGGTGAGTCGGTGGTCGTGACCGGGCAGGCCAGCCTCAAGAGCGGCGCCCGCGTGCAGGTGCTCGGCAGCGACGAAGCCGAGCCGCCGCAGGCGATCAGCGAGCAGGCCGTGGCCGAGAACACCGAAGCGGTGGATGTTTCCTCATGAACCTCATCCGCCTTGCCACGCGTCGGCGGGTGACGATTGCCATGTTCACCCTGGCGGTGCTGCTCTTCGGCCTGGTTTCGCTGTCCCGGCTCGATATCAGCCTCCTGCCGGACCTGGCCTATCCCACGCTGACGGTGCGCACCGAGTTCGCTGGCGCCGCACCCGGCGAGATCGAGAACCTGATCACGCGGCCCATCGAGGAAGTGGTCGGTGTGGTCCAGGGGGTGCAGCGCGTACGCTCGATTTCCCGCACGGGACAGTCGGACGTCACCCTGGAGTTCGCCTGGGGCAGCGACATGGATCGCGCCGCCATCGACGTGCGCGAACGCATCGAGCGCCTGACCTTGCCGCTGCAGTCCGAACGCCCTCTGCTGCTGCGCTTCGATCCCTCGACCGAGCCGGTGATGCGCTTTGCGCTCTCGCGCGACACGTCTGAGGCCGCGCGCGAGGCCGACGCCGCCAGCCGCATCCTGCCCGGTGACGAAAGCGACGAGTTTGCGACCCTGCGCATCCTCCGGCGCCACGCCGAAGAGCGCCTCAAAAAGGACATGGAGTCCATCGAGGGCGTGGCGGCCATCACCGTCTCCGGCGGCCTCGAGGACGAAATCCAGGTCCTGCTCGACCAGTATCGCCTGGCCCAGCTCGATCTCGACCCGGCGGAAGTCGCCCAGCGGCTGCGCGCGGAAAACGTCAATCTCTCCGGCGGTCGCCTGGAGGAGGGCACCCGGCAGTTCCTGGTGCGCACCATCAACGAATTCGAGACCGTGGAGGAAATCTCGGGCCTGATCGTGGCCACCCGCGACGGCGAGCCGATCTACCTGCGCGACATTGCCGAAGTCCGCGAGGGCTGGCGCGAACGCGACGCCATCACGCGCGTCGACGGGCAGGAAATGGTCGAACTGGCGCTCTATCGTGAAGGGGACGCCAACGTCGTCTCCGTGGCCCGCGCGGTCGAGCAGCGCCTGGGCCGCATTCGCGATGAACTGCCCGCCGACCTGGCGCTGACCCGCGTCTACGATCAGTCGGTCTTTATCCGCAGTGCCATCGACGAGGTGGTCCAGTCGGCGCTGCTCGGCGGCCTGCTGGCCATCGCCGTGCTCTACCTGTTCCTCAAGAACGCGCGGGCGACGGTCATCGTCGGCCTGGCCATCCCGGTCTCGGTCGTGGCCACTTTCGCGGCCATGTACGGGAGCGGACTGACGCTCAACATCATGTCGTTGGGCGGCATCGCCCTGGCCATTGGCCTGCTGGTCGACAACGCCATCGTCGTGCTGGAGAACATCGCCGCCAAGCGCGAGCAGGGCATGGGCCTGATCGAGGCCGCGCGCGCCGGTGCCGGCGAGGTGTCCGGTGCGGTCGTGGCCGCGACCCTGACCACCATTGCCGTGTTCCTGCCGCTGGCCTTCGTCGACGGCATTGCCGGCCAGCTGTTCCGCGACCAGGCCCTGACGGTCACCTTCGCGCTGCTGGTCTCCCTGGCGGTGGCCCTGACCCTGATTCCCATGCTGGCCTCCCTGGGCGAGCGGACGCGCAACGGCGTCGGCGGCGAGCTGCCCCTGGACGATTCGGACGTCGTACGGCCCGACGGGCGGATGGCCCGACTCAGGGCGCGACTGCAAGGGCTGGTCACGGGATTCGCCGTGCTGGTCACGCGCCTGTTGGGCGGTCTGTTCCGCGGCGTGAGTCGCCTGCTGGCGCTGCTGCTGCGCCCGCTCGTGGCGGCGTTCAATCGCGGCTACGACCTGCTTTCGGACGTCTATCCGCGAGTGCTCGAAGCGTCGATGCGCCGCCGCGGCCGAACCGTGGTGCTGGCGGTGGGGCTCTTTGCGCTCGCCCTGGCAATGGTGCCGCGCCTGGGCATGGAACTGGTGCCGGCCCTAGACCAGGGGGAGTTCCGCGTCGAGCTCGCGCTCAGCCCGGGTACACCGCTCGAGCAGACCGGCGAGATGGTGGCCGGGCTGGCTGCCGTGGCCCGGCAGTGGCCGCAGGTCGAGCGTACCGATGCCCTGGTGGGTACCGGCGACCGCATGGACGCCAACCCGGAAGAGGCCGGCGAGCACCGGGCCACCTTCAACGTCGTGCTCAAGCCGGGCGCCGACGGCGAGGCGGTCCAGGCCGCCCTGCGCGACTACCTCGACGAGCGGGCGGGCGTGGACTACACGATCGGCCAGCCGGAGCTGTTCACTCTTGCGACCCCGCTGGAGGTCGAGGTTTCCGGCTACGACCTCGAGGACTTGAGAACCGTCGCCGCGCGAATCGCCGCGGGCATGAACGAGTCGTCGCGTTTCGCCGACGTGCGTTCCTCGGCCGAACAGGGCTATCCCGAAATCCGGATCCGTTTCGACCATGAGCGCGCCGCGCGGCTGGGGCTGAGGGCCGACCAGATTGCCGATACCGTGGTGCGCCAGGTGCGCGGCGACGTGCCCACCCGCTATAGCTGGCGCGAGCGCGAGATCGACGTGCGGGTGCGCGTGCTCGACGAGCAGCGGGCCTCGCCCGAGCGCATCGGCCAGCTGGTCGTCAACCCGGGCGCCGAGCGTCCCGTCACGCTCGATGCCGTGGCCGACATCGACGTGGCCGTCGGCCCCGGCGAGATTCGCCGCGTCGGGCAGCAGCGCGTGGCGGTGGTCTCGGCCGACGCCAGCTTCGGCGACCTGGGGTCCGCCGCGGCCGAGGCACGCGACATCATCGCGTCCGTTCCCATGCCGCGCGGCGTGAGCGTTCGCGTTGCCGGCCAGAGCGACGAGATGCAGCGCGCCTTCGGTTCGCTCGTGCTCGCCCTGGGCCTGGCCGTGTTCCTGGTCTACCTGGTCATGGCCTCGCAGTTCGAATCGCTGCTGCACCCCTTCGTGATTCTCCTGACCATTCCGCTGGCGCTGACCGGCGCGGTCTTCGCGCTGTGGCTGACCGGCACCACGCTGTCGGTCGTGGTCTTCATCGGGGTGATCATGCTCGCCGGCATCGTCGTCAACAACGCGATTGTGCTGGTCACCCGCATCAACCAGTTGCGCGAGGAGGGGATGCCGCGCGAGACGGCCATCGTCGAGGCCGGGCGGGCTCGCCTGCGGCCGATCGTGATGACCACGCTGACCACCGCGCTGGGCCTGCTTCCGCTGGCGATCGGCCTCGGCGAAGGCTCCGAAATGCGCGCGCCCATGGCGATCGCGGTCATCGGCGGCCTGCTGCTGTCGACGGCCCTGACACTGGTCGTGATCCCCGTGGTGTATAGCCTGCTCGACCGGCGCCGCACGGCCGCCGACGAAGGCACGGCACCGGAAGCGGTGACGGCGTCATGAATCGGCTGCCCCGCCTGGCCATCCGCCGTCCGGTGACGACTTGCATGGTCTTCCTGAGCCTGGCCGTGTTCGGCCTGGTCGCCACCAGGCTGCTGCCGCTAGAGTTCTTCCCGGACGTGGACTTCCCGGGGATGATGATCGAGATTCCGTACCCCGGCAGCTCGCCCGAGGAAGTCGAGCAGCTCATCGCGCGTCCCGTCGAAGAAGCGCTGGCGACCATGGACGGCATCCAGCGCATGATCACCAACGTCGGCCAGGACGCGGTGATGCTGATCGTGTTCTTCGACTGGGATGCCGACATGGACGCCCGGGGCGTCGAGGCCAAGGACAAGATCGACGGCATCCGCCACCGACTGCCCGAAGACGTCGACCGCGTGTTCGTGCGCCGTTTCACCAGTAGCAACGATCCCATCCTGGGGCTGCGCATCGGCTCCAACCGGGATCTCAGCGACGCCTGGGAACTGCTCGACCGCAACGTCCGGCGTCGCCTCGAGCGCATCGAGGGCGTGGCCAGCGTGGAGATCGACGGTGTCGAGCCGCGCGAAGTCCGCATCCTGCTGCATGCCGACCGCGCGGCCGCGCACGGCGTCGACATCAATGCGCTGCGCGAGCGGCTGCGCGGGGCCAACTTCTCGGTTTCCGCCGGCTACGTCGAGGACGATGCCGCGGGACGGCGCATCCGAGTCACGCCGCTGGGCACCTTCGCCGACATCGACGAGATCCGGCGCCTGCCCATCAACGAGCGCGGACTGCGCCTGGGCGACATCGCCGAGGTCAGCGTCGAGTCGCCACCGCGGCGCTACGAGCGCCTGCTCGACGGGCAGTTCGCGGTCGGCGTGAACATCTTCTCCGAAAGCGGCGCCAACCTGGTCGAAGTCTCCGAGGCCGTGCTCGACGAAATCGACGCCATCAACGAACTGCCCGAGATGGAAGGGATCAACCTGTTCGTGCTGTTCAGCCAGGCCGAGGGGGTCGTGCAGTCGCTCAAGGACCTGGCCCTGGCCGGGTTGATCGGCGCGCTGATGTCGATGGTCGTGCTCTACGCCTTCCTGCGGCAGTGGGCGACCACCCTGATCGTGATGCTGTCGGTACCGGCGGCGGTGCTGATCACGCTCGGCGCCATGTACTTCCTGGGCCTGTCGCTGAACATCCTGACCATGATGGGCCTGATGCTGGCCATCGGCATGCTCGTCGACAACGCGGTCGTCGTGACCGAGAGCATCTATCGCTGCCGGCAGCGCTTTCCCGACCAGCCGGGGCGGGCCACGCTCGTCGGCGTGCGCGAGGTGGCCATGGCCGTCACCGCCGGCACGCTGACGACCGTGATCGTCTTTCTCCCCAACATCTTCGGCGCGCAGAACGAGATTACCTCCTTCCTGTCCTTCGTCGCGTACGCAATCACGATTGCACTGATCGCTTCGCTGCTGATCGCCCAGACCATCATCCCGCTGCTTACCCTCAAGGTGCCGGCCCCGCCGCCGCCGAAGGCCGGCGGCTGGCTCAACCGCCTGACCAATGCCTACGCTTCGGTGCTCGATTTCAGCCTGCGGCGGCGCTGGCTCACGGCGCTCGGCGTGTTCGTCCTCCTGGCCAGCGCGGTCGTGCCGCTTGGCCAGATGAAGACCAACATGTTCCAGCAGGCCGAAGGCGACCGCATGATGCTGCACTACAACGTCGAGGGCACGTATTCGCTCGAACGGGTCCGCCGGGATGTTGATCGCATCGAGGCCTACCTGCGCGACAACCAGGAGCGCTTCGGCTTCGAATCGCTCTACAGCTACTACAGCGAGGATCGTGCCGAGACCACCCTGATTCTCGACCCCGACCGGGAAGTCTCCAACGAGCGCATCCGCGAGCTCGTGCGCGAGGACCTGCCGGCCATCGCCATCGGCCGGCCGGGCTTCGAGTTCCAGCGCGGCGGCGGCGGTGAGTCGCTGAGCCTGACGCTACACGGTGAGTCGAGCGAGCGCCTCTTCCAGTTGTCCGAGGAAGTCGCGCGCGTGCTGTCGACGGTCGAAGGCCTGGTCGACGTGCGCTCTGATTCGACTTCGGGTGCGCAGGAAGTGCAGGTACGGGTGGACCGGCAGCGCGCCATCCGCCACGGCCTGTCGAGCCAGCAGGTCGCCCAGGCGATTTCGGTGGCGATGCGCGGCGATCGGCTCAACGAATTCCGCGGCCCCGAAGGCGAACTGACCATGCGCCTGGCCTTCCACGGCGGCGATCGGCAAAGCGCGGCACAACTGGCCAACCTGCCGCTGGTCAACGACCGCGGCGAGCGCATCCGCCTGGCCGCCGTGGCCGACTTCGAGACGGTCGACGGCCCGACCAACGTCTTCCGGCTCAACCGGCGTACCAGTCTCAACGTCAACATGAACCTCGAGGACCTGTCCATGGGCGAGGCGCGGGAGGCCATCGGCGCCATGATGAACCAGGTCGCCCTGCCGCCGGGCTACGGCTGGAGTTTCGGCCAGGCCTTCCAGCGCGAGAACGACGCCATGACGCAGATGATGTTCAACATGCTGCTGGCCATCGCGCTGATCTTCATCGTCATGGCCGCGCTGTTCGAGTCGACGCTCTTCCCCGCCTCGATCGTCACCTCGATCGTGTTCTCGTTTATCGGCGTGTTCTGGTTCTTCTTCGTCACCGGTACCGAGATGTCGCTGATGGCGATGATCGGCATGCTGGTATTGATGGGCATCGTGGTCAACAACGGCATCGTGCTCATTGATCACGTCAACAACCTCAGGCGCCGTGGCATGCCGCGCGATGAGGCAGTCATCCAGGCCGGTCGCGACCGCCTGCGTCCGATCCTGATGACCGCCGCGACGACCATCCTGGCCATGATCCCGCTGGCCCTGGGCCAGACCCGCATCGGCGGCGACGGCCCGCCGTATTTCCCGATGGCCCGGGCGGTGATCGGCGGTCTGGCCTTCTCCACGGTGGTCAGCCTGGTGGTCGTGCCCTTCGTCTACGTGCTGCTGGACCGGCTGCGTGCCTGGACATGCATTGTCCGCCGGCGGGCATCACTGGGAGCCCGGCGCAGCTATTGAAGGAAATACCCGCCCGCATTTCGCCTGCGTTGGATTGATCGGGGTGGTGCGATTCGGCAACTACACGAGCGGCCGCAGTTTTCCGCGCTCGGACTCATTTTCGTTGTTTTATTCGAATGCGGGTGTCATCCGATTGATGTCCGCCTGCGGTATGCCAGCCTCTCGGGCCGCTGCGCGCCATTCGGCAACGGCTTCTTGCACGGCGGCGAGTGCTTCGTCGGCCTGCTTGCTCTTCAGGCCGAAATCCTTGGCTGCATTCATTGCGATTTCCACTTCGCAGGCGGTCTCGACTTCGTTGATCGCCAGTGACAAGTCTGTGCGGTCCGGTGTCGGGTTGAGGTCGAACGCGGGGGAAAGCTGGATACCACTCTTGCCGATCAGGAAACCGTGGTTTCTAAGGTGATCGTCGGTGTTGTGGACCAGGATGTTGAACAGCACGCGCCGGAACAGCTCTTGAAGGTCTTCTCGCGGTTGGGCACCGTCAGTTTGTAGCAACTCCACCAACTCGAGGTAGCTGGCGCCTTCTTCGCCATCGGTGCGCTGCGTGAGAGTCATGGCTGAAACGAAGGCCCGGCGTCGTCCCTGCGCGGTTCGGTCGAAACGGCGGCTCAGAAAGGTCGTGTAGTTGCTGTTGCCGATTTTCATGCCGCCGGTTTCCGGCACCTGTATACCGGCGCGAGCCGCCAATTTGTGGAGCACGAGTTCCCAGGCGCCGACATCGTGGCGGTCCTGGCGGCTCGGGAACTTGGCGACGCAGAGTCGGTCGTTCTCGTCTCGAACGGTGGCCTTGGGGCGCGCGCCGCCCAGCGACGTGCCGGGCGCCAGGAGCTGATCGAGCCACGCACGATACTCGGGGTGGTCTTCCTCTTCTGCGTGCGTTTCGAAGGCCAGGCTGGCCGATTGCAGTTCTCGCAGTGAACTGATCGGCGGCACAGCCAGATCGGCATCGCTGCTGATGAAGTGTTCGTCGCGAAGATCCTGGAACCGAAGGGCGCCCAGGCGGGTTTCGTCGTGCACGCCCAGCAGAAAGTCCCAGTCGCCAAGGGTTCTGGGTCGGCGGCCTCCTTCGCGGGCCCGAAGGTTCTCGCGTCTTTGCATTAGAACGCGACCCCATCGATCCGGAGCAGAGTCGAGGAATACTCCGAAATTGCCCCGCTCGTGCCGCGGATATTGCGGCCCGGTAACCAGCTGAAGCTCCGGGTCGAAGGAAAGGGCTTCAGGCTGCTTCAGCCAGTTCTGATCGTACTCGAAGGAGAATACCTGATGGCCGCGTGTTGTCTGGCAGGCCAGATAGCCCATGGTTCGGGGTCCATCAAAGGTCTCCAGGTCGGCCAGCACACGGACCTGCTCGAGCGGGGTGTTCACGACGAGCTCGATGAATCCCGTCTGGGCCTGGCTGACTTGGCTTCGAGTTCGGCGTCCTGGAGTTTGCGGCCGAGTTCGTCGTCTCGCGCGATGACGGCCAGGTCATCTTCCAGCCGCAGTGCTTGAAGCACCCTTGCGTAGATGCCGAGCGCCACGGCCGGATCGCCCTTTTCCACCTTCAGCAGAGTATGGCGCGTGATTCCGGCGCGCTCGGCGACAAGCGCGGCACTATATTGTCGCCGGAGTCGCGCGGCGCGAATATTCACGCCGACTCCGGTCAGGAGCCGTTTGAGCCGGGGCAGCAGGTTGGGGGATGTTCTGGGCATGGCGTGTAATATCTTACACAAAAACCGATGACTTTGTGCAAGATATTACACGCCCTGTTCTTTGGGCAGGCTGCTGCGTCTCAACCTACAGCTTTTCGAGCTTCTCGATTTGCGATGAGAGTTCCGCAACCTTGGTCTTGTGCTCTTCCAGGCGCTGGCGCTCCTTGTCGACCACCTCGGCCGGCGCGTTGTCGACGAAGCGTTCGTTGGCGAGCTTCTTCTCGGCCTGCGTCAGCCCTTTCTGCTCGCGTTCGAGCTGCTTGTTCAGCCGCGCGACTTCCTCGCCGATGTCGACGAGGCCGGCCAGCGGAATCAATAGCCGCAGGTTGCCGGCCAGGGCAACGGCACAATCGGCGCTGTCGCGATCGTCGGATACGCGCTCGATGGACTCGATGCGGGCCAGGCGCTGGATCAGCGAGCCGAAGCGTTCGAGGCGTTCGTGATCTTCGTCATCGCCGAGCTGGACCATCAGCGGCATCGGCTTGCCGGGCGCCAGGCCCAGTTCGGTGCGGGCCGAGCGGATGGCGGAGATCACGGTCTTGAGCCACTCGGCGTCCTGCTCGGCCGCTTCGTCGATGGCGCCGGCTTCCGGCCAGCGCGTGGCCATGATGGTTTCGGCTTCAACGCCGGCGGGGAT
>JAZBPT010000279.1:0-3467 GCA_036351755.1 Wenzhouxiangella sp. | reverse complement strand
ATCGCCCGGTTTCAGGGCCTGGCCGACGGTTTTGCTGGCCGCCAGCAGGGGGCGGAGGTCCGGGCGTTTGTAGTCGTCGATTGGCGTTGGGACCGTGACGATGAATACGTTGGCGTCCGCCAGGTCGTCCGGGTTGCTGGTGAGATCGAGGTTTTCTTCCGCGGCCCGGAGTTGGTCGGGTTCGACTTCTCGGGTGGCGTCCTTGCCCGCCCTAAGTTCCCGGATTCTGGGTTCTTTGATGTCGAAGCCGATGACCCGGTATTTCTTGGCGAATTCGACGGCGAGGGGCAAACCCACGTAGCCGAGACCGACTACCGCGATTCTGGCGCGATGGTTCTTCAGGTCTTCCAGGAGATTAGAGAACATGGGTTTGCGTTCGTTCGTTAATTCGTTGATTCGTCAGTTCGTTCGGGGCGGCTCGCCTGCGGCTTTGCCGGGTTGATGCGTTGCTTTCTTTCGGTTCCGGCGGTCAGGCATTCAGGAGGCACGTTACTATCTCTTCTGCTGCCTTGCCGTTGCCGTATGGGTATTGGTTCGTATCATTCGGCCGCGTTGGGTTCAGGGCAGCAGCTGTGATCTTTTCTTTAGATGCGTCGGCGAGCTGGTTCCAGCCGCTTTCCACTGTCTCGGTCCATTCCGTTTGGGGCCTGAGGGTGACGCAGGGTACGCTGTGGAAGAATGCTTCCTTCTGGAGGCCACCCGAGTCGGTCAGGACGAGCCTGGCGCCCATCAGGAGTCTTTGTGTCTCTAGATAGGGCTGGGGCTCGAGGACTTTGAGTGGCTGCAGCGTGCCTTCGAGGCCTTGCTCAGCGATCACTTTCCTGGTGCGCGGGTGGAGAAGGATCACGACCGGCAGGTTGCGGGCGATCTCGGTCAGCGCCTGCAGGATTTCGGGCAGGCGCTTCGGATTGTCGGTGTTTTCCTGGCGGTGGAGGGTGCACAGGGCGTAATCCTGGTCGTTCAGATTCCAGGTATCGAGGCTGGTGTTGTGACTGGCCATTTCGCGGTAGAAGAGGGTTGCGTCGTACATGACGTCGCCCACGTTCTCGATTCTCTGGGTTGCGCCGCCGGTTGCCGAGTGCGGGAATCCCTCTCGTTCGAGATTGGCTACCGCGGTGCCCGTGGGGCAGAAAAGGAGGTTTGAAATTCGATCCGTGAGAACCCGGTTGATTTCTTCGGGCATGGCCGGGTCGTGGGAGCGCAGGCCTGCTTCGACGTGCGCGATCGGCACGTGGAGCTTGACCGCCGCCAGCGCGCCGGCAAGCGTCGAGTTGGTATCGCCGTAGACGAGCACCCAGTCGGGCGGGTGGTTCTGGATCGAAGCCTCGATCTTTTCGAGCATGCGCCCGGTCATCGCGCCGTGCGACAGGCTGGCGATGCCCAGGTTTTCATCGGGCTCCGGGATGTCGAGTTGTTCAAAAAAGACGTCGGACATGTTGGCGTCGAAATGCTGGCCAGTATGAACGATCCGTTCTTCTATCCTGGTCGAGGTGTTGCCCCGGCCGATTTTGGCGTTATGGGCACGGATGGCTCGGCTGACAGCGGCCGCCTTGATGAACTGGGGGCGTGCGCCAAGAATTGTCAGGATCTTCATACGCGTCCCCCGCAAGTCGTCTGGGTCGCCTTCGGGGCGGCTTCAGTCGTCATCGAGACACTGAACCTGGCTGCCGCGCAGAGCATAGCGTTGACCCGTGTGGGGGCAGGTCGCCTCGGCTTTGCCTTCCACCGGGAGGTCAAGCTGCTCTCCGTGCTGGCTCATCCAGCCGATCTGACGCGCCGGTACACCAACCATCAGGGCGTAGGCCGGAACATCGCGGTTGATCAGGGCGCCGGCTCCGACGAAGGCGAACTCGCCGATAGTGATGCCGCAAATGATCGTGCAGTTGGCCCCTAGCGTCGCGCCGCGCCTGACCAAGGTTGGTCGATATTCGTCCTTGCGCTCGATGAGCGAACGCGGATTGTGGACGTTGGTAAAAACCATGCTTGGGCCGCAGAACACGCCTTCGTTCAGCGTTACGCCGTCGTAGACGGACACGTTGTTCTGGATTTTGCAGCGATTGCCGATGGTCACGCGATTGCCCACGAACACGTTTTGCCCCAGCGAGACGTCTTGGCCGATGCGAGCGCCCCCGCAGACGTGGACGAAGTGCCAGATTCGGCTCCGGTCGCCAATGCGGGCGCCGTCGTCAACGATGGCGCTGTCGTGAACGAAATAGCTCATTTCAGGAATTCGGGGTCGGGTATTCGGGTTTCACCTGAGGTGCTTGCTATGCCATGAACGGGTGGGTTTCCGCACGCACGGGCTCCGGTGTTGCGGTTCGAATCTTTGCTACCGTTTCGATGGCAACCCTGTTTTCCTCAAGGCCGAAGCCGTTGCCTTTCAGGATCTCCTCGTAGCTGCGAGTGTGCAAGTCGGCAAAACCACCGGAAAACTCGATTTCCTTGCCATCCACGGTGATGGAGCGGAATGTGCGCTGTCCCGCTTGCTTCTGTGCGACCGGAATGTCGTCGTAGTCGACCGACAGGAACCAGCGAACGCGTGCCTGTTCGTACTCGAGGTAGCCGGCGGCCTTAGTCGGCGTGTTGAGGTGAACGACGTTCTCCTGGAGGTCGCCGAAAACAAAGTGCAGCATGTCGAAGAAATGTACACCGATATTGGTGGCGATGCCGCCGGACTTGTCCTCCACGCCTTTCCAGCTGTGCAGATACCAGTTTCCCCGGGCGGTGATGTAGGTCAGGTCGACCTCGTGCTTTGTGCCGCTGGCCTCGCCGCGCATTGACTCGCGCAGTTCGATGATGCTCGGGTGGAGCCTCAACTGAAGGATCGTGTTGATCCGCTGCCCCGTGTCGGCCTCCATTTCCTTGAGGCCGTCGATGTTCCACGGGTTGAGAACGAGCGGCTTCTCGCAAATCGCGTCGGCACCGGAGCGCAGTGCGAACCTTGCGTGTGCGTCGTGGAGATAGTTGGGCGAGCAGATGGCCACGTAGTCGACGGCATGGCCGCCGCTTCGGCGGCGAATCTTGTCGATATGTCGGTCAAAACGCTCGAACTCCGTGAAGAAGTTCGCATTGGGGAAATAGCTATCGATAATCCCGACGGAATCATTCGGGTCCATGGCGGCAACCAGCTCGTTGCCGGTCTCTGAAATCGCTTTCATGTGGCGCGGGGCAATGTAGCCGGCCGCACCGATAAGGGCAAATTTTTTCATCTGCCTGGAAGCGTTCTGGGCCACGGATTGAAGATACAGCAATTACGGGCTCGCCGCTCGCGCCGGTATGCTCGCGGTGCGGTGCGCTGGCTGGTGCGTTTGGTCATTGCTTGTAGTAGTCGCGGTACCATTTGACGAAGCTGGCTACGCCTTCTTCTACGTTGACCTGGGGGCTGTGGTTTGTGGCCTTGGCCAGGTTGGTGACGTCCGACTCGGTGTCGGGGACGTCGCCGGGTTGTAGAGGGAGCATGTCCATCT
>JAZBPT010000278.1:0-14090 GCA_036351755.1 Wenzhouxiangella sp. | reverse complement strand
TAGTCGTAGTCGAAGTAGTTGATCATCTCCTCGACCCGCACCGCGCCTTCCGGCGGGAGCTGGCCGGCGTTGAGCATGCGGCGGACGTTGGCGTAGCTGCCGGTGTCGACATCGATGCTGAAGGTCGAAACCGGCTGCTCGCTCACCCGGTGGATCGGGTTGGGGTCGAGCTCGTCGTAGTTTTCCCGTTTGATCGGACGATCCGGCGCTCGCAGGTGGGCGAGCGGATCGGCGCCCGGCGACGCGGGCGAGGGGGCGAACGCCATGGGCCGGCCGGGAGCCGCCCGGTCGGCCAGGGCTTCCTCGACCCGGGCCGGGCGCTGCCGAAACCGCTGCTCTTGCTCCGACGCGGTCTCGATGGTGACCTGCGTGAGATCCAGCTCGGTCCGGGGCGCCGGTTCGGGCAGCGGCTTTTGCTCTTCACCGGCCTCCGGTGCCTGCGAGGCACAGCCTGCCGTCAGGGCCATGGCGGCTACCGCCGCGGCCGCCAGGGCCCGGCGCCGAATACTCGAGTTGCGAATTGACTGGCTCATCCTGTTCTCCATTTAGGGGCTTGCATGGAGAACAACGCCTGAGCGGGAAAAACGGGGTTAGCGGGGTGGCTGCTCCGCCAGCAGGTCAACGTAGGCCACTTCGACCAGGTCGTCGTCGGCGATATGCAGCCGCTCCATCAGCACCTGCGCGTCGGCCTCGCCCAGGCGCGAGGACTCGCCGTCTGCGAGCACGACCTCCAGTTCCAGAAAGTCGCCGAGGCCCTCGACGTGATCGAGGTGGATCCGGGTCCGGTCGGCCAGGTAGAGGATCCGGCGCTTGCGCACCCGGCCGGTGACGCCGAGCGCGTCGGACAGCACGGCGCGCAGGCCCTCGGGATCCTCCGTGGGCGTGATGCGGTATTCCGACTGGCCGGGACCGGCCTGGTCCGGGCGCCGATAGAAGATCAGCTCGCCGCTGCCGTTGCCGAAATCGCGCAGCTTCAGCCGACCGTCCCCGCAACCAAAGAAGGTGTCGTCCTGCTCGATCGTCCACGGCCCCTCGTCGGCGACCCGGGCCGCGCGCTGTCCCATCGCATCCGGATCGGCCACGCGTGCCTTGATTTCGATATTTCTCGCCATTGGCCGTGTTCTTGCTCGAAAAAGGGTCCGGGAGCAGAATAACGCGGTAGACAACAACAACGACAAGTTCATTCGAGGAGGATCATCATGACCGAGACCCATACCGCGAAGCCGCCGGTGCACTTCTGGATCGTCGCCGTCGTCGCCGTGCTCTGGAACGCCGTCGGCGCTTTCGATTTCCTGGCCACGCAGATTCAGCTGGAATCCTACATGTCCGCCTTCAGCGAGGAGCAGCTGGCCTACTTCTACGGTATTCCGACCTGGGCAGTGATCACCTGGGGCATCGCCACCTGGGGCGCCCTCCTGGGCTCGCTGGCCATGCTGCTCCGATTGCGCTGGGCCTACTGGCTGTTCCTCTTCTCCCTGGCGACGATGCTGGCGACTTCTTTCCAGAACTTCGTGCTCTCCAACGGCGCGGAGATCATGGGCACCGCCGGGATCATCTTCTCTGGCGTGATCGTCGCCATCGGCATCTTTCTGGTGTTCTACAACCGGGCCATGCTGCAGCGCGGCGTTCTCAGATAGGAAAGGCCGTATCGACCGCGGGCGCCTTCGTCGGGCGCCCGCGATCGGTGTCCGGGCCCCGGACGTTCTACAGGCCCAGGTCTTCCCACTCGAGCGGCTCGCCGGCCGGCGCGGGCTCCGGATCGATGACCCGATCCTCGCCCATTGCACCCTGCCCATCCAGAGCTTCACGTATCCGGTCCAGGGCCCGCCAGCCATAGGGAAGCAGCGGCACGTAACGCCCCGCCACACCCGGCGCACCGAGCAGCACGTCGAAGTGCTGGGCATCAGCCACTTCCCAGTAAGTCACGTTTGCGCCGTTTGCGCGCGCCTGCTCAACCCAGGGCCGGCTGCTGAACGCGGCGGGAATCAGGCCGTCGTCTGCGCCGTGGATCACCATCACCGGTGCTTCGCCGGGCAGCGAAGCGGAGGCGCGCGTGGCCTCGACGGCTTCGTGCAGCTGCCTCGTCTCGCTTCCCTTGCCGGCCCACAGGGACCGCAGGCAGCGCAAGGCGGGCAGCTGGGCATCCTGGCCGTCACCGAGTGAGTCGGTGAGAACGATACCCTCACCCGCCCCGACCCCGGAATGCAGGGCCCACCAGGCATGCCGCTGGGCGGCTGTCGCTTCCGGCGCGCTGTAGGCGAAGCCGCAGGGCATGTCGAAGGGCCCGCGCCGCAGATAGGCCGAGGCGTAACTGGCGCCGACCGTGCGCCACAGGCCGAGCACCACGTTCACGGCGGCCTGGTCGAGGACGGGATCCTCGAAGCCCAGTTCGTTGAGGCGCGCCCGGGCCGCCTGCGCAGTGCCCTCTTCCAGCAGTCCGGCGCGCGCCAGGGAGGCGCAACGCACCTCGCCCATCGCCGCCAGCATCGGATTGCCCAGTGGCATCCCGCCGACCTTCTCCAGGTCGGCCAGCATGCAGGGCTGGTAGAGCGCGGCGGCCGTGGCGTAGTCGTAGAGCGGCGGCGCGCCGGGCGCGGTGACATTGGGCGAGACGGCGACCACGGCGTCGAGCAGGCCTTCCTCGTCGATTTCGGCGGCACGCAACACGGCGCCCCCGCCATTGGACAGGCCGGCCGCGATCACGCGCGTGCTGTCGGCCGAAAACTCGCCGTCGAGCTCATCGGAGAGAATCCCGAGGCCGAACTCCGCCGCCGCCAGCACGTGGCGGCCCCAATCGGCTTCGGGGTTGTCGCCGGAGTGGGCATGGGGCAGCGCCACGGTGGACGGGTCCGGTGCCGGGCCTTCGGCCTCCTCGTCTTCCGTCGGCATCGCGGCGGGTTCGAAGCCCAGCTGGCCCTCGCCACGGGCGGCCCGGCTGCCGTCCAGGCGTACGCCGGTTTCGCTGGCGTAGTCGAAGAAATCGGTGCCTGCGCCCTTGTCGGTGTAGACCACGGCGCAGCCGGCGGGCAGGGCCCAGGGGCCGGCCAGGGCGATGGCACCGTAGACGCCTCTTGAGCCGGAGGCGGGCGCCACGACCAGGCAGGGCGCTTCGGAATCGAAGGCGTCGGGAAGCTGGAGCAGCACGCGCACCGGGTGGTTCGCATCGGCAACGGTTACGAAGGCCTGGAACTCGCGCCCGCGCACGGTCGGCAGCTCGTCGAGCAGACCGCCGAGACCGCCGGCCGGCGTGAAGCTCTGGATACCGGTCCAGGACTTGTGGATGGCCATGCGGCGCAATTCCGCCGCCGTCGGCGCTTCCGGGTCGGCCGGCTGCGGCGCGTTGCCCGCAAGCCCGTCCAGGCCGAGCCCCGCGGTCAGCAGGTCGTCGCCGCCGCGGTGTTCGGTGACGCGGATTTCCAGGTCTGGAGCGGCTTCGCCGCTACCCGCCGGCTCGTCGCCGGGGCTGCACGCCACCAGCAACGGAATCGCAAGCAGGAGGACAGTCAGTTTCGATTGCATCGTCGGCTCTCTGAAGGAAGTCTGTCGGGAGAATTCGGGAGCGCCACTTTAGCAGGGCGCGTGCGCGCGCACCCAATGGACTTTGGTACAGCAGCCGCGGGCTCGCCGCTCTGCTAGGCTTTCGATCCTGGCCAATCCACCCCATCCGGAGCCCGACGCGAACATGAACGATCGCCCCCTGCGCATCCTGATCACCGGCGCCGGTAGCGGCATCGGCGCCGGCATTGCAGCCGACCTGGCCAAGGCAGGCCATAGCATTCTCGCGACCGATCTCGACGGCTCGGCCGCCGAGGCCACCGCCGCAGCGATTACCGCGGCCGGCGGTACGGCAAGTGCCCATGCCCTGGACGTCACCAGCGACGCCGACGTCGACAGGCTGGTCTCGGAACTCGACGGCGCCGTCGACGTGCTGGTCAACAACGCCGGGCTGCAGCACGTCGCCCGCCTCGAGGACTTTCCCATGGAAAAATGGGACCAGCTTGTCCAGGTCATGCTGACCGGGACGGCGCGCCTGACCCGGGCCCTGCTGCCGGGCATGCGCGAGCGCGGCTTCGGGCGAATCGTCAACATCGGCTCGATCCACTCGCTGGTTGCCAGCCCCTTCAAGAGCGCCTACGTAGCCGCCAAACACGGCCTGACCGGTTTCTCCAAGGTGCTGGCGCTTGAGACGGCCGACACGGACATCACCATCAACACGGTCTGCCCGACCTACGTGAAGACCCCGCTGGTGGAAAAGCAGATTGCCGACCAGGCGAAGACACATGGCATCTCGGAGGACCGCGTGGTCGAAGAAATCATGCTCAAGCCCATGCCCAAGGGCGTGTTCATCTCCTTCGAAGAACTGGCCGGTATCTGCGCTTTCCTGGTCGGACCGGCCGCGCGCAACATCACCGGACAGTGCATCGTTGTCGATGGGGGGTGGACGGTTCAGTAATACCTGACCCGTGCCCCCCGAACCCTTTATCCTTGATCTCGATGAGCACCCGAGTCCTGATTGCCGACGATCACCCCCTGTTCCGCGGCGCGCTGGTGCAGGCCCTGGGGGCGTGCCTGGACGATGTCGAGATTCTCGAGGCGCGCGACCTGCCCGAGACCACGGACCTGCTCGACGACAACGAGGATGTCGATCTCGTCCTGCTCGACCTGCACATGCCGGGCAGTCACGGCCTGGCGGGGCTGGCGTCCATCCGCTGCAACCACCCGGCCGTGGCCGTTGTGGTCGTTTCGGCCAACGAAGACCCGCGCGTTATTCGGCGCGTGCTCGATCACGGCGCGGCCGGCTTCATCCCGAAAAGCTCCGGACTGGACGACATGACCGCCGCGCTCGAGACCGTGCTCGACTGCCGGGAGTGGGTACCGCCGCACCTGGAGCGCGCCGTGGCCGAGCTCGATTCCGACGACGAGGACCTGGTACTGGCCGAGCGCATTGCGGCGCTGACGCCGCAACAGTTCCGCGTGCTGGCGCTGGTCGCCGACGGTTTGCTCAACAAGCAGATCGCCGACGAACTGGGCATCCAGGAGCGCACCGTCAAGGCTCACATGAGCGAGATCCTGCAGAAGCTCGAAGTGCGCAACCGCACCCAGGCCGGCGTGGCGCTGCGCCGGCTCGAACTGGTCGACCCCGCTTCGCGCATCGCGTAATCAGGGTATCTCGAAGCGATCACTGAACAACTCGTCGGGGGGCGGCGCGATACTGTAAGAATGCTGCACCCCCAACTCCGAGCTGTTGCCGTCGGCGTCGATCGTCATGGCCAGGATGAAGGCGGCATCGACCGGCGGCGAGAAGGTAATGGTCCGGCTTGCCCCCGGCGCCACGTTGTAGCTGTCGGAATGCACCCGATAGCCATCCCGCCGATTGAAGTTGTTGATATAGAAATCGACTTGCAGCGGATAGCTCGCTTGCCCCGCATCGGAATCGACGTGGTAGGTCAACGTCAGGCCCGGGCCGCTGTCGTCGATGTTGGTGATGACAGGGTAGTTCTGCATGTTGTTGGGCCCGCTATCGACATCGCCGGCGTCGTTGGGTGAATCGCCATCGTCGTTGAGGTCGATGGCCACGTCGGCATTGCCGCCGTAGTTGTTGTCCTCGAGACGATTGCCCGTGCCTGCCGTAACACCGACACGGATACCGTCGTCATTGTTCCAGATGATGTTGCCCGAGACATCGTTGATCGAGGCGCCGTCGGTGAGCAGAATGCCGCCGCGCCCGTTGCCGAGATCGAGGCCGGGCTGACCCCCGAGGCGGTTGTCCCGGATCGTGTTGTTGTCACCGTGGACCTGGATGCCGTCGGAAGCGTTGAAGCCAATCAGGTTGGCGGCGCAGCCGGCGTCTTCGTCACCGATGGTATTGGCACCGCCCAGCACGCGCATCCCTTCGACGGCGTTGCCGATGTCCTCGTTGGACGAACCGACACCGATCCAGTTGCCGCATACGTCGTTAGTCGCACCCTCGAGCAGGATGCCATCGGCATTGTCGCCTATGAAATTCTCGACAATCTGCGTATCGACCGCGGCCGCACGAACCCGGATGCCGGCGCCCGCATTACCGAACAAGCTGCCGTCCCCGGCGGCGCCCACGCTGTTGCCGATGATGGTGCTGGTGACGCCACTGACGACGTCGATTCCGTCGTCGGCCATGCCGCCGATGCGGTTTCGGTCCAGCGTGTTGCCCCCGGCGGCCAAGACGATGCCATTGGCGGCATTGCCCACCAGTGCCCCGTTCAGGAAGCCGATTTCGTTGAACTCGAGCAGATTGCCGGCATCGTCGAGTCGAATGGCATCGCCGTCGTTGTCGAAGATTTCGTTGTCACGAATCTGGTTGCCGTTGCCCGCGGACAGCTGGATGCCCCGCTGCTGGTTCTGGTAGATCCAGTTGTACCGGATGATGTTGCTGTCGCTGGCATCCAGTACGTTGCCCACGTGAATCCCGTGCGTGCCGTTTGCGGCGATGAAGTTGCGCATGCCTTCGGCGACATATCCGACCTTGCTGCTGCCGCCGTTGAGGCCGATACCGGCGGCGCCGTTGGAGAAGATCTGGTTGCTGTAGATAAGCTGGTTGCCCGTCAGCACACGGATTCCGTCGAGGCCGTTGTGTTCGATGATGTTGGGCGCCGTCAGGGCCCCATCGGCAAGGCCACGGAATTGGCCGATCCGATTGTTGGGTCCGACCAGCTGGATGCCGTGACGCGCATTGCCGAATCCGCTCCCGCCCCCCGGGTTCACGCCGATGTGGTTTCCGGCGATGAGGTTATCGTCTCCAAGCTGCACATAGATGCCTTCCTCGCCGTTGTTGGAAACCAGGTTTCCGACGCCTTCGACACTGGGATCGGGTACCAGCGGAATCTCCTGGCCAACGACGCAGCGCTCGCTGCCACTCATGTAGATACCGCTGCCGCCATTGCCCGATGCCGAGCCATCGCTGCGCACGCCAATCCAGTTCGCGTCCAGCACGATCGTATCGGTATTGATGACCTCGATGCCGTTGTCGGGAAAGCCGTAGATCGCCAGCCCCTTGATATCGACGAAGGATCCTGCATTGATTCGAATCCCGTCGGCGGTGGTGCCACCCAGGCCCGATCCGTCGAGACGGATGAGCGGCGGTGCATCGAGGACGGAAGTCGCGCTGTCGTTGTAGCCGGGGACGGTGGTCGCATCGATGATCAGCCGCTCGGTAATGGTCGGCAACGGCGTTGCCAGGCTGAGCGTGAACAGCCCGACCGAGAATTCGATGTGGTCGAGCCCCGACAGCGCGTTGGCCTCCTCGATCGCGGCCCGCAGCGTACATCTGGGCGGACCGCCAACCGGTATGTCGCACACGCCATCGCCGGGTGCGGTGTCGGAAGCATCACCGATATCGTTGACCACGAAGGTCCCTGCAAACGTCGGCGCAGCGCCGATAAGCAAGACGAGCATCGCCCATTTGTACATTTTCACTTCCACCCATCATCGGTCGACTGACTAGCAAGTCGGAAATCCCGTCCATTCCCTGCCATGCGCGAGCTGGAATGATGAATTCCGGGGCGGAATCGGACAGAATGAGGTTCACGGTCGCTGAGGAATCGCAATAGACGATGACCGACGATTCGAATACGAATTCACTGGAAGCGGAGCTGCAGGCGCACGGCGCGGATGCTGCCGACCTCGACCGAGTTCGCCAGCTCTACCAGGAGTTGCGCCGCATCGCCCGGCGCGAACGCCAGTTGATCCCCTCTGCGACGCTCAACACCACCGCACTTGTCCACGAGGTCTGGCTGCGCCTGGCTGCCGGGGAAAGCGATTTCCGCGATCGCCGGCATTTCCTCGGCGTGGCGGCGGTCGCCATGCGCCGGATGGTGGTCGACTACGCCCGCTACCGCCTGGCGCAGAAGCGCGGCGGCGACGCCGTCCAGGTGGAGCTGGGTGACGCCGACGCGGCCACGGTGACCGACATCGACCGCATCCTCGACATCGACCAGGCCATCGGCGAGCTCGAACAACTCGATCCCCGCCTGGGCCGCCTGGTCGAGCTTCGCTTTTTCACCGGCCTGTCCAACGAAGATGCCGCCGAGGTGCTCGAAGTTTCCCCTCGCACCGCGGCGCGCGACTGGAAACGTGCGCGGGCGCTGCTGGCGGCCAATCTCGAGGCCGGTTGAGCGGCAATGAAGATCAGCGCTTCCGACTGGGCTGCCATTTCCGACCATTTCGACCGACTGGCCGACCTGCCCTCGCGCGAGCGGCAAGAGAAGCTGGAGGCGCTCGAGCTCGCAAAGAATCACCGCCGGCAGCTTCGCCACCTGCTGGAACAACACGACCGGGCCGACTCCCTGGGACTGGATACGGGTGCTCCCGAACGACTGGGACTCGACCGGGCCGAAACCGGCGAGGAAGACGCACCGCCGCCTGACTGGCAGGGCCGGCGGCTCGGACCCTGGCAGGTCGACGAAATCATCGGCCGCGGCGGCATGAGCGTGATCCACCACGGGCACCGTGCCGACGGGCAGTTCGAGAAGGAAGTGGCCGTCAAGGTGCTCAAGCGCGCCAACCTGATCGGCGACGGCAAACGGCTGAGCGAGGAAACGCGAATCCTCGCGCGCCTCGAGCATCCGGGCATCGCGCGGCTGATCGACAGCGGCACGAGTGAGAAAGGCCATGGCTACCTGGTGATGGAGCTCATCCATGGCCGGGCGCTGGACGTCCATTGCCGGGAGAGCGAACTGTCCGTGGCCGCCATCGTGAAGCTGGTCATCGAGGCCGCCCGGGCACTCGAATACGCTCACCAGCGCCAGGTGGTCCATTGCGACGTCAAGCCGGCCAATCTGCTGGTGCGCGAGAACGGCCGGCTGTGCGTCGTCGACTTCGGCATCGCGGCGATGCTCCAGCGGCAACCCGACGCCGAACGTCACCTGTATTGCTCTCCCGCCTATACCGCCCCCGAACGCTACCGGCGCGCGCCGCCCGACACGAGCCAGGACATCTACTCCCTCGGTGCGGTGCTCGAGGAACTGATCGCCGGAAGATCGGATCGCGACCTTGCGGCGATTTGCGCCCAGGCAACGGCGCGCCAACCTGAGGAGCGTTACAGCTCGATGACCCTGTTGAGGGCCGATCTGGAATCCTGGCAGGGAAAGCGCCCGGTCGCGGCGCGTCGGGGCGGGCGGACTTACGTCTTTGGCCGCTGGCTGCAGCGCCACTCGGTCGCGGCCAGTCTCGGCCTGTTGCTGGTCGCCAGCCTGACGCTGGGCGGCGCCGCCGCGCTCTGGCAGGCCCGGGAGGCGAGGAGTGAGGCCGCCCGCGCCGTCGCCGCCCGCGATTTCCTGATCGGCATCTTCGAGTCGGCCGATCCCGCGCTGATGCGCGGCGAGGATCCGCCGGCCTCCGAGCTGCTGCGCCGCGGTGCCGACCGGGTGCGCTCGGCCATGGCCGACCAGCCGCGCCTGCTTGCCGAATTGCTGCACGTCATCGGCCGAACCCAGCTCGAACGGGGACTGATCGCCGAGGCGGCGGACTCTCTCGACGAAGTGCTGTCGCTCGAGGAAACGCATCGCATACCGGTGCTGCACGCCAGCGCGCTGTCGGACCGCGGCATGGCCGCCTATGAACAGGGCGACTTTACGGCGGCCACGCGCTTTCTCGAACGATCCCGCGCGCTTGCGATCGAGCATGATCTGCCCCGGGCGGCCCTTGACCGGATCGAAGTGCGCCTGGCCGACATGCAACTCGTCAACGGTTCGCCCGGTGCCGCCCTGGAAACTGTGGCGCCTGTCCTGGGGCGAGCGGCCGAGGCGCCCGAATCGTCAGCCGCCTCCATTCGCGCTGACGCGCTTCGGGTCCAAGGAGGCGCGCTCCAGGAGTCCGGCCGGCTCGAGGAAGCCGAAGAGGTGCTCATGGAGGCCCTGGCCCTGCGGGAAGCGCTCGGCGAGGACGACATCCTGCTGGCCAAGATCGAGAACGATCTCGGCATCGTGCACTGGTACCGGGAAGACTTCGACGCCGCCGCCGAGGTTTTCGAGCGCTCGCTGCAGCACAAGCGCAACGTCTACGGCAACGACCACCCCCAGACGCTCAGCACCCTGGGCAATCTGGCCGGGGTCAACATGGCCCGCGGCGACCACGCCGGCGCGGAATCGGCCTGGCGGCAATCACTCGATTCGCTGAAGCGGGTCCACGATGGTCCGCACCCCGACATTGCCTACACCTGGGGGATGCTGGCCTGGTCTCACTACATGCGGGACGATTTCGCGGGCGCACTCGATCTCGTCGAGCGAGGTCTGGCGCACCGCGACACCTTGCCGGAAGCCGACCTGCCCATGGTCAACTGGCTGCTGCCTCTCAGGAGCCTAATCCTGCTGGAACTCGACCGTGCGCCGAGTCTGTCCGATCTGCAGCGACCCGAGGATGCCTGCGACGACCTGGACGGCATCAGCAGCCTGCAACAGAGATTCTGCCTGGCCCGGCGCATGCTGGAAACCGATCCGCCGGGCGGCTGCCGGTCAACGGCCGTACCCGGGATACGCGCAGCCACGCTCGATTCGCTACCCGAGCGTTGGCGATACGCCTATCGACTGCTGCGACACCGTTGCACCGGTGATCCTGCGCAACCCGGGGAGTTCCTCAACAAAGCAACTGCTCCGCAATGGTTGGCGAGCCGCCTGGAGGGCCTCACCGGAAATCCCGATCGCGATGCCGCCACAGGACCCGACTGAGGCAGCTCAGAGTTCCGGCAGGATCCTCCAGAAGGCATCGATGCTGGCCGCGCCCAGGTGCTTGCAGCGGTCGGGCGACCAGCCCATCTCCGGAATCGGCATGTCGGCGTTGTCCTTGAACGGCATCTCCAGGGTCATAGCCAGGCAGTCGAAGGTCTCGGCCATGTAGTCCGTGTTCTTCTTGAGGTCAGCGGCGCTGCCGGGTGCATCCACCTCGTAGCCGATCTTCGTCTGGAAATCCGGGCTGATGCCGGCCAGCAGTTCCTTGAAGGTATCGAGTTGGTGCTGCTTGCGGTCGTTCCAGGACGGCGTGCCCTCGGCGCCGGCGATGAAGTTGTAGGGCAGCGCCTCGTCACCGTGCACGTCGAAGCACATGTCCACGCCGGTGGCGTGCATCTTCTCGCGCGTGAAGTAGACCTCCGGCGATTCCGTCTCGGAGGGCTCGGCCCACTCGCGGTTGAGATTGCGGCCCTTCGCATTGCAGCGCAGGTGCCCCCGCACGGTGCCGTCGAGGCACATGTTGGGCACCAGGTAGACGACGGCCTCTTCGAGCAGCTTGCGCGAGACTGGCTCCTCGGCGTCGAGCAGCCGCTCCAGGAAGCCCTCGACCCACCATTCCGCCATGGACTCGCCGGGATGCTGGCGAGCGATCACCCAGATCTTCTTGCGGCCTTCGCCCGGCTCGCCGATTCGGAGCATGGTGTGGGCGCGCCCGTCGGGCGTGCTGCACAGGACTTCCGCGCGTACTCGGGGGTCGACCAGCGCGGCGGCGATCAGATTGTCGTGCTCGAGCTGCGAATACGGCGCGAAATAGGCGTAGTAGACGATATCGCTGTCGGGCCGGTGCTTGATGACGAGCTGCTTGCCATCGAACTCGGTCGGCACCCGAAACCAGTTGACGCGGTCGAAACTCGCCACCGCCTCGTAATTCTCGAAGCCGTCCACGTAAGAAACCTCGCCGGCGTTCTCGATCGTCATGCGGCAGTGGGTATCGCGCGCTCCCGACAACTGGAAGTGGAACCACTGCATGTGCTCGCCGCCGGCATCGGGGCGGATCTTCAGCCGGATATTGTCGGGGGACTCGGCTTCCAGGACTTCGATGTTGCCGCTGTCGAAGGTTGAGTTGATTTGCATGGCTATATCCAGGTTTCAGGTTTCAGGTTTCAGGCCGCGAGTTTATCGCAGGGGTCAACGTGCCGTAGGTTGCGGCCAACCGAAAACGTCTTCGGCGACGCGGGCGAACTCTCCGGCCAGCGGGGCCTCCAGGCGGAGGCGGCCGCCGGCTCGCGGGTGCTCGAGCTCGAGCCGGCTCGCGTGCAGGAGCATGCGGTGGCAGGCGAGATGCTGGCGGAAAAAGCGGTTGTGGCGGCCGTCGCCGTAGGTGGTGTCGCCGATCAGGTGATGCGACATGTGCTTGAGATGGCGCCGGATCTGGTGACGACGGCCGGTTTCGGGCATGGCCTCGAGCAGCGAATACCGAGCGGTCTCGAAACCGCCGACCGGGATGGGCAGTTCACAGGTCGCCAGGCGCTCGTAGCGAGTCCTGGCTTCACGCGGCTCGGCATGCTTGTGCCGGGCGAGCGGATGGTCGACGGTACCCCGCTCTTCCGTCCAGCCCCGGACGACCGCGAGGTAGCGCTTGTCGACGCGGCGGTCCATGAAGGCCTGCCCGAGTTCCCTGGCGGTTTCGGGATCGAGGGCGAACAGCAGTACGCCGGAAGTGGCCCGATCGAGGCGGTGCACGGGCCAGACGCGCTGACCGATCTGGTCGCGCAGGTTCTGCATCACGAATTCACGATCGGTGCCGATGCTGCTGCGGTGCACCATGATGCCGGTCGGCTTGTTGACCGCGCACAGCCATTCGTCGCGCAGCAGGAGCTCGAAGGACACGGACCGACCCGGCGCTCAGCAGTGACGCTCGGCGGCTTCAGCCAGCCGCTCGAGGCTGTCGAGAAAGCGACGCCGTTCCTCGGGCTCGAGCGCTTCGAGCAGGTCGCGCTCGAAGGCCAGCGCGGCGGGCACGATGGCATCGTGGATCGACTCGCCCTCCTCGCTGAGGTAGAGCCGCTTGGCCCGGCGATCAGGATGATTCTCGCGGCGTTCGAGCCGACCCGCGTCGAGCAGCCTCGAGACCGCCCGGCTGACGGCCACCTTGTCCATCGCCGCGCGCTCGGCGACCTCGGTGGCGGTCACCCCGGGATAGCGCCCGACGATGGCAATCACCCGCCACTCGGTCACGCTCAGGTCGAAGCGCGACTGGTAGGTGCGGGCGATGCCGTTGCTTATCCGGTTGGAAAGCACGGACAGGCGGTAGGGAAGGAAATCCTCGAGGTCGAGCATGGTCGAAGAGGTACGGGTCCGGCTTGAAAACGGTTACAAATGTAACTAATATCACGGGTCCGAGGCAAGAGCATTCACTGCCCGCTCATTCAATCATTCGCCTTTCGTCGAAACGCACAGTTGCAAGGAGACCGAATCATGACGCAGTCCCGCCCCAATCCGCTCGGCGTCGAGCAGTTCGAATTCATCGAGTTCGCCGCGCCCGAACCGGCGTTGCTGCACGATCTTTTCCAGCAGCTCGGTTTCACCGCCGTCGCGCGGCACAAGGAACAACCCGTCACCCTGTATCGCCAGGGCAGCATCAACTTCCTGGTCAACGAGAGCAGCGACTCGTTCGCCAGCGACTTCGCCGCCGCCCACGGCCCCTGCTGCACCGGCTTCGCGATGCGCGTGACCGATCCGAAGGCCGCCCACGAGGCCGTCCGTGCCAAGGGCGCCAAGGATGTCGAAAACAAGCCCGACACCCTGCCGATCGACGTGCCCTGCATCGAAGGCATCGGCGGTTCCGTGCTGTACCTGACCAGCGGTGAGGAAGACGTCGACCGTCACTTCGACTTCGACCCGTCCGTCGACCGCCATCCCGAAGGCGTGAGCATGAACTTCATCGACCACCTCACCCACAACGTCTACAACGGCAACATGGGCCAGTGGGCTTCGTTCTACGAGGATCTCTTCGGCTTCTTCGAAGTCAAGTACTTCGACATCAAGGGCAAGGCCACCGGCCTGAAATCCAAGGCCATGACTTCGCCGACGACGAAGATCGCCATCCCGATCAACGAATCCGAAGACCCGAAGAGCCAGATCAACGAGTACCTGGACGAGTACAAGGGTGAAGGCGTCCAGCACATCGCGCTCTACACCGACCGCATCTATGAAACGGTCGAGGCGCTGCGCGACAAGGGCGTCGAGTTCCTCGACACGCCCGACACCTATTACGACGTGATCGACGAGCGCATTCCCAACCACGGCGAGGACGTCGAACGCATGCGCAAGAACAAGATCCTGATCGACGCCGACCCGAACGACTCGAACAAGCAGTTGCTGCAGATC
>JAZBPT010000277.1:0-22781 GCA_036351755.1 Wenzhouxiangella sp. | reverse complement strand
GCGGCGATCGAGCCGGCGGCGGGTCAGCTCGTCCTTGCCGTGCTTGTAGAAATCGACCAGCGGAATGTGGCTGGGGCAGACGGCTGCACAGCAACCGCACTCGATGCAGTCGGCCAGATCGTAGTCCGCCGCATCGTCGAAGTTCTCGGCTTCGACCAGCTTGAACAGGGTCTGCGGTAGCAGGCGGGCCGGACACACGCGCACGCATTCGCCGCAGTTGATGCACGGAAGGGTGGGCTGTGTGGGCGAGGTCTCTTCGCGGGTGAAGGCCAGTACGCAGTTGCTGCCCTTGGTGACCGGAATCTCGTCGGTCGGCAGGGCAGTGCCCGACATCGGCCCGCCGAGGATCAGGCGCGTGACGCCCTCCCGATAGCCGCCGGCCGCGTCGATCAGATGGGCGAAGGGCGTGCCGACCAGGGCCAGCAGGTTGCGTGGGTCGGTGATGCCGGGGCCGGTGACGGTGACGATGCGCTCGATGAGCGGCCTGCCCTCGATGACGGCATCGCGGGCCGCTGCGGCCGTGCCCACGTTGTGGACGACCACCCCGAGATCCTGGGGCAGCCCGTCGTGGGGGACTTCCCGCCCGGTCAGGGCCTGGATGATCTGGCGCTCGCCGCCTTCGGGGTAGATCGTGAAGACCTTGCGGATGCGCACCTGGTCTTCCGCGCCGAGCGCGCTGCACGCCTCGCGCAGTTTCTCCTCGACCAGGCCCATGCGGTCCTCGATGGCGATAACCACCTGCCGCGCGCCGGCGGCACGAGCCAGGATCAGGCCGCCCTCGACGACATCCCGGGCCCGCTCGCGCATGAGCATTTCGTCGCAGGCGATCCAGGGTTCGCATTCGGCGCCGTTGAGAATCAGGGTATGCAGCCCTGACCAGCCGCCGCGCAGCTTGGCTGCGGTGGGAAACATGGCGCCGCCCAGGCCGGCCAGGCCCGAGCGATGCAGGTGGTCGATGATCTCGTCCGCGCGCCGGTCCTGCCAGCCCTCGAAGGGCTGCCGCGGTGCCCAGCGGTCTTCGCCGTCCGGCACCAGCACGATGGTAAGCCGCGTGCCGCCGGGGGGCAGGGCGGCGGGGTAGTCGAGGACGCCTTCGATCGTTCCGGATGTCGGCGCATGCTCGGGCACGATGAAGTCGTCGCCCGCTTCCGTCAGGGCCTGGCCCTTGAGGACGCGCTCGCCCGCCGCGACGATCATCCGCCCGGTTTCACCCTGGTGCTGGCGCATGGCGATGAACAGGCGCTCGGGCAGGGGCGGCCGCTCCACGGGATGTTGGCAGGCCACCTGCTTGTGATGCGGGAGCTTCAGTCCGCCGGGAAAACCGTGGATGCGATCGCCGGGCAGGGCCTCATCCATGCGCGACCTCCCGTATCTTCAGGGGGATCGGCTCGGGGCGCGGCCAGCGCCAGGGTTCGTCGGTCGCGACCAGGTCGATGCAGTCGACCGGGCAGGGTTCGATGCACAACTCGCAGCCGGTGCATTCGGCCTCGATGACGGTGTGCATCTGGCGCTGAGCGCCGAGAATGGCGTCGACCGGGCAGGCCTGGATGCATAGGGTGCAGCCGATGCAGCGATCTTCGTCGATGACGGCCACCATGGGCGGCTTGTGCTCACCGCGCGTTTCGTCGAGGGGCTTGGGCTCGACGCCCAGGAGGTCGGCCAGCATCTTCACGCCTTCCTCGCCGCCGGGCGGACACTGGTTGATGTCCGCGTCACCCTTGGCGACGGCCTGGGCGTAGGGGCGACATCCGGGATAGCCGCACTGGGCGCACTGGGTCTGCGGCAGGACCCCGTTGATGCGCTCGACCAGGCTGTCCTCGTCGGGCGCCAGGCGGCGTCCCAGCCAGAGCAGGACGGCTCCTATGACGAGCACCAGGGCAGTCAAGGTCAGGATCGCGGAGAGCATGGCGTCATGATAGTGCGAGTGACTCGATCGTGTAGCTGTTGATCTGGGACAAACCCCGCCCAAGTATCTTGTAGGACAATCATTCGCGACAACTTCGACGGAGATGGAACGCTATGAAGGAAACCGAGAAGACAACGCTGCCCATCGTGCAGTTGGCACGTGACAACGACGAATTCCGCAAGGTGATCTGGACCGGCGAAAACAGCCAGGTCGTCCTCATGGCCGTGCCCGAGGGCGGGGAGATCGGCGGTGAAGTTCACGAGGGTCATGACCAACTGCTTTGGTTCGTCGACGGTGAAGGTGTCGCCAAGATCGGCGAGCGGGAGGAGCCGATCAAGGCGGGCGACCTCAGCATCGTGCCTTCCGGCACCTGGCACAACTTCAAGAACACCGGTTCGGGAATGCTCAGGCTCTACACGACTTACTCGCCGCCCGAGCACGAACCCGGCACCGAGCACGAAACCAAGGCGGACGCTTCCTGAGCGACGCGGGGTGGCGCGACTAGTCGAGCGCCGGCCATTGGCCGGCGTCGATCGTTTTGCGGTAGGCGTGCCAGGTCGCGTGCCCGATCAGCGGTAGCAGCACCAGGAAGGCCAGCCAGGCCGTGGCCGCCCCGATGATCACGCAAGTGACGATAATGGACGCCCAGACCGCCATGGCGCCCTTGTTTCTCAACACGGCGTTGACCGAAGTGACGACCGCCGTGACGGTGTCCGCTCGCCGGTCCATCAGCATCGGCAGCGAAAAGGCGCTCGCGGCGAAGACGATGGCGCTGAACACGGCACCCACCGAGGTGCCGACCGCCAGGAAGGGGGCGAGGTCGGACCAGCTCGGGTCCTCGGTCGGCGGGAAGAACACGTGCACCATGGTCGCGGCCCGCGCCCAGACGAGGAAGACGACCGTGAGGATGACGGCGAAGACCAGGGCGTTACCCACCGCCGCGGCGGCGTCGCCCATGCTGCGCGCCAGGCTGACCCGGCGCCCGGCTTCGAGCCGGCGGCTGATCGAGTAGAGCGTCAGGGCCAGCCAGGGCCCGACGAAGACGAAGCCCGACACCAGGCCCAGGTACAGACCGATGTTGCCGAACAGCCAAGTGGCTGCGGTAATGCCGTAGCTCAGCAGCAGCATGACCGCGCCGTAGCAAAGGCTCTGCCTCGGCGCAGCCCGCAGGTCGGCCCAGCCCAGGCGGAGCCATCCGATCGGGGCGGAGGCCCGCAATTTGCGGCACGGCGCCGCGAAGGGCAGTTCTTCCGGAGCCGGCGAATTGCGTTCGCCTGGATCGCTCATCGTCAGTCGCCGCGGTCGGCCAGCCCTCGCTCGATGCGCTGGAGGCTGTCGCGGATTTCCGTCAGCAGGGCAAGGCTCTCGCCGCTGGCCGCGGCCGCACCCGGTTCGGTGGGCCTGGCCGCCTGGCGCGTCGAGTCGTCGTCATCCTGGTCGCTGATGCGGTCGCGCTGGCTGAGCACGGCGTCGCGGAAGTCGTCCACGTCGCGAATGCCGACCACCGACACCAGGGCGCCGCCGGACGATTGCCCGGCCGTCTCGACCTTCATGCCCTTGAGGTCGAACAAGCGCATCAACGGGCCCTGGTAGAGGGCCAGGTCGGTTACCTTCTCCAGCGGGATGCTCTTTTCCTCGACATTGAGGATGCCCCGGCGGACCTTGAGGTCGCGCCGGGTCAGCACGATCTCCAGGCGCTCGTAGTAGCGCTTGGTCAGCCACCAGGCCAGCGGCAGCACGATCGGCATCAACGGAATGCCGACGACTGTGAACAGCAACAGGAAAAACACGCCCCAGGTCTGGTAACGAACTACCTCGGGCATGATCTCGGCCTGGCGCAGAACCGGACTGCGTTGCGTCATGATTCCCTCCGTTTTGTCCTCCGTCCTCAGTTCCCTCCGGGCACGATCCGCAGCACTTGCCCCTCGGGCTGGTCGGTGACCAGGTAGATCGCGCCGTCCGGGCCGGTCTTGACGTCGCGCACACGGCTGCCGATCTCCAGCCATTCCTCTCCGACGACCCGGCCGCCCGCTATGACCAGGCGGGAGACGAGCTGGCTGCGCAGGCCGCCGATGAACAGGTCGCCCTGCCAGGCCTCGAATGCGTCGCCGTCGTAGAAGTCCATGCCGGAAGGCGCGATCACCGGATCCCAGAAATAGACGGGCTGTTCCATGCCCTCGGCTTCGGTGCGGCCCTCGTAGACGTCGCCGCCGCGGTACTCGATGCCGTAGGAGATGGTCGGCCAGCCGTAGTTCTTGCCCGGCTCCGGCCGGTTGAGCTCGTCGCCGCCGCGCGGGCCGTGTTCCACCGTCCAGAGGTGTCCCTGGGCGTCCCTGGCCGCGGCCTGGATGTTGCGGTGCCCGTAAGACCAGATCTCCGGTCGGTTCTCCTCATGGCCCACGAACGGATTGTCCTGCGGCACGGAGCCGTCGAAGTTCAAGCGAACTACGGTGCCGATGTGGTTGGTCGGGTCCTGTGCGTTCCGGCGAACGGGGTGGCCCTGGCGGTCGCCCATGGTCAGCCACAGCGTATCCGCGTCCTGGAAGACGATGCGGGAGCCGTAATGGCCGGTGGATTCCACGGCCGGCTCCTGGCTGAAGATGACCTCGACGTCCTCGAGGGCGGTGCGGTCTTCGCTCAGGCGAGCGCGAGCGAGTGCGGTGTTGTTCGTTCCGTCGTCGTGCGGCTCCGAGAAGCTCAGGAACAGGGTGCGGGTCGACTCGAAGTCGGGTGCGATGGCCACGTCCAGAAGGCCGCCCTGGTTGCGATTGTCGACTGCCGGCACGCCTTTGATGGGTTCGGAGACGTTGCCGTCGGCGCCGACCACGCGCAGGCGGCCGGGTCGTTCGGTAACCAGCATCGCGCCGTCGGGCAGGAACTCGATGGCCCAGGGATGCTCCAGGCCGCCGGCGACCGTCTCGATGGACCAGTCCGTGCTGTCGGCAGGAATCGGCGCGCGGGTCTGGCCGGCAAACGCCGACTCCAGGTGCGGCGCTTCGCGGTCGCGGGTCTCCTCGGCCCTAGCGGGTGCCGCCGCGTCCACCGCGGCTTCTTTCTGCCCGGAAGTCGATTCCTCGGGCGCTTGCTCGGCCGTGGTGCTGCCACCCGCATCAAACGCCGTTGCATCTTCGTTGACGCTCGTGTCGGTCTCGGAATTGCAGGCGGCCAGCGTGATGAGGCTGATAACGATCAGGATGCTTCTCATGTCAGATTCCCTCCCTGGGGACAAACCGGCAATGGCGATATCTTAGCAGTCGCCGCTCACAGCTTCGCGAAACCGGCAAAGCCCATGAAGGCCAGAGCCATCAGGCCGGCGGTGATCAGGCCGATGGGCGCACCGCGGAAGCTTTCCGGGACGTCGGCCATGGCGATGCGTTCTCGTGCGGCCGCGAGAACGACCAGCACCATGCCGAAGCCCAGCGCCGCGCCGAATCCGTAGAAGGCCGACTCGACCAGGCTGTGCTGCTCACGCACGTTGAGCAGTGCGACGCCGAGCACGGCGCAGTTCGATGTGATCAGGGGAAGGTAGACGCCGAGCACCCGGTGCAGGACCGGCGCCGAGTGGCGCATGTACAGTTCGGTGAGCTGGACGAGGGCGGCGATGACCAGGATGAAGGCGACGATCCGGAGGTATTCCAGACCCAGCGGATCGAGCAACCATTCGGTGACCATGAAGCTCGCCACCGACGCCAGCGTGAGGACGAACGCGGTCGCCACCGACATGCCGAAGGCCGAGGAAACGCTGTTGGAAACGCCCATGAAGGGGCACAGGCCCAGGAACTGGACCAGCACGAAATTGTTGACCAGCGCGGCCGAGATAACAATGAGCGCCAGATCCATGGTTCAGGTAAAACCCGGGATCCACCGAAAGCACCGAATACAATGAAACATCTCATGTTGCGCATTTTTCGGTGATTTCGGTGTGTTCGGTGGTTCCATTGGTCTATTTGATTCTCATGCCGGGTTCGGCGCCGCTGTCGGGCGAGAGCAGGAAGGGCTTGCCGTCTTCGCCGCTGGCGGCCAGGACCATGCCCTCGGACATGCCGAAGCGCATCTTGCGCGGCTCCAGGTTGGCCACGACCATGGTCAGGCGCCCGTCGAGCTCTGCCGGCTCATAATGCCCGCGAATGCCGGCCAGGACCTGCCGATTGCCCATCTCGCCCAAGTCGAGCTGCAGGCGCAGCAGCTTGTCGGCGCCCTCCACCTCTTCGGCCTTCTCGATGCGGGCTACGCGCAATTCCACCTTCATGAAGTCGTCGAACTGGATCATGTTGTCTTCTTCTTCTTCCTGTTGCTTGTCGTCGTCGGCCCGTGCCGGCGTTTGCGATTCTTCGAGCGATTCGCGGCTGGCTTCGGTCAGGGCGTCCGTGTGTTTTTCCTCGACGCGCTGGAGCAGCGGCTTGAATTTTCGGATCTCGTGGTCGAGTAACGGATCGCCGACCAGGCTGAAGTCGTCCAGGCGCGTGTTCAGGAAATCGGCGGCCTTTTGCGCCGTGAGTGGAATCACGGGCGACAGCCAGGTCATCAGCAGGCGGAACAGGTTGAGCGCCTGGGTGCAGATGGCGACCACTTCTTCCTCGCGACCCGCTTCCTTGGCCAGCTTCCAGGGCTCCCGGTCGTTGATGTAGGCGTTGGCCTCGTCGGCCAGCGCCATGATCCGGCGGATCGCGGCATGGTAATTGCGTTTCTCGAATTCTTCGGTCACCGCGAGGTGCTCGCCGACGAAACGCTGGTGCAGTTCGGGGTCGGGCAGTTCGGACGCCAGTCTGCCGCCGCCGAGCTTGTGGATGAAGCCGGCCGAACGGCTGGCGATATTGACCAGCTTGCCGACCAGGTCCGAATTGACCCGGTAGCGGAAATCCTCGAAATTGAGATCGATGTCGACGAGACCCGAGCCGAGCTTGGCGGCAAAGTAGTAGCGCAGGTAGTCCGGGTGCAGGTGCTCGAGCCAGGTCCGCGCCATGATGAAGGTGCCGCGTGACTTCGACATCTTGGTGCCGTTGACCGTCAGGAAGCCGTGCGCGTAGACGCCGTCGGGGCGCTTGAAGCCCGCGCCCTCGAGCATCGCCGGCCAGAACAGGCAGTGGAAGTAGATGATGTCCTTGCCGATGAAGTGGTGCATTTCGGCGTTCGAGTCGGGCCGCATCCAGTCCTCGAAATCCCAGCCGTTCTTCTCGCAGAGCTCCATGAAGCTCGCCAGGTAGCCGACGGGGGCGTCCATCCAGACATAGAAGAACTTGTCGTCGGTATTCGGAATCCGGAAGCCGAAGTAGGGCTTGTCGCGCGTGACGTCCCAGTCGCGCAGGCCGTCGGTGAACCATTCGTCGAGCTTGTTGGCGACTTCGTCCTGGAGGGCGCCCGAGCGCATCCATTCCTGCAGGCTGTCGCTGAAGGCCGACAGGGTGACGAAGTAGTGCTCGGTCTTCTTCATCACCGGGGTCGTGCCGGAAACGACCGAGCGCGGGTCGACCAGCTCGGTCGGATCGTAGGTGGCGCCGCAGGACTCGCAGGAATCCCCGTACTGGTCCTCGGCGCCGCAGCGCGGGCAGCTGCCCTTGATGAAGCGGTCGGGCAGGAACATCTCGCGTTCGGTGTCGTAGTACTGCTCGATCGTTTCGGTGCGAACGGCGTCGCGATCCTTGAGCGACGACCAGATGCGCTCGACCAGCGTCCTGTTGGTATCGGTGTGCGTCGACGAGAAATTGTCGAAGGAGAGCGCGAAGTCCTCGAAGTCCTTCAGGTGCTCGGCGTGCATGCGCTCGATGAGCTGCTCGGGCTCGATGCCTTCCTTCTCGGCGCGCAGCATGATCGGCGTGCCGTGGGCGTCGTCGGCCCAGGCGAAGACGACTTCGTGCCCCATGGCGCGCTGGAACCTCGCCCAGATGTCGGTCTGGATGTACTCGAGCATGTGGCCCATGTGAATCGAGCCGTTGGCGTAGGGTAGGGCAGCGGTGACCAGGATGCGGCGCGGGGTGGTCATGGTGTCGGTAGCGGCTTGATCGAAAGCAACTTGAAATTATCGCATGCGCTGGAATCGTTTGCTTGTTTGCTGGTTGGCTTGTTGGCTGGTTCGGCACTCCACAGCGCTGTGGAGCGGCTGTGCCGCGAGACCACCCCAGGCAATCGATACTATTGCCGAACCAGCGAACCAGCGAACCAGCGAACCAGCGAACCAGCGAACCAGCGAACCAGCGAACCAGCGAACCAGCGAACCAGCCAACCAGCCAACCAGCCAACCAGCCAACCAGCCAAACCGGTACAATATCAGTCCTGTTTTCAAGCATGAGCTCCCAGGGCATGAACAACGAGGAAGGCAAGTCGCTCGTCGCCGCCATCGAGGATCCCAATACCGGCCGGCCGCTCGGGGACGGCGTGCGCGGTGTGGTCATCCGTGACCGGCGCGCCGCCGTCGATATCCGGCTGTCCTACCCGGCCGCCGGCTGGAAGGACGAATTGGCCGAGCAGGTGTCCGACCGGCTTCGCGCCGACGGTGCGGTCGACGAGGTGACCGTGGATGTCGACTGGCAGATTCCCCAGCACGCCGTCCAGGGCGGGCTCGACCCCATCGAGGGGGTGCGAAACGTCATCGCCGTGGCATCGGGCAAGGGCGGCGTCGGCAAGTCCACGGTGAGCGCCAATCTGGCGCTGGCGCTGGCCGCCGAGGGCGCGAGCGTCGGCGTGCTCGACGCCGATATCTACGGCCCCAGTCAGCCGCGCATGCTCGGTCTGCAAGGCGGGCCGCAAACGACCGAGAACCGGCGGATCCTGCCCATGCGGGCGCACGGGCTCCAGGTCATGAGCATCGGCGTACTGGTCGACACCGACCAGGCGATGATCTGGCGCGGCCCGATGGCCACCCAGGCCCTGCAACAGATGGTCTCCGAGACCTTGTGGGAGGGGCTGGACTACCTGATCGTCGATCTTCCGCCCGGCACGGGCGACATCCAGCTCACCCTGGCGCAGCGCATTCCGGTGGCCGGTGCCGTGACCGTGACCACGCCCCAGGAAGTGGCGGTCGACGATGTTCGCCGGGCCGTGACCATGTTCAACAAGGTCAAGGTGCCCGTCCTGGGCGTGATCGAGAACATGAGCACGCACATATGTTCCAACTGCGGCCACGAGGATCCGGTTTTCGGCCGCGGCGGTGGCGAGCGCATCGCCCGCGAAGCCGGTGTGCCCAACCTGGGCCAGTTGCCGCTCGAGTCCGAGGTGGGCCGCACGACCGACCGGGGCACGCCGATCGTGGTCGCCGAACCGGATCATCCGGCCGCCGTGCGGTTCCGCGAAATCGCCCGCCGCGTTGCCGGCCGCCTGTCGACCCAGTCGCGTGAGGCGAAGGTACGGATGCCGAAAATCCGAATCACGGATTAGGTTTCAGGCCTTGGGTAGCGTCACCCCCCGCTGCCCCATGTACTTCCCGGCGCGATCGGCATAGCTGGTCTCGCAAGGCTCGTCGGACTCCAGGAACAGGAACTGCGCCACGCCCTCGTTGGCGTAGACGCGGGCGGGCAGGGGCGTGGTGTTCGAGAATTCCAGCGTGACGTGGCCCTCCCACTCGGGCTCGAGCGGGGTGACGTTGACGATGATGCCGCAGCGCGCATAGGTGGACTTGCCCAGGCAGATGGTCAGCACGTTGCGGGGAATGCGGAAATACTCGACCGTGCGCGCCAGGGCGAAGGAGTTCGGCGGGATGATGCAGCAGTCGCCGGTGAAATCCACGAAGCTCTTCTCGTCGAAGGACTTGGGGTCGACGATGGCGGTGTTGATGTTGGTGAAGATCTTGAATTCGTTGGCACAGCGACCGTCGTAGCCGTAGCTCGAGGTGCCGTAGGAGACCAGCTTGCGCCCCTCGGCGGTGTGGCGGATCTGGCCCGGCTCGAAGGGCTCGATCATGCCCTGCTCCTCGGCCATGGTGCGGATCCAGCGGTCGGACTTGATGCTCATCGTCGGCGGTGGCTCACGTTGCAGCGTGCGAGCGCCGGATTATCGCACGACTTCGGGACGGGATTAGCGGCTGGTTGGCTGGTTCGCTTGTTGGCTCGTTTGCTGGTTCGGCTCGGAAGACATTGCGGGGCCGCGGTGCGGCGATGTCAGGGCGCTGATTCGCGTGCCCGCACCGTTGACGCGGCCATGCCGCCCACCGTTGGGTGACGATGCCGAACCAGCAAACGAGCCAACAAGCCAACCAGGGAACCAATTTCAATCCTGCGGCGGCGGCTGCTGGATTAGTTCTACGCTGGTGGTGAACAGCTGGTTGCCCCGGATGACCTCGAGCTCCATTTCCGAGCCCGGTTCGGTGCCGGCAATGCGTTGCATCAGGTCGCGGGCGCTCTCGACCTGCTCGCCGTCGGCGCTGACCAGGACGTCGCCGCGCTGCAGGCCGGCCTGCCAGGCGGGGCTGCCGCGGTGGACCTGGGTGACCCGGGCGCCGGGTTGCAGGGCCTCGGCGTTGGCAAGGCGAAGGCTGACGTCGGACAGTTCCACGCCCATCCAGCCGCGGGTGACGCGACCGTACTCGATGATCTGCTCGGTCACGCGCCGCACCACCGAGGCGGGAATGGCAAAGGAGATCCCCTGAGCGCCGGTCTCCTGGCCCATCGAGGCGCTGTTGATGCCCACGACTTCGCCGGCCGGGTTGATCAGGGCGCCGCCGGAGTTGCCCGCGTTGATGGCGGCGTCGGTCTGGATGAAGTCCTCGAAGGATGCCAGGTTCAGATGCCCCCTGCTGGTGGCGCTGACGATGCCCATGGTCACGGTATGGCTCAGTCCGAAGGCGTTTCCGATGGCCAGCACGACGTCTCCGGTTTTCAGGTTGTCGTCGGCGGCCAGGGTGGCGACCGGCAGGTCATCGAGTTCGATGCGGAGCAGGGCGAGGTCAGTGGCCGGGTCGGCGCCGACTACGCTGGCGTCGGCGACGCGCCCGTCCCACAGGGCCACCAGGATGTCGTCGACGCCGGAGATGACGTGCTGGGTCGTCAACACGAGGCCGTCTTCGGAAATGATCACCCCCGAGCCCAGCCCCCGTCGCGGGCGCGTCACTGTGCGATCCCGGTAAAGACGGCTGAAGAGGGGGTCACTGAATTCCAGCCCCAGCGGCTCGGTGACCATGGTCCGCGTGTAGACGCTGACCACCGACGGGGCCGTGCGATTGACGGCGTCGGCGTAGGATGCGACCGGATCGGCGCCCTGCTCACGCCAGGCGGGCAGGAGCTGCGGCCACAGCCACACCAGCACGAAAGCCACGGCCAGGCCGACCACGACGAACTGTACGGCGAAATGAATGATGCGCGTCATGGACTTGGCTCGGGGGAGTCTGTCAGGCTAAGTAACTGATACATTGTGGGCTTCCCGCCGAAGAATCCCCGGGCGGGGGCGTGAAGAACGACTGATGTGCCCTCGGGAAGGGTGGAGGATACCAGCCCGGAATTGAGTATTTGCTTAATTTTTCGCTAAAATAGTCGGCTGATTGCCTTCTAGTTCCGGAATTTCGTTAGCCGTGGCCTTCGACGGCCCTCGCCGGCGCTTTCGGGTGAAGCGTCGCCAGGTGGCGCCAGCACAGGGCCTGCCGGGTGATTTTGAATGATCTTTGAGATCTGATCTTGCGATCTGATCCTTATAATCGGGAGTGTTTCATGTCGGAAACTGATCTTGCTTCCACGCAGCCGCCGGAGAATCCCGGCCGCCGTCGCCTGCTGACCTGGACGACGGGCGTGGTCGGTGCCGTCGGTGCCGGTCTGGCGATCTGGCCGTTCGCCGCGTCCTGGAAGCCGAGCGCCAAGGCCCGCCTCATCGGGGCGCCGGTCGAAGTCAATGTTGCGAATCTCGAACCCGGGCAGATCATGAAGGTCCAGTGGCGCGGGTCGACGATCGGCATCATGCGGCGAAACGAACGCATGATCGAGGATTTGCCCGAGATCAACGAGCGGCTGGCCGATCCGCAGTCGGAAGTGGCCACCCAGCAGCCGGAATACGCGCAGAACGTCCACCGCTCGATCAAGCCCGAGTTCCTGGTGGCCAACATCCACTGCACGCACCTCGGCTGTATTCCGACCTTCCTGCCGGAGGTCGAGGCGCAGCCGTTTGACGCCGATTGGCGCGGCGGCTTCTTCTGCCCCTGCCATCGCTCGAAATTCGATCTTGCTGGGCGAGTGTATGCGGGTGTTCCGGCGCAGCTTAATCTGGTGATTCCGCCCTACCATTTCGTCGACGACAACACCGTCATGATCGGCGAAGGTCCCAAAGCCGAAGGAGCAGCTTGATCATGGCCAAGCCCGCGAGCAATCTCAGCAAGAACGTGCAGGCCTTCGGTGCCTGGGTCAACGAGCGGATGCCGGTCGGCCAGGTCTGGCGTGAGCACCTGACCGAATACTACGCGCCGAAGAACTTCAATCTCTGGTATTTCTTTGGGTCGCTGGCGATCCTGGTGCTGGTCAATCAGCTGGTGACCGGCATCTTCCTGACCATGTTCTACACGCCGCAGGCCGACATGGCGTTCAGTTCGGTCGAGTACATCATGCGCGACGTCGAGTGGGGGTGGCTGATCCGTTACATGCACTCCACGGGCGCGTCCTTCTTCTTCATCGTCGTCTACCTGCACATGTTCCGCGCCCTGTTGTACGGCTCCTACCGGAAGCCGCGCGAACTGATCTGGATCCTGGGCGTGTTCATCCTGTTGGTCCTGATGGCCGAGGCCTTCATGGGCTACGTGCTGCCCTGGGGCCAGATGTCCTACTGGGGCGCGCAGGTGATCATTTCGCTGTTCGGGGCGATACCGGAAGTCGGCGATATCCTCGTCGAATGGATCCGCGGCGACTACATGATCTCCAACGCGACGCTCAACCGCTTCTTCGCGCTGCACGTCGTGGCCTTGCCGCTCGCGCTGCTGGCGCTGGTGGTACTGCACCTGGTCGCGCTGCACGAAGTGGGCTCCAACAACCCCGACGGCGTCGAGATCAAGAAGCACAAGGACGAGAAGGGCCGGCCCCTGGACGGTATTCCCTTCCACCCCTACTACACGGTCAAGGACCTGTTCGGGGCCGGGGTGTTCCTGATCCTGTTCGCCTTCGTCCTGTTCTACGCGCCGGAGTTCGGCGGGCTGTTCCTCGAGCCGGATAATTTCGTGCCTGCCGATCCGCTAGTGACGCCGCAGCACATCGTGCCGGTGTGGTATTTCACGCCCTTCTACGCCATGCTGCGGGCGGTGCCCGACAAGTTCTTCGGTGTGATGGTGATGGGGGCGGCGATCTTCGTGCTGTTCTTCCTGCCCTGGCTGGATCGCTCGAAGGTGCGCTCGATCCGCTACAAGGGCTGGCCGAGCAAGATCATGCTGGCGCTGTTCGTGGTCGGCTTCATTCGGCTGGGTATGCTGGCCCTGGGTGAGGGCACGCCGATACAGACCATCGAGTCGCGGATCTGGACGTTCTACTACTTTGCGTTCTTCGCGCTGATGCCGTTTGTCACAAAGTTCGAAAAAACCAAACCGGAACCGGAGCGGGTGACCAAGTGATGAGATTCAGAAACATTCTTGCAGCAGCCGCGATGCTGGCTTCCGGCTTCGCCATCGCCGCCGGCGGTGGCGAAGGCCTGCAGCATGCCAACATCAACGTGCACGACAAGGCCTCGCTCCAGCGCGGTGCGGCCATGTACGTGAACTATTGCCTGGGCTGCCACTCGATGCAGTACCTGCGTTACAACCGCCTGGTCGAAGATATCGGACTGAGCGAAGCGCAGGTCGAGGAGTTTCTCCTGAGCGGCGACCAGGAAATCGCCGACCCGATGCTCAGCGCCATGAACGCGGACGAAGCCGAGGAATGGTTCGGCATCGCGCCGCCCGACCTGTCCCTGACGGCGCGCTCGCGTGGCCCGGACTGGATCTACACGTACCTCAAGGAGTTCTACCTCACCGAAGACGGCTGGAACAACACGGTGTTGCCGAACGCGTCCATGCCGCACGTGCTGTGGGAGCTCCAGGGCATCCAGCGACCCATCACCGAGTCGCACACCGATGCCGAGGGCGTCGAACACGTCGAGATCGTCGATCTCGAACTCGACCAGGAAGGCAAGCTCTCGCCCGAAGAATACAGCGACCACATCCGCGACCTCGTGGCGTTCATGGAGTACGCTGCCGAGCCGGCCGTGCTCAAGCGCGAGAAAATCGGAATCTGGGTGTTGTTGTTCCTGGTTGTCTTCACTTTCCTCGCCTGGCTGCTCTACCAGGAGTTCTGGAAGGACATCAAGAAGTGATATTGCGTGACCGGGGGCGACTTGGCGGCGCGCTGTTGAAGGGAGTAGCTGGCTTATGATGGCGCTGTATTCATCGGAAAACTGCCTGGACTGTCACCGGGTCCGGTTCGTTTTGGCGGAAAAGGGCATCAACGTGGAGATCATCCACGTCGAGCAGGATCGCGCTGCCTCGGCGGACCTCGCCGAGCTCAATCCCTACGGGGAGACGCCGACCCTGGTCGACAAGGATCTCAAGCTCTACGGGACCTGGGTGGTCACCGAGTATCTCGACGAGCGCTACCCGCACCCGCCGTTGATGCCGGTCGATCCGCTGTCCCGCGCTTACCTGAGGCTGGCGATGTACCGCATCAACCGCGACTGGATCGAGCCGGCCAAGATCATCGAGACCTCCAGCGGTCAGAAGAAGGTCGCCGCGGCCAAGAAGCAGATGCGCGAGAGCATCATCGCCTCCGACGACCTGTTCGGGCTGCGTACCTTCCTGCTCAGCGACGAGCTCTCGCTGGTCGATTGCGCGCTGGTTCCGCTGCTCTGGCGCCTGCCGGCCTACGATGTCGACCTGACAGCCAAGAAAGCGCCCAACATCACGGCTTACATGGAACGGATGTTCGCCCGCGATTCCTTCAAGCGCAGCCTGACCGAAGCGGAGCGCATTCTGCGGGAGGGCGAGTAGCCCATGTTGTCGAGCCGACCGTACCTGGTCCGCGCCATCAATGAGTGGATCGTCGACAGCGGCCTGACGCCGCATCTGCTCGTCGACGCCGACCAGCCCGGCCTGGATGTGCCTGAATCCAGCATCCAGGACGGCCGTGTCGTGCTCAACATTTCCCCGAGTGCCGTGCGCGACCTGCTCATCGACAGCGAGATGGTCACCTTCGTCGCCCGCTTCGGCGGCGTTTCGCGAGCCGTAACCGTGCCGATTGCCGCGGTCGAGGCCGTCTATGCCCGAGAAAACGGTCGCGGGATGATGTTTCCGGTCGACGACGAAGACGAGGACGGAGCGCCCGAGTCCGATTCGGGCGATTCCCCGGAAGGCGAGAAACCGGACCGTAAGTCCAAGCCGAATTTGAAGGTCGTCAAGTAGATCAAGGGGTTCGGGGTTCCGGCTCGATCAGCCGCCCGCCGTCTTCCAACTCCCCCCAGACCCGGATCATGCGCCCGCCGGTGAGTGTCAGTTCTCCCCTGCGGCGCCCCGTGCCCTCCGGGCTGAAGTCGAAGCGATAACGGCGCTGCCAGCGCAGGCCCTCGTTGGTGCGAATCGGTCTGAGCGAACTCAGTGCGACCGTCTGGTCGAGCAATTGCCAACCCTGGCGCTTGCAGAAGTTTCGCGCGAGCTCGCGGGCGCGGTCCCGGGCGTTTACGGCCGAGACCCAGAAAACGACGGCTGCGCCCAGCAGCAGCAGGGCCCCGAACGGCCCTTCGAGCCCGCTCATCGCCTTGCCCGGAGCAGCACGTAGACGGCGCCCGTGCCGCCGTCGTGGGGCGGGGCCGAAGCGAAAGCGGCTACGCGATCATGCCGGCTCAGCAGCCTTGCCGTTAGACGCTTGAGCTGCGGTCCGCCGGGGCCGGAGCGGAGTCCCTTGCCGTGAATGATGCGCACGCAGCTCATGCCGTCGCGCTCGGCCTCGCGGAGAAATTGGCGGATCGACGCGGAGGCGGCTTCCAGGTTCATCTGGTGCAGGTCCAACTCGTCCTCGACGCGCCAGTGACCGCGTCTTAGGCGCGTCAGCACGCGCTTTTGCAGCCCCGGGCTCAGGTAGCTGATCTCCTCGCCGGTTTCGACGCTGGCGAAGTCGATCGGGCCGTGAGCCAGGTCCTCCATGACGCGCGCTTCGTCGCGTTCGCGCTGACTCGGCCGTGGCGGGGGCGGTTCCGGCCGGGATTGGTCGCGGTCGCTTCGAATCCGCTTCACGGGGCCGACCGCAGAGCGGAACAGGTCTCGGTCGTTGTCGGATTCGCTCATGGTCGCGTCTCTTCTGCGGTCTTCGTTTATAGTTATGGCTTTGACCTTCCGGTTCAAGCATGCATATTCTGATTGCCAACGACGACGGGCTCCACGCGCCCGGCATCCGGCTGTTGTCCGAGCGCCTGGTCGAGCACTCCGACCGGGTCACGGTCGTGGCGCCGGACCGGGATCGCTCCGGGGCCAGCAACTCGCTCACGCTCGACCAGCCGATTCGCGTCGAAAAGCGCCGCGAGGGCGTGTTCAAGGTCTACGGCACGCCGACCGACTGCGTCCATATCGCGATCACGGGCCTGCTCGGCGACGAGCCCGACATGGTGGTCTCCGGGATCAATGCCGGTGCCAATCTCGGCGACGACGTGCTCTACTCGGGTACGGTCGCGGCCGCCATGGAGGGCCGGTTCCTGGGGCTGCCGGCGATGGCCGTTTCCCTGGTGTACTCCGAGGGGCAGCCGCACCATTACGAATCCGCCGCGGAGGCTGCCTGCCTGTTGATGGCGCAGCTCAAGGAGAAGCCGCTTCCGGCAGACACGATCCTGAACGTTAACGTACCCGACCTCCCGTGGGAGGAAATCAAGGGTTTCGAGACCACGCGCCTGGGCCACCGCCACCGCTCGGAAGACGTCATCCCGATCGAGGACCCGCGCGGCCGCCAGTTCTTCTGGATCGGACCGGCCGGGACGGAAGAGGACAACGGGCCGGGCACGGATTTCCACGCCGTGCGCAATCGATACGTTTCGGTCACGCCGATCCACGTCGATCTGACGCGCTACCAGGCCCTCGACGACGTCAGCCACTGGATCGACGAACTCAACAGCGGGCGCTACCGTCAAGCGCAATGATGAGTTCGAAGGCGCACAGCGGAATCGGCATGACGTCGGAGGGAACCCGCCAGAGGTTGGTGCGGCGTCTGCGCGAGAAGGGGGTCCGTGACGAGCGCGTTCTCGAGGCCGTCCTCAACACGCCGCGCCACCTGTTCGTCGACGAGGCCTTGTCCTCGCGCGCCTACGAGGACACCGCGCTGCCCATCGGGCGCGGCCAGACCATCTCCCAGCCCTTCGTCGTCGCCATGATGACCCAGGCGGTGATGCGCGAGGAACGTCTCGGCAAGGTGCTCGAGATCGGCACCGGCTCGGGCTACCAGGCCGCGATACTGGCGCGGCTGGCCGACAAGGTGTTCACGACCGAGCGGATCGGTGAGCTTCAACGCAGCGCGCGGCAGCGCTTCCACCGCATGGCGCTGCATAATGTCTACACGCGCCATGCCGACGGCATGGAGGGCTGGCCGTCGCAGGCGCCGTTCGATGCCATCGTGGTCACCGCCGGAGGACGAATTCCCGACAAGCTCTTCGAACAGCTCGCCGTCGGCGGTGTGCTGGTCGCACCGGAGCACGCCGGGTTGCACCAGCAACTGGTTCGCATCACGCGCACCGAAACGGGTTTCGATCGCGAAGAGCTGGGGGCGGTCACCTTCGTGCCGCTGCTCGAAGGCCTGGACTGACGCGCGGCGATGTTTCGCAGTCTCTACGATCGTGTGCTGGTCTGGTCGCGTCACCGTCACGCCCGGCGCTACCTGGTTGGCCTGAGCTTTGCGGAGGCCACCTTTTTTCCGATTCCCCCCGACGTCATGCTCGCCCCGATGGTCCTGGCCGAGCGCGCTTCCGCCTGGCGGCTGGCTTTCCTGACCACGGCGTCATCGGTGATCGGCGGGTTGTTCGGCTACCTGATCGGCTGGCTGGCCATCGAAGCCATCCTGCCGTTCATCGAGCGCGTCGGCTACCTTCACGCCTACCATTCCGCCGTCGATGCTTTCGAAACCTACGGCGTCTGGTTTGTCATGCTGGCCGGGTTCACGCCCATACCCTTCAAGATCATCACCATTGCCGGCGGGGCCCTGGGCACGCCGATGCTCGGCTTCGTCCTCGGCTCCGTGATCGGTCGCGGTGCACGCTTCTATCTCGTCGCCGGCGTTATCTGGGCCGGTGGGGAGCGCGCCGCCGACAGACTGCGAAACTGGGTTGACCTGCTGGGATGGCTGGTGATCGCCGCGGCCGCCCTCGGGGGGCTGGTGTGGTGGCTCTGGTAGGCGCGCGAGGCCCTGTTCTTCTCGTTATGGCGGGCCTGCTGCTGGCCGCCTGCGCTCCCTGGCAGCCCGCTCCGGAGCGTTCACGGCAGCCGGAATCCCGCGCAGAAAAGCGGGTGGTCGAGAGCCCCCCGGCCTTCCATCAGGTGCGGCGAGGCGACACCCTTTATTCGATCGCCTTCCGCTACGGGCTCGACTGGCGGAGAGTGGCGCGCTGGAACAGCATCGAGGCGCCATACACGATTCGTCCCGGCCAGGAGCTGCGTATGACCGCACCGCCGGATCCGCCCCCGCGTCAGTCGGCATCGACGAGCCCATCCGGTTCCTCGAACCCATCCAGCTCCCGATCCCCCGAGCCGGTCAGTGCGAGCGAGCTGACGCCCGAAACGCCGCCGCAATCGACGCCGGATACGCCCGCGGCCAGCAGGGCGGCCGCACCGTCGGCTTCGGACAAGACTCGAACGGTGGCCGGTCTGGCTTGGCAGTGGCCGACCGAGGGTCGGCTTGCGCGATCCTTCGACCCGTCCGATACCCGCAAGGGCATCGGCGTCGCCGGCAAGGAAGGGCAGGACGTCTTCGCGGCAGCGGCCGGGCAGGTGGTCTACAGCGGCACGGCGCTGATCGGCTACGGCGAACTGATCATCATCAAGCACTCTGACAAGCTCTTGTCAGCCTACGGGCACAACCGGCGGCGCATGGTGGGGGAGGGCGACCGTGTGCAGCGTGGACAGAAGATCGCCGAGATGGGCCGCGACGACCGCCAGGAAGAGATGCTGCACTTCGAAATCCGCCGCGACGGTGAGCCCGTCAATCCGCTGGACTACCTGCCGCGGCGATAACGGTTTCGGTTCGGAGCCATTGGTGGAACAAGCTGTGGAACCGTTTCACGCGGGGTGGTAGCATCGCTGCATCCAAAGGGAGGATTTCTGATGTCTCAGTCTCGCAGACCGCGCGTCAAGCTGCGCGGATCGAAAGTCGCGCCCATCGGTGCGGCGGTCGGCGTCGCCGTGGGCGGTGCACTCAATGCCCAGACGCCGCCCGAAGCGGTGGACGACGTTTTCGAGGTCGTCAAGCGCGATACGTGGCAGGCAGCCGGCAATCTTTTCGACAACGATACGGCGGTCAACCCCAGACTGCGCAATCTCTTCCCGCTCGATGTTATCGATGGGCGCTACAGCTTCAACTTCTCCGGGGATGTCGAATATCGCGGACTACAGACGGGAAGCTGCGCGGCGACAGCCGATCGGTTCGAATACGACATGCAGGACGACAGCGGCATCAACGTGCGGGCCGAAGTTCAGGTCACGCTCCTGCCGCCGGTCCGGACCGACACCTATCAGGTTCAGGCGGGCCAGACCCTGGCCGAGGATGTCCAGGCCAACGATCCCATGCCGATCAACCCGCTCAATGTGGTCGATCAGCTCAACGTCACCGACTTCCTGGCACCGGGCTTCGGCACCGTCAACCAGTCCAGCCCGGGCGTGGTCAACCAGACCGGGCAGTTCACCTATCAGCCGGATCCCGGTTTCAGCGGCAACGATTCCTTCGTTTATCTGACTGCCGATCCCGACACAGGTTGTGATTGGAACACCGAGGTCAATGTCCTGGTTCTGCCCACGGCCGTGACGGATTCGGCAGCCACCCCGGGCGGTCAGCAGGTATGCAACATCGACGTCCTGGGCAACGACCTGGGCAGCGGCCTGAGCCTGGTCAACGTGACCCAGCCGGTGAATGGAACGGTGTCGATCAGCGGCGACGACACGCTCTGCTTCACGCCCGACCAGGGCTTTCTCGGCCTGGCCACCTTCGCCTACACCATCGAAGACAGCAACGGGTCGCAAGTGGACGGTAGCGTGGAAGTCGACGTGTTCAACCTGCCGCCGGTGCTGGTCGACGACAGCTACCAGGTGAACGCGGGCCAGTCCCTGAGCGGCAATGTATTCGACAACGACTCCGATCCCAACGGCGATTCGCTCAGCGCGAGCCTGGCAGCGCCGCCGGCCGACGGCAATGTCGTGCTCGATCCCGATGGGTCATTCACCTACACACCCGACGCAGGTTTCAGCGGGTCCGACGGATTCAGCTACTCGGCCACCGATGCTCCCCGCGGAACCGCCGCGACCGCCGATGTCGCCATCGTCGTCGTTCCGGTGGTGGCCGACACGGTGGTCACCGACAGCACCGAGCAGGAAATCAGCGGGAACCTGCTCGACAATGCCCAGGGCAGCGGTTTGACCATCATCGACTGGACCGAGCCGTCGATCGGGACACTGACCGTCAACCCCGACGGCAGCTACACCTTCGTGGCCCCGCTGGGTTTTACCGGGACGGTCGAGTTCCAGTTCACCGCGGAGGACGGGTCCGGTTCCCAGGTGCAGGGATCGGTCAGCCTCGGATTCGCGCTGGCCTACAGCGTGCCGGGCCCGGGCGCCGGCGGCCTCGGCTTTCTCGCGCTATTGATGGGCTGGCTCGGGTTCCGCAGACTTCGTTAGACCATCGATGATCGGTCCATGAGCGCGCCGTTTGGCCTGCGCTACTACGGCGGCGGCGATCTCAGCGGTTACGGCCTGGCCGCCGTGGCCAACGTGCGCGCCCTGGTCAATGCCGACGTGCCGGTGCAGTGGATTCCGCTGGACTGGACGCCGGATCGCTCCGTGCCGGGGCAATGGCGGGACGAGCGGGGTCGAGAGAAGCCGCTGTTGACGGCTCAGGGCTCGGCGCTGGCCGATGTGAAGGCCTTGATCGAGCAAACCCGTCATCCGATCGACTCCGATGTGGTCGTCGTCCACGCGCCGCCGGAATCCTGGTCGGGACTTTTCCGCAAGAACGCTTTCAATATCGGTTGCACGGCCTGGGAGACCAGCCGAACGCCCGCGCACTGGCGAGAGCTGATGAGCCAGGCCGATGCCATCGCGGTGCCCAGCGAGTTCAACCGGGCCGTCTTCCAGTCGGCGGTGCCGGAGGTGCCTGTCTCCGTGCTGCCGCACATCCGCCGGCATACCTGGAACGACTACACGCCGTCGGAAAGACGCGGGGCGAAGAGCGATCTCGGCATACCGGCGCACCACCGCGTTTTCTACACCATCGCCACCTGGGATCCGCGCAAGGACCTGCCGGAAATGATCCGTCTGTTCGTGCAAGCGTTCAGCAATGATGATCCGGTGACCCTGCTGATCAAGACCAACGAACTCGGGGCCGACATCGGCCCGCACTTCCGGCAAAGACCGACACGGACGCTGGCGGCCGAAGTGGTATCCGAGCTCGGCCGTGAGCTCGGTCGTGCGCCGCCCAACATCATTCTCAATACCGACCGGCTCGGTTCGGCCGAACTCGACATGATCCACGCGATCGGGGATGTCTACGTCACCGTCAGCCACGGGGAAGGATTTGCGCTCGGGGCTTTCGAGGCAGCCACCCGCGCAACGCCCGTCCTGGCCACGGCCTGGGGCGGGCAGACCGATTTCCTCGGCGGCGAATGGCTGGGTGCGTTGCCCTGCCGAATGACGCAGGTTCCCTTGTGGCCGCCTCACAAGCCGAGCTATTTCCCGTCGCAGCGCTGGGCCCGAGTCGAGCGGGACGCAGTCGTCGACCGGATGCGGGCGGTTTTCGACAATGCCGAGCCATTCGAGCAGGAAGCCCGGGCCATTCGCGAAAGAATCGTCGAGCGTTTCGCCGAGCCCGTGATCGCCCGCCGGTGGCTCGAGTTGATCGAAAGCGGCCGGCCAGGGCGCAACGCGGGCGAGGGTGGGGCGTGACGATTCCACGCGTCTTTCACTTCGTCTTCGGGTTGCGCGAACAGCGCGAGCCCTTCCACCTGCTGCACTATCTCTGCCTGGCGTCCTGCCTGGCGGTCAATCGCCCCGAGGCGGTCGTGTTCCACTACCGGCACGAGCCGTTCGGTCCCTGGTGGGACCGCATCCGGCCGCGGCTCGAGTTGCGCAAGATCGACGTGATCCCGGAGGGCTTCGATCCGGGCCGCTACGACGACAGCCAGGAAGGCCGGATGATCCGCCGGCTGGGTATCGACTACGCCCACGAGTCGGATTTCCTGAGAATGGACATCCTGCTGGCTGAAGGTGGCATCTACGCCGACATGGACACGCTTTTCGTCCGCCCCTACCCGGATGAGTGGCTGACCGACCGGTTCGTCATCGGCGAAGAGTACGCGCCGCTTCAACCCGCGGAACCCCTGCGGCCTTCGCTATGCAACGCCGTGATGATGGCACGCGCCGGCGATCCCTTCGCGCGGGCCTGGCGCGAGGGAATGGCGGCCGCCTTCGACGGCCGCTGGAACAGCCATTCCTGTCGCGAGGCCGGTCGTCTCTGGCGACAGCATCCGGATTGGCTGCGCGTTCTGCCCAGCGTGTATTTCTACCGCTACGGCTCGACGCCTGAAGGGCTGGCGACCCTGTTCGAGGAGTCCGACGACGATCATGCCGATCTCTACAGCGTCCACCTGTGGGCCCATCTCTGGTGGGCGGCTGAGCGTCGCGATATGAGTGAAATGCACGCGGGCCTGATTGACGAGTCCTGGATCATGCGCTCGGACGCCACGCTGGCCGCGCTGGCCCGCCCCTTTCTGGAGGATC
>JAZBPT010000276.1:0-2324 GCA_036351755.1 Wenzhouxiangella sp. | reverse complement strand
GAGACCGGCATGGCGTCGAAGACGGTCAGGTCGATGGCTCGTGAATGGCCATTGCTGATCGAGATGCGGTGCACGCGGGTGAGGACGTTCGACTTGCGCAGCATGCCCTCGGTCGAGCGGTCGTCGCGGACCATTTCGTATTCGACCGTGATCCGGTCATCGACGCCGAAGCTTGAAGCCAGTTCCTCGCCCGGCGCCACGCCGGCGAAGCGCGTCTGTCCGACCAGGGTGCCGTCCTGGTAGAGCGTGACGGAGCCCGGCGGCAGCGCCAGTTCGCCTTCCCAGTCGCCCTCGGCATAAAGCCAGGCGGTGGGCTGGTAGCGCGGCACGGTGCGCGCGCTCAGCGCGACGTCCACCCGGTACTCGTCCAGGCGGAACCGGTGCGGCTGGTTGTCGGCCGCCACGCTGGCGCGGCCCGGCACGCGATAGGCCTGCGTGTATTCATTGCCGACCAGCTCGGCCGAGTCCCAGCCGGCTTCGGGCGGCGGCGCTGCGGCAAATTCCATTTCGCTACGCTGAACCCGGCTGCCCGTGACCGCCACGCGATCGAGCTCGGCCTTTTTCTCGGGCTCGGGCTGCACCACGTCGATCCACCACGGCGAGACCTCCGGCAGGCGTCCGCCGGCCGAGGGGCGGGAAAGCGACAGGCTCAGCTCGGCGTCCGACCAGTCCTCGCCGGTGCGCTGGCGCACTTCCGCGAACTGGACGATCTGGAGTTCGTCGGCCTCGGTGTCCAGGCGCCACTCGTAGACGGGCCGCCAGTAGGCGCCGCCGACGGTGTACTCGACGGTGAAACGCGCCGTGCCCGCCGACGGGCTCTCGTAGGCCAGCTCGAGCGCCAGGGTGTCCTGCTGCCGCTGGCCGAGGTCGGCCAGTTCCTGCTCCAGGCGCTGAATTTCCTTTTGCAGCTCGCGGCGATCCAGCTGCAGCTGCCGGCGGGCCGACAGCACCTCTTCGGCGCCGCTGCCCACGGTTTCCACGGCCTGGCTCCAGCCGTCCAGGGAGAGCTTGGCGTCGCCCTGCCCCGCCCCGTTGGCCAGCGAACGCAGGAGGCTGAGCTGCATCTCCCGGGCCTCGATGTCGTCGTCGATGCCGCTCATCTGATCGCGCAGCTCCTGCAGCCGGCGCTCGAGCTCGCGAGCCCGCTCGCTGACGCGCTCGCTGCCGCGCACGGTTTCGAGCTGGTAGGCGCCCAGGCGCAGACCTTCCGGCCCCGTGGCGGCAATGCGCAGGCTGTCGCGCGACAGGCCGATCGGCAGGTCGGAACGGGTCAACTCGCCCGAGCCGGCCTCGATGTTGACCTCGAAGACGCGGGTGACCGTGGCGCGGTCGGGAAAGACGGTGACGGACTCGACCGAGGCCGAAGCCGGCAGGAGCCAGAAAAGGCTGATAAGCAAGAAAACGAATCTGAGCATCGCGATTCTCCAGTGAGTGACACTGCAAACAACGCGGCCGGGAACGGAAAGGGGTTAAGCCGTCGCCGGAAATTCCGGACGCGGACTCAATCAGCCGGAAATTCGTCGTTCTCCAGCCCCTCGCCCTCGTCACCCCGCTGTTCTTCGAGGTAGTTCATCACGTCCCAGCTCAGCTTGTCCAGCCCCTTGCGGGCCACGGAGGACACTGCATACCAGGGCGCGCGCCAGTCGAGCTTTTCGATGATCTCCGCGGCGGTGTCGCTCGCGAGCTCGTCGTCGAGCTGGTCGATCTTGGTCAGCACGAGCCAGCGCTCGCGACCGGCCAGTTCCTCGCTGAAACGCGACAGTTCGTGTTCGAGCGCGCGAACCTGGTCTGCCGGGTCACTGCCGTCGACCGGCGCGATTTCGACCAAGTGAAGCAGCAGGCCGGTGCGCTGCAGGTGCTTGAGAAACTGGATGCCCAGCCCGGCGCCCTCGGCCGCACCCTCGATCAGGCCGGGGATATCGGCGATCACGAAGGACCGGCCCGGCTCCAGGCTGACAACGCCGAGATTGGGGTGCAGCGTGGTGAAGGGATAGTCAGCGACCTTGGGACGCGCACCGGACACCGCGCTGATCAGGGTGGACTTGCCGGCGTTGGGGAAACCCAGCAGGCCGACGTCGGCCAGCACCTTGAGTTCGAGATGGAGCCCGCGCTCCTCGCCCGGCGTACCCGGCGTGGACTGCCGCGGCGTGCGGTTGGTCGAGGACTTGAAATTGATGTTGCCCCGACCGCCGTGACCGCCGCGCGCGACCAGCAGGCGCTGGCCGTGCTCGAGCACTTCGCCGATCAACTCGTCGGTCTCGGCGGCACGAACGATCGTGCCCAGGGGCACCTTCACGACGATGTCGTCGGCGGACTTGCCGGTG
>JAZBPT010000275.1:0-15479 GCA_036351755.1 Wenzhouxiangella sp. | reverse complement strand
GCAGGATTCCGGCGACGGGGAGCCGGGGGTGCAAGTGTCACTGACCTCGCCGCCCGAGCAGGAGGTCTGTCCTGTCGCGAAGCATGCCCCTGTGCCACACGTCGTGACCTCCGGCTGGTAGTCCTCGTCGGCCTGGCCGCTGCAGTCCTGGTCCACGCCGTCACAGGACGTATCCTCGCTCGAAACCGGATCGCCCGGAACGCAGCTGTCCTGGAGCTGGCCGGCATTGCATTCGTACTGCCCGGTCGAAGCACAGACCCCGGTGCCGCAGCAGGTGGGCGCATCGACAAGCTCGTCGGGGCATGCCTCGAAGTTGCCGAGCGCAATGCCGGCGCAGGGAGCGCTGCCCCAACCCGGGCCGCCGGCCTTGCCGGCCTGTTCCTGGGCAGGATCCGATGTCTTGGCAATGGCGAATGTCGAAGTCATCAAGAGCGCTGCCGTCAGAATGCCGAGATTCCGGAAAAGCGGGTCGATGGCTTCCTCGCGGAAGGAATCAGTTCGTTTCAGCATGTTGCCCTTCCCGGGAACGGGCGTTGGCGTGTTCCCATTTTCTGAACTGGCCAAGACCGTAGGCGATGTAGGATTTCTTTGCAAATCAGCACGCTGCCTCGGTTCCGATGAACCCGACGAGGCTGGCGGCCGCCGGCGGCTGGTACGCGCCATGAGAGCATCGACAATCGGCTAAGATCAATGCCTGTTGATCGGAGTCCTCCCAGTGACTGAGCAAATCCTCCTCGGAAAGGGCGATCGGGTGGTTCAGCTCGACGGTCGCTACGCCAACCGTCACGGCATGGTGGCCGGCGCGACGGGCACGGGCAAGACCGTCACGCTTCTGGTCATGGCGGAGGGCTTTTCGCGCATGGGAGTGCCGGTGTTCATGGCCGACGCCAAGGGCGATGTCGCCGGCCTGGCTGCCGCCGGTACGCCGCACGCGAAGATCGACGAGAGAGTCGGGACCATCGGCATCGAGGACTATCGACAGGAACCCAGCCCGGTCGTCTTCTGGGATCTGTGGGGTCGGCAAGGGCATCCTGTAAGGACGACGGTCTCGGAGATCGGGCCGACGCTTCTGGCGCGAATGCTCGAGCTCAACGACACTCAGGAAGGCGTGCTGAACGTGGCCTTCCGCGTCGCCGACGAGAGTGGATTGCTGCTGCTGGACCTGAAGGACCTGCGCGCGTTGCTCAATCACGTCGCGGAGAATCGCCGGACGGTCAGCCAGGAATTCGGGCTGGTCAGTTCCGCCAGCCTGGGTGCCATCCAGCGGAGGCTGCTCGCGCTCGAAGACGAGGGAGGCCAGCATTTCTTCGGTGAGCCCGCGCTGGAACTCAACGACCTGATGCGCACCGACCTCTCCGGGCGCGGCATCGTCAACATCCTGTCTGCCGAGCAGCTGATTCTCAAACCGAGGCTGTATTCGACTTTCCTGCTCTGGCTGCTGTCGGAGCTGTTCGAGCAACTGCCGGAAATCGGCGACCCGGACAAGCCGCGGCTTGCGTTCTTCTTCGACGAGGCCCACCTGCTATTCGATGACTGTCCGCCTGCGTTGCGCCAGCGCGTCGAGCAGGTCGTGCGCCTGATTCGTTCCAAGGGGGTCGGCGTCTATTTCTGCTCCCAGAATCCCGATGACGTCCCCGAAGAAATTCTAGGGCAACTGGGCAATCGCGTTCAGCATGCCTTGCGAGCGTACACGCCGCGCGACCAGAAGGCCGTTCGGGCCGCAGCCGAGACCTTCGTGCCGAATCCGAAACTGAACGTGCAGGAAGTCATCAAGACGCTGGGCGTGGGTGAGGCGCTGGTCTCGACCCTGGGTGAGAAGGGCGTTCCGCAGCCGGTCGAGCGAGCCCTGATTGCGCCGCCACGTTGCCGTATGGGCGTCCTGAGCCCTGAAGAGCGGGCGGCCGTTCGTTCGCGCAGCCCGGTCAGCGAAAAATACGACCGGGCCGTTGATCGCGAATCGGCCTACGAGATCCTGAAGGAACAGGCACAGCGGGCCGCGCAGCAAGCCGAGCGCGAGCCGGCTCCTTCAAGACCGGCCAGGAGGAGCAGTCGCCAGAGTGCGGGAGAAGCATTCCTCAAATCTACCGTGCGAACCATCGGGACGCGACTGGGCCGCGAAATATTCCGCGGCCTCATGGGCGTGATGTTCAAGGGGCGTCGCTGAGGCGCTCGGTTTCCAGTTCGTAGCCGCCCATGATCGACAGACGCATTTGCGGGGCCTCACTTTCACTCGACTCGACGAAGCTTATGCTGTCGCTGCTGTCGGCCTTGATGTAGAACACGTTGTTTGCTTCCGGGTGGATGGGTTGCGGGTCCACCGGTCCTTCCTCGGTCACCTCGTAGATCACCAGGCCTTCTTCTTCCAGTCGAACATCGAGTCGTTGACCGTTGGCGATGACGCGATATCGTCCGACGTAGCGCTCCAGTGTTTCGCGCGGCACTTCGACACGCTGTCGCTGGATTCGTCGGGGCAGGGGCACCTCTTCGCCCTTCAGGATGGATGCGGTCTCGTCGATAACACGCTGGATGGGAGTCATGGCCAGGTTGCTCAGCACGATCAGGGTTCTGTCCCTGGCGATGTCGTGATGGACCCAGCTGCGGTATCCCTTCTTGCCTCCGGCATGCGCGATGCTCTCGTCGTGCGCGAGGTTCTGCGTGGTGGCGGGGTGCCTGAGAAAGGCCAGGAGGTCCGTCGACGTGCTGTAGATGTTGCCGGTTTCGAATTGCGCGACATCGAGATCACGGACCGGGTACAGCTGCTCCTCCTGTTCGTAGAGGCCGGTTGCGATCTGTGCTTCTTCGGGCCGCCGGTGAAACTCGAAACTTCGCGGCATGCCTACTGGCTGGAAGATCCTCCGCTCGATGAGATCGGCCGGGTGCATTGCGGTCGCCTCCTGCAGGATCAGGTCGATCATCATGTATCCGAAGTTCGAGTAGCGCCTCTGGGTGCCCGGGTCGAATTCGAGGGGATGGGAAGCGATCAGTTCCAGATAGTCCTCGATCGGGTAGTGACGCGGCTCGAACTGGAAGCGCTCACCGCGAGACAGGCCTGACTGGTGATCGAGGAGGTGCCGAATGGTGATTTCCTCGCCGCGCGGAAAGTCCGGAAAGTACCTCGAGACGGGATCGTCGAGTTGCAGTTCCCCGCGCTCGGCCGCATCGCGAATCAGCCATTCGGAGAAAAGCTTGCGTATCGAGGCGATGTGAAACGGCGAATCCAACTCGATGGCGCCGCCATCCGGCAGATCGCGCAGGGTGTATGCCCGGTGCAGCAGCACCTGTTCGCCCCGGGCCCACAGCACCACGCCGTTGAAGCGATCGATCCTTGTCAGGGCATCGAAGTACTGCTCCAGCCGTTCGGCAATGGCCGACGGGTTCGGCTCCGGCGGGTTGGACGCCTCGGTCACTGCGAGCAGTTTCGCCGGCTGGGCGAGGGTGATCGTCATCAGCGCGACAATGAGGATCGCTTTCGAGTGGATTCGACGGCGCATTTTCATTGGGTTCCATTGTGAGCGAGCGCTGATATTAAGGCATTAATATCTTTACGTCAAGATATAAATCCCGGCTAGAATGAGCGCGAACCACAAACGACCGCGATAAAAACCGGATCATGAATCGAATCGAGAAAATCGCCGCCGACTGGAAGCGGGAAAGGCCCGATCTTGACGCGACGGATGCCGCCACGATCGGCCGGTTCCTGATGGTCGCGCGGCAGCTGGAGCGCGTGGGACGCGCGGAGCTGGCGCCCTTCGATCTGGGTCTGACCGATCACGACGTGCTTTCGGCGTTGCGGCGAAGCGGCTCACCTTATGCGCTCAAGCCCGGAGAGCTGCTCGAGGAACTGGTCCTGACTTCCGGTGCCTTGAGCAGCTGCCTGGACCGCCTGGAATCGCGCGGCCTCGTGGCACGCAGGCGTGACGAAAACGACGGCCGGGCAAGGATCGTGACGCTGACCGAAGCGGGAATCGGCCTGATCGACGCGGTGGTCGAAGCGCGCTATGCAGCCGCCAGCGAAGTATTGCGGAATATTTCCGCATCCGCGAAGAGACAGCTCAACGAGGTGATGGCCCAGATCGAGATCGGCGCCGAACGGGCGGAACGGAATCAGTCGAGAACCGACCAGTCGACTTCGGGGAGGGCTTCGAAGGCGGGCCGGGCGAAAAGATAACCCTGGAACAGTTCCACGCCCATCTCGCGCAGCGTGCGGTATTCCTCCGCGCTCTCGACGCCTTCGGCGATCGCCCGGATGCCGAGGCTTTCGCAAGCCGACAGCGTGGCGCGAACCACCGCCTGCCGGCTGGTCTTCTGGTCGATATCGCGCACAAGCCCCATGTCGAGTTTGACCAGGTCGGTCCTGAAGTCCGCCAGAAGACTCAGGCCGGCGTAACCCGAGCCGAAGTCGTCGATGGCCGTCAGGAACCCCTGCGACTGGTAATAGCGAATGATCTGGTCAAGGTGCTCCGGGTCATCCACGCGCTCCCCCTCGGTGATCTCGAAAATGATCCGATCGGTGGGAAAGCCGTGGGTCTCGGCGGCTCTCAGCGTGGTCTGGATACAGCGTTCCGGCTCGTAGACGGCGTTGGGCATGAAGTTGATGCTCAGAGGTGATTGCATGCCCAGTCGCGCGGCCCACTCGATGGCCTTGATTCGGCAGGCCTGGTCAAAGCTGTAGCGATTGCCGTTGTCGACCTTTTCGAAAACCTTGCCGGCGGGCTCGCCCGCAGCGCCGCGCACCAGCGCTTCATGCGCGAAGATGGCGCGATCGTTGGCGTTCACGATCGGCTGGAAAGCCATCGAAATGTCGAAGCCCGGGTCGATGCCTTCTCCGCAAATCCGGCACCCGGAATGCTGGTTATTGCTCTCTGCCATGCAAGCGATAAAGGGTGATTTAACTACCTCCGAAGTATGCCACAGGCCGGAAATCCCGACACCGCGCATCGCGAAGGATGGCGGATCGCGACCGCCGGCCCGATTGTGCAATCTACGGGAATCCCCTAGGATTCACGCATGTCAAAGTGCGAGATCGGGCCTTGTCCAAGGAAAGCTGTATCGTGGCCCAGTTCAGGCGCCATGCCGACCTGAAAGACCACGAAGTCGAACTGCTCACCGCGCTCGAGAAGGACGTCAGGAGCTTTCCTGCGGGCAGCGTGCTAAGCGCGGCGGGAATCGAGGCGGGCAGCTTCTTCAGCCTGCACAGTGGCTGGGCCTGTGCCACCCGCCTGCTTTCCGACGGCCAGAGGCAGGTTCTCGATATCTTCCTGGCCGGCCAGGTGATGGGCCTGCGGGACATCGGCTTCTCGCAGACCCAGACCGAACTGACCGCACTGACCGACGTCAGTGCCTGTCCGTTTCCGGCCGAGTACCTCGACGAGATCTTCGAACGCTCGCCCCGGCTGGCACGCATCTTCTTTCTCAAGCTGGTGCGCGAGAACGCGCTGTTGACCGAGCGCATCATCAACATCGGCCGACGCCCGGCCGCTCAGCGACTGGCGCACTTCCTGCTGGAGATGAAGGTGCGACTTCATGCCGCCGATCCGGATTTCGAATTGCCTCTCAATCAGAACGTGATCGCCGACGCATTGGGCATCAGTACCGTTCATGTCAGCCGAACGCTCAGCCAACTCAAGGAAGAGGGGCTCGTCCGGGTGGGGCAGAACCGGGTCACCATCGATGACCTGGACGGCCTGGTGGAACTGTCCGGCTTCGATCCTGCGTATCTCGAATGACACGCGCCGTGGGAAGCCGGGCCGGCAAGCTGCCGGCCCGGCCGGCAATTCATGCCGTCACACTCGCGGCCTTCGGCCGCTGATGAAAAAGATCAGGGCCACGATCAGCCCGATGACGAACAGAATCCAGGCGATGTTAGTCGCCGCCCCTGCGATACCACTGAGGCCCAGGGCCCCGGCGATGATCGCGATGATCAGGAATATCAAGGCCCAAGAAAGCATGTTGACCGTCCTTTTTGTTGGTGAAGGGGAGCGCTCATGCTAGGCGCAGTTTCATTGCCTGTCCTTAACCTGTGTTATGGACTGCACGGCCGCGTGGCATTAAGGTGTTCGTTTCACAAGTGACTGATTGTTAAATTTTTATTTATGGAAAAACATCAGGCCAAGGGTAAACTCAACCGTCTGACTGCAAGCATCAAGCAGGAATGGGGGAAGCTGACCGACGACGAGGTCAGCCAAGCGGAGGGTAACTACGACGAACTGGTTGCCCGCATTCAGGAAAAGTACGGCGAGAGCCGCGAGGCGATCGCCGCCAAACTCAACGAGATGAAGGAGCGAGTGAACTCATGAGAAAGCTGATCAACAATAAACTGTTCAACATCCTGTGCGCTCTGTTGCTGGCCCTTTCGGTCGGCATGCTGGCCGGCTGTGAGCAGCAGGGTCCGGCGGAGGAAGCCGGTGAGGAAGTCGACGAAGCCGTCGAGGAAGCCGGCGACAATATGGAAGAAGCCGCCGAAGAAGTCGAGGACGAAGTCGACGACGCCACCGGCGGCGGTTGATTGCCGACTCTCCATGTCCGGCACGAGAAATCCCGGCCACCGTGCCGGGATTTCTTTTTCCGTATGCGTCAGTCCTGTCCGGCTCGTTCGGATCGGCGCAGACGCCCCGAACTGGTGGTGATCCACACCAGCAACATCACCAGCCCGGCAATCACCAGGATGCCGAAGAAGACGGGAACCAGCAGGGCCAGCGCCACGGCAAGCAGGCTGCCGCCCGTTTCTCCGGTCGAGAACAGGGGATTGGCCAGTCCGCCGGTAGAAGCGGTAGACAGGCCGCGGGCCAGGACCGTCGATCCTTGAACGATGCCGGCCGTGCCGCCGCCGAGCAACGCAGCCGCACCCCACTGGGCCAGGGGATTCATCTCCGGCAATAGCGAAGAGACGATCACCGTCCCGCCGGCCAGCGCGGCCGGCGTGGCCACAATGTCGAGCAGGTTGTCGACGATCGGGATGTAGTAGGCCGTCGCCTCCATCAGTGCCGCCATGCCGACGACCACCAGGAACGGCTCGGACATCATCCAGGCGAATTGCTCGCCCAGCGGCAACAGGCCGAATCTTCCCGCCAGGCCCAGCGCCAGAATCGGAATGAATACCCGCAAGCCGGCCGCCGCGCTCAGGCAGATGCCGGCCATGACGGCCGAGAGAATGCCGATATCCGATGCGGTTTCCATTGCGGGATTCTACCGCCAACTCCGCCCGGAGGGCGGTCGCTGCCTACAAGCTCACGCGATTGAGTCTCAGTGCATTCCCGATGACAGACACCGAGCTGAAGCTCATGGCCGCAGCAGCGATCATCGGGCTCAGCAGGATCCCGAAGAAGGGGTAGAGCAGGCCCGCGGCCACCGGCACGCCCAGGCTGTTGTAGACGAAGGCGAAGAACAGGTTCTGCCTGATGTTGGCGAGCGTCGCGCGAGAGAGGCGGCGGGCGCGCACGATGCCGTCGAGGTTGCCCTTGACCAGCGTGACGCCGGCCGACTCCATGGCGACGTCGGTTCCGGTGCCCATGGCGATGCCGACCTGAGCCTGTGCCAGGGCGGGAGCGTCATTGATGCCGTCTCCGGCCATGGCCACGGTGCGCCCCTGTTCCTGCAGTTCCTTGACCTTGTCGGCCTTGTCCTTTGGCGCGACGTCGGCGAAGACCTGGTCGATGCCCAGTTCGCGGGCCACCGCAGCGGCAGTGGTCTCGCTGTCGCCGGTCATCATGACGATCTCGAGTCCTTCCTCGTGCAGGGCGCGGATGGCGTCGGGCGTGCTGTCCTTGATCGGATCGGCGACGCCGATCAGCCCCGCGGCCCGACCGTCGATGGCGGCAAACATGGCCGTGCGGCCCTCTGCGCGCATCGCCTCGGCAGCGTCGAGCAGGGCAGCGACGTCGACCTCGAGGGTCGCCATCAACTTGCGATTGCCGAGCGCCACCTGCCGTTCGCCGACGCGGCCGTGCACGCCCTGGCCGGTGATCGAATCGAAATCCGAGACCTCGCTCAGCTCGATATCACGTTCCCTGGCGCCTTCGACGATCGCTTCCGCCAGCGGGTGCTCGCTGGCACGCTCCAGCGAGGCGATCGCACCGAGCAGGTCGTTTTCGTCGGTGTCATCGGCGGTCTCGATCGCAACCAGCCGGGGCTGGCCTTCGGTGAGGGTGCCGGTCTTGTCGACGATCAGGGTATCGACTTCGCGAAAGACCTCGATGGCCTCAGCGTCGCGAAACAGGACGCCCATGCCCGCGCCCCGGCCGGTGGCCACCATGATGGACATGGGCGTGGCCAGTCCCAGTGCGCAGGGACAGGCGATGATCAGCACCGCGACGGCATTGATAACCGCGTAGGCCAGCCGGGGCTCGGGGCCCAGGGTTAGCCAGGCAACGAAAGCGAGCACTGCAGAGACGACCACCGCGGGGACGAAGTACCTGGCGACCTGGTCGGCCAGGTTCTGGATCGGTGCCCGCGAACGCTGGGCTTCGGCCACCATCTTGACGATCTGCGAGAGGACGGTGTCGTTGCCGACCTGCGTGGCCTCGATCACCAGGCTGCCCGAGTCGTTGACGGTCGCGCCGATCACCCGGTCGCCCGGCGATTTCTCCACTTTCACGGGTTCGCCGGTGATCATCGACTCATCGACGTTGGAGCGACCCTCGACGACCTCGCCGTCTACGGGCAGCTTCTCCCCCGGACGCACGCGCAGGCGATCGCCGATTTCGACGTTTTCCAGTGGCACGTCTTCCTCGTTGCCGTCGGCGTCGATGCGCCGCGCGGTGCCCGGCGCCAGGCCGAGCAGGGCGCGGATGGCCTGGCTGGTGCGCGAGCGGGCCTTGAGTTCAAGCACCTGGCCGAGCAGCACCAGCGTGACGATCACGGCGGCCGCCTCGAAATACACGCCCACGGTGCCGTGCTCGTCCACCATGGCGGGCGGGAAGATCCCCGGCGCGAGCGTGGCCACAACGCTGTAGACATAGGACACCGACACACCCAGCGCGATGAGGGTGAACATGTTGAGGTTCATCGTCCGCAGCGACAGCCAGCCGCGAACGAAAAACGGCCAGCCGGCCCAAAGCACCACCGGCGTGGCTACGAGCAACTCCAGCCAGATGCCGGGCCGGTGGGGAATCCAGTCGCTCATGCCGGGAATGAGCATCTTGCCCATCGCCAGGAACAGCACGATGGCCGACAGCGGCACGCTGATCCAGAATCGCCGGCTCATGTCGACCAATTCGGGGTTGTCTTCCTCCTCGACCGTCACGGTCCGGGGTTCCAGCGCCATCCCGCAGATCGGGCAGTCGCCGGGCTCGTCGCGAACAATCTCCGGATGCATGGGGCAGGAGTATTCCGTCTTCGTCGACGGGCCCGATTGCGCCTTTTCCAGCGCCATGCCGCATTTGGGGCAGGTGCCGGGCTCGTCCGATTCCACGCCGGGGCACATCGGGCAGTAGTAGGCCTTCTCGCCGGACGGCTCGTTCGCCTTGCCGTTGTCGTGGTGGCTGTGGCAGCAGTGATGTTCCTGGTCGCCGTCGTGACGGTGCTGGTTCTCGCTCATGGCAAGCCTCGAAATGGGATTCGTCGAGTCGGTCGGAGGTTCGAGGGGCAGGGCGCTTCAACGCCCATATCGCGTCAGCACATCGATCAGTTCGTCGATGCGCTCGTTGGGCCGCTCCGTGTGGCCTTTCGCCAGTTCGTCCTGAATGCAGTGCTGCACGTGGGTTCTGAGGACGCCATCCTCTACGGCTCGCAGAGCAGAGCGGGCCGCCCGGAGCTGGGTGAGGATGTCGACGCAATAGCGTCCCTCGTTGATCATCTTCACGACACCGTCAATCTGTCCGCGGGCGCGGTTGAGGCGTCGAAGCTGGTCGCGGTGCGAGGGATGTTGATCCATGCCGAAAATGATACCCCCTAGGGGTATAGACGGCAAATCGAAATCACTTCAATTAGTCAGTTTCTATTGTTAGTCAGTATTTTATCGTTGCTATTTAAAGTTGTTTATTGGTCGTTTCACGAGTGCATCAGGGGTATGCGCCGGCCGTCTCAGCCCACGAAAGCCCGCTCGAAAACGTAGTCGCCGGCCTGGCCGATCGAGGTGCTGGCCTCGAACCCGCGCCGGTCGAGCAGCTTCCGGAAGTCCTTGATCATGGCCATGCTGCCGCAGAGCATCACGCGGTCGTACTTGGGGTCCAGCGGGGGCAGGTCCAGGTCGCGGGCGAGCTGACCTGAGTCGAGAAGATGGGTCAGGCGGCCGTTGTGCACGAACGGTTCGCGTGTCACTGCCGGGTAGTAGAGCAAGTGCCCGTTGATCGTCTCGCCGAGCAGCTCGTGCCGCGGCAATTCCTCGCTGATCGCTTGGCGATAGGCCAAGTCGTCGATGTGCCGCACGCCGTGCGCCACGATCACGGTGTCGAAACGCTCGTAGGTCTCGGGATCCTTGATGACCGAGAGGAACGGTGCCAGGCCGGTTCCCGTCCCCATCAGGTAGAGACGCTTGCCCGGATGCAGGTCGCTGATCAGCAGCGTGCCGGTGGGCTTTTTCGACAGCAGGATCTCGTCCCCGACTTGCAGGTGCTGGAGGCGCGAGGTCAGGGGGCCGTCGGGCACCTTGATGGAAAAGAACTCGAGTTCCTCTTCCCAGGACGCGCTGGCAAAGGAGTAAGCGCGCATCAGGGGCTTGCCGTCGATTTCCAGGCCGACCATGATGAACTGCCCGCTGTCGAATCGCAGGCCCGGGTCGCGGGTCGTGCGGAAGCTGAACAGCCCCTCGTTCCAATGATGCACGCTCAACACGCGCTCGCGGCGAAATTTGTCCATGAGTCTGCAACGGATCCTCGGCGATGGAAGCGCCGCATCCTAACGCAGAAATGCGAGGAATTCTTGTTTCAGATCAAACTAATCAAAGTGCTTCAGCGCCGCTCGAATGGCTGCGCGCCCGCGGCGGGAATGCCCCGCCACGGAAGCGCCTGCGTTCACGCCGCCCGGGATTGCTGGGATCGCTGGCCGCGATTCCGTCCCCGTCCGCGGCCGTTGTTGCCGCGAGCGGATTTTTGACCCCGCGGCGCGTTGTTGCCCCGACCGCCACCGCCCTTGCCGCGGCCCTGGCGGGCGGGCGTCTTGCCGGCGTCCCTGGAGAGCGGCTCGGTCGGCTCATAGCCTTCCACGCCGTAGGTGGGAATCTCGACCTTGACCAGCTTGCGGATGTCTTCGAACAGGCCGTGTTCGGAACCGGCCACCAGGGAGACGGCCAGGCCGTCGCGACCGGCCCGGCCGGTGCGACCGATTCGGTGCACGTAGTCTTCGGGCACGTTGGGGATGTCGAAGTTGACCACGTGTGGCAGCTGGTCGATATCCAGGCCGCGCGCGGCGATATCCGTGGCCACGAGCACGCGGATCTTGTTCTTCTTGAACTCGCTCAATGCCTTGGTTCGCGCACCCTGGCTCTTGTTGCCGTGGATGGCGGCTGCAGGCAGCCCGTCGGTCTCGAGCTGGCGGGCCAGGCGGTTGGCGCCGTGCTTGGTGCGGGTGAAGACCAACACCTGCTGCCAGTTGTTCGAACCGATCAGCCAGGACAGCACTTCCCGCTTCTTCTTCTGGTCGACGCGAAACGCCTGCTGGGCGATGGCTTCCACGGTGGAGTTCGGCGGTGACGTCTCGACACGCTCCGGATTGTTCAGGTAGTTCTGGGCAAGCTGGCTGATTTCCTTCGAGAAGGTCGCCGAGAACAGCAGCGTCTGGCGCTTTGCGGGCAGGGCCTTGACGATGCGCTCGATGGCCGGGCGAAAGCCCATGTCGAGCATGCGATCGGCCTCGTCGAGCACCAGGAACTCGATCTTCGACAGATCGACGGTACCGCGCTGCATGTGGTCGATCAGGCGGCCCGGCGTGGCGACCAGCACGTCGATGCCGCGCTGGAGCTTGGTGATCTGCGGATTGATGTTGACGCCGCCGAAGATCTCCAGCGAACGCAACTTGATGTGGCGGCTGTAGGCGCGGAGGTTCTCGTTGACCTGCGCGGCCAGCTCGCGCGTAGGCGTGAGAATCAGGGCCCGCGGCTGCCGCTGGTGACCGCTGCGTTCGCTGAGACGGTGCAGCAGCGGCAATGTGAATGCGGCGGTCTTGCCGGTGCCCGTCTGGGCGCTGGCCATCACGTCGCGGCCTTCCATTACGAAGGGAATGGCGCGCTCCTGGATGGGCGTCGGGGCGGAATAGCCCTGCTCGCTGACGGCACGCAGCAGTTCGGCCTTGAGGCCGAGGGAATCGAATTTCATTTTTTTGGTCCTTGAGTCGGGCCAAGGCATGCAATATCCCCGGAAGTTTCGGGGGAGGTACAAATCGGGGAGAGGCCTTGGCCGGGACCGTCTTGATCCCATCAATCCGCGAGAGGGCGATCGTTGTGTTCGTTGCAGGGGTCGCAACGACCGAGCGCGGGAGCACAATAGCACAGTGCGGGGAAAAGTGGGAGTCTTTCGTGCTTCTCTAACGTACAAGCGGAGAGCCGGACCGGCCGAGTCGGCCGGTCCGGGCAAGGCGCGGATTACTTCATCCTGCGCAGTTCGGCTTCGTATTCGTCGATCATGTAGGTTTCGCGCAAGCGTCGAACCTTTTCGATGATCCGCCGCGCGTCTTCCAGACTCGTGTCCGGATCGCTGTCGTCGATATCGAAGCTCAGTTCGTGGTTCGGAGCGGCGATCGGGAACGGCGGGTTGTAGCTGCACGGATTCATGGTTTCGATCGTCCAGCCGCGAACGTTGACGTTGTAGTCGAGGGCGTCCTGGAAGGCCTGGTCGCACTCCCACCACGTCGAGTAGGGACCGACCACCATACCCTGACCGTTGGTGAACCAGGCGGTGCCGAAGTAGCCGCCCCCCGTGCCGGAAGGCGGAACGGCAGCCGCCATGGTGCTGGCCGCGATCAGGAATAGGGCGACTAGGAAGCGATGTCGATTGTTCATCATTGATCTCCACTGGTTTGAGTGTCTCCGGCAAGCGCCGGGGCCGCCGGACGACGGCCACGATCCACACTGCCTCCGGACGATGTCTTCGGCCAGGCAATAGTGGTGATGAAAGGGGGACACCTGCTTCTTCCCGCGTTGGTCCGCCCCCGGCGGGTCGCTGCAAGTTGTTGAATGGAAAGGTCTTGGGCCGGATGTTCCCAAAACGTCCCGCAAATATTGCTGCCCCACGGGGCTCCCTGGCCTAGGATTGGAGGTCCCAAAGAACGGAGACCTTGCAATGCATCGACCGTCGAAGCGCTGTTTGACGATCGCGGCCGCCCTGCTGTCGGCGAGTCTGGCTGCACCCGTTGCGGCTCACAACCCGCTCGAACACCCCGACTGGTGCACGGAAAACGGCCGGTTGGTCGTCGTCGAGGAGTTCGCCTGGGACGGTGAGACGCTGGCGCGGATCGTCCGCAAGGAACGGGAAAGCGGCGGCGACAGCTGCTCATCATCGCAGTCGGCCGGCAGCGGCACCAGGACCTGTGGGCAGTTCGATGACGACTGGGGCATAGTGAACTCGAGGGCCACCGGTCATTGCGACGGCTTTGTCGTACGCTTCGAGGGCGCCACGCATCCCGATCACGGCACGGTCATCCACATCGCAGAGGGGCCGGAGGCCTTCAACGACGAAGAAAGGCACCACGATCGCTACCGCGCGCGAATGGGACTGCGCGCCATGTGCGTTCGTTGCGAGCCGGTCGTGCTCGAGCCGCTCAGGCCGGGCGAACCGGTCGATCCGGTACGTTGACGGGGACGGGACGGGGCTGCGCCTTCAGGCCAGCCCCAGTCTCCGTGCGTTTCGTTTGACCTTCTCGATTCCGGCCTCGATGCGCCCGTCGTCTTCGCCCGCACACTCCCCGAGCACGAAGTAGGCGGTACGCAGCACTTCCCGCCAGCGGGGCTGCTTCGGTAATTGCGCCAGGCTCAGGTAACGGTCCATCGCCCGCGTCCGTAGCCGACCCTCGTCGATCGTCACGCGCCAGATGCCGCTGCTTTCGGCCAGGTCGACCCGCGTCTTGCCGGTCGCACGCTCCCAGGTCTCCAGGCTGTCGGCCATCAACTCGACCAGGTCCTGCCTGAACTCCCCGCGAATGTCCTGCTGCACCGGTTGCAGCTGCTCGGAGAGCAACTGCAGGTCGCCGTCGATCGACGCCCAGCGCTGGTAGAGGTCGCCCTGGATGCCGCCTTGCTCGAGGGCGGCTTGAAGCACGCTCCCAAAGGACTGGATGCGGGAGAAGTGACGGTTGATGAGGGGAATCAGTTCTTCGGCGGCGTGCGGCTGCTGGTCGGGCGTGCGGATGTTGACGACCTGAAACTCCTCCTCGAGATTGAGGGGCTCGAGATCCAGTCGCAGTGGTGCGCCGCGGCCCGTGGTCACGGCGACGTCGCGGCGCTCGGCCTGGAGGCGCTGCCAGGTGCCTTCACCGAACAGCTGGTCGAGCGTGCTGTCTTCGGGCAGGGAGTCCAGCTCCAGCAGGCGGCAAGCCGCCTGGTTGGCGAAGACGATGCGGTCGTTGGCGTCCAGGCTCAGCAAGGCGTCCGCTCCCATGTCCAGCAGCTGCTGCAGCTGCTCGCGAGACGTTCGCAAGGCCCGGGCGGAGGCCTTGTAACCCTCGATCACCTGCTGCAGGCGCTCGCGGCGCTCGGCTTCACGACGGTTGCGGCGCCGGTGCAGCCCGACCGCCACCAGCAGGATCGACCCCATGCCGGTCGCGCCGGCCATGGCGATCAGGGCCGACCGGTTCCTCTGGTTGGCCAGTTCCAGATCCTGCATGCGGTTGTCGGCCGCAAGCCGTTCGATCTCGCGTTGTTTCTCCGAAACCTCGAAAAGCACCCGGCTGCGGTTGAGCTCCCGGTCCCGTTCGCGCCGTACCCGGTCCAGGCTTTCGGTGTTGAAGCGCCGAAACCAGGCCAGTGCCGCCTCGAGGTTGCCGCTCTGCTCGTGAAGCTCGGCGACCTGCTCCAGGATCCTTAGGCGCCGGTCGCCCGGCCAGGCCGAGGCATTCTCCAGGGCGCTCTCGAGAAGTGCCAGTGCCGCATCGGTCCGGCCGGCTTCGGCCAGCCGGCCGGCCTCGATTGCGTACCAGCCCGGCGGCAGGTCGATATCGGCCAGTGTGGCGGTCGCGCGTGCGGTCTCGAGCCAGCGCTGAACTGCTTCGGGGCGTTCGCCTTGCGCGGCGATCGCGGCCAGTTGCGTTGCGGTGCGGACTTCGTCCGGCGGCCTGTCCATCGCCTTGAAGGTGGCGTGCGCTTCCCGGGCCGCTGCCATGGCTTCATCGCTGCGGCCTTGCTCCGCCAGCAGTCGCGCCAGGCTTTCCGTGCTGTGCGCCACGTGATGGATGGCGCCGGCCGCTCGATGATTTTCGAGGGCCTGCTGGTAGTAGCGCTCCGCTCGTTCGAGATCACCGAGGTCGGTCAGCAGGTCGGCGATATTGTTGAGGGTGCTGCCGAGCTGTTCCTCTCCCAGGTTTCGCTTCATTTCCAGGCTGGTGGTATAGGCGTC